>CAXUCZ010000172.1:0-300 GCA_964249675.1 uncultured Acetobacteraceae bacterium | reverse complement strand
TGACGCCGGGATCGATCTTGCCGGTGTAGAAGTGCCGCGCCATCTCGCGCTGCAGCGCATCGCGCGAGGCCGGCGTGTTAACCCCGTATTTGCGCATGAAGGCGTCGCGGTTGCTGTAGCGGGCACGGTCCATCTTGCTCAGGACGTCGAAGGCCTCCGAGGCATCATTCTTGACCGGGTCCGCCGTCATGTTGGCGTAGTAGCTCATGTTGTCGGCGACCGCGTCGATGACGTTGGCCATGCCGGAATTCGCCTTGCCGGCGCGGTTCAGCAGGTTGTGGCCTTCGTCCACGTTCAGAT
>CAXUCZ010000171.1:0-5944 GCA_964249675.1 uncultured Acetobacteraceae bacterium | reverse complement strand
ATCAGCAACACCACGCCGCTGCCGGCGAAGATCTACGCCGATGAAGGTATCTGCCAATTCCTGTTCCTGCAGGGGGCGGGACCGTGCGAAACCAGCTATGCGGATAAGGCTGGCAAATACATGCATCAACGCGGCGTCGCTCTACCGAAGCTTTAAGGCCAGGGGCTTTGCCCCTGGACCCGACCAGAGGCTATAGCCTCTAGACTCCGAACTTAAGGGAATCGGTTTCCAAAGGCCGCCGGCCTTTGGTGGGTCCAGGGCAAAGCCCTGGCCTTGCTTAGGGGGCAACATGGACCGCATCAGGGTTCGCGGCGGCCGGCCGCTGCATGGCCGGATATCAATCCGCGGCGCCAAGAACGCCGCGCTGCCGTTGATGGCGGCCGGCCTGCTCACCGAGGAGCGGCTGGTGCTCTCCAACGTGCCGCATCTGGCCGACATCGAGACGATGGCGAGCCTGCTGGCGCAGCACGGCATCGCCGTCGAGGCGCCGGACGCGGCGCGGCGGACGCTGTCGCTGGGTGGGGCGATCACCTCCACCGAGGCGCCCTACGAGATCGTGCGCAAGATGCGGGCCTCTATCCTGGTGCTCGGCCCGGTGCTGGCTCGCTGCGGGCAGGCGCGAGTGTCGCTGCCGGGCGGCTGCGCCATCGGCACCCGGCCGGTCGACCTGCACCTCAAGGGGCTTGAGGCGCTCGGGGCGGAGATCCGGCTCGAAGGCGGCTACGTGCAGGCCCTGGCGCCGCGCGGCCTGCGCGGGGCGGCGATCGTGCTGCCCTTCGCCTCGGTGGGCGCGACGGAGAACCTGCTGATGGCGGCGTCGCTGGCGGATGGGCAGACGACGCTGACCAACGCCGCGCGCGAGCCGGAGATCGTTGACCTGATCGCCTGCCTGACCGCGATGGGCGCGCGGATCGAGGGCGTCGGCACCGACATGCTGGTGATCGAGGGGGTGCCGGCGCTGCACGGCGCCAGCCACCCGATCGTCGCCGACCGCATCGAGGCGGGCACTTATGCCTGCGCCGCGGCGATTACCGGCGGCGAGGTGCTGCTGGTGGGCGGCCGGCTGGAGCATCTCGGCGCGGTGGCGCGGGCGATGGCCGAGGCGGGCGTGGAGATGCGCGACGAGGCGGACGGGCTGCTGGTGCGGCGCGCCAACGGGCTGCGCGGCGTCGACGTCATGTCCGAGCCGTATCCCGGCTTTCTGACCGACATGCAGGCGCAATACCTGGCGATGATGTCGGTCGCCGAGGGCGCGGCGCTGCTGACCGAGACGATCTTCGAGAACCGCTTCATGCACGTCCCCGAGCTGAACCGGATGGGCGCCAGCATCAACGTGCACGGCGCCTCGGCGATCGTGCGCGGCGTGCGGCGGCTGCAGGGGGCGCCGGTGATGGCGACTGATCTACGCGCCTCGGTGTCGCTGGTGCTGGCGGGGCTTGCGGCCGGCGGCGACACGCTGGTCAACCGCGTCTACCATCTCGACCGCGGCTACGAGGCGATCGAGGAGAAGCTGGGCGCCTGCGGGGCGGACATCTCGCGCGAGGCGGAGAGGCCCTAGTTGGGCGACAGAAAGGCCAGGGCTCTGCCCTGGACCCGCTGGGGGCGGCGCCCCCGGACCCGCTTGATGTAGAGGACGCTCTTGCTTGCTTGGCGACGCCAAAATTCCCTGCCACCGGCACCGACCGGGCAGCAAGGCATCACTGACAAATGGATTGTAAAGGCTTCGCCTTTCATGGGTCCAGGGGCAAAGCTCCTGACCTTTCTTACCGTTAAGCGACCCTGAGCCGACGTAGCGACAGCCCGAACGACAGCGCCGAGATGCCGCCGATGACCAGCTCGACGGCGACGAGTGTGCCGAGCGCCCACAGGCCGGACCAGGGTAGCGACAGGTAGATCAGCACGCCGACCAGCAGGGTGACGGCGCCGCTGATCAGCAGGCCCCACCAGCCGCGCAGGCGCCGGTGGCTGCCGGCCCAGATCAGCCGCGTGATGCCGGCGACGATCAGGCAGGCGGCCAGAAAGGCGGTCAGCAGCAGCGAGCCGGCGACCGGCTCCGCGACGATGGCCATGCCGCCCAGGATGTAGAGAACGCCGATCACGGCGGAGAACCAGCGCCCCGCGGTCGGGATCTCGCGATGCGCGAAGGCGTGGGCGAGCTGCACCCCGCCGGCGACGATCAGCAGCACGCCGATGATCAGCGTGCTGGCGATCGTCGCCGCGACCACGTCGAGCCAGGCGAGGATGCCGAGCAGGATGAAGATGATGCCGAGGGCGATGAACCAGCCGGACCTGGCCGGCGTCGTCGCGCCCCCGAACGCGGCGCCGGGGACGAGGCTGGGTGCGAGCATGACGTTTTCCTTTCGGGCAGGCCTGTTTAGCACGATACAGCGCAAACCCGGCGGTATGACTCCGAACCCGTAATGGATTTAAAGGCTCCGCCGTCCATTGGGTCGAGGGGCGACGCTCCTCGCCTTCCTTCCTCCACCCCGCGATGCTACCCGTCCGCGTCATGACCGCGCCCTTCCCCGCCGCCGACCTTGCGCCCGAGCAGACGCAGCCATTGATCCTGGCGCTGCCGAAAGGGCGGATCCTGCGCGAGTGCGCCGCCCTGCTCGGCGCCGTCGGCATCGTCCCGGCGCCGGACTACGTCGACGAGGACAGCGGACGGCTGCGTTTTCCGACCAACCATGCGCGGCTCGACGTGGTGCGTGTGCGGCCGTTCGACGTCGCGACCATCGTCGCCTTCGGCGCCGCGCAGATCGGCATCTGCGGCGCCGACGTGCTGATGGAGTTCGACTACTCGGAGATCTACGCGCCGCTCGACCTCGGCATCGGGCATTGCCGGGTGTCGGTCGCCGAGCCGATGGACGCACCTGACGAGGACCCGCAGCGCTGGTCGCAGGTGCGGGTGGCGACGAAGTATCCGAACATCGCCCGGCGGCACTATGCGCGGCGCGGCGTGCATGCCGAAGTGGTGCACCTCAACGGCGCGATGGAGCTGGCGCCGGGGCTCGGCCTGTCGCGGCTGATCGTCGACCTGGTGCAGACCGGCGCGACGTTGCGGGCGAACGGGCTGCACGAGACGGAGGTGATCGCCGAGGTGACCTCGCGGCTGATCGTCAACCGCACCGCCCTGAAGACGCAGCCGGAGCTCGTCGGCGGCTGGATCGCCCGGTTCCGCCAGGCGCTGGCCCGCGGATGAGGCGGCTTGCGACGGCCGAGCCGGGCTTCGCCGCCGCGTTCGCGGCCTTGCTGGAGACGGCGCGCGGGGCGACGGCGCAGGTGGACGGCGCGGTGCGGGACATCATCGGCCAGGTGCGGGCCGGCGGCGACGCTGCGCTGTGCCGGCTGACGACGCAGCTCGACCGCATGGCGGTGACGCCGGAGCGGCTGCGGCTCAGCGCCGAGGAGATCGAGGCCGGGGCGGCGAGCGTCTCCGCCGGGCTCCTCGCCGCGCTCGACCTCGCGGCGACGCGCATCGAGGCGTTCCACCGGCTGCAGTTGCCGGCCGACATCGAGACCGTGGATGAGGCGGGGGTGAGGCTCGGCCTGCGCTGGGGCGCGGTGGATGCCGTCGGGCTCTACGTGCCCGGCGGCACGGCGGCCTACCCGTCCTCGGTGCTGATGAACGCGATCCCGGCGCGGGTGGCCGGCGTCGCGCGCGTCGCGATGTGCGTGCCGACGCCGGGCGGAGTGCTGAACCCGCTGGTGCTGGCGGCGGCGCGGCGGGCGGGGGTGAGCGAGATCTACCGCGTCGGCGGCGCCCAGGCTGTGGCGGCGATGGCGTACGGCACCGAGAGCATCGCCCGCGTCGACCGCATCGTCGGACCGGGCAACGCCTACGTCGCCGAGGCCAAGCGGCAGGTGTTCGGCGCCGTCGGCATCGATGCCATCGCCGGGCCCTCCGAGGTGGTGGTGCTGGCGGACCGCACGGCGGACCCGGGTGAGGTCGCGGTGGATCTGCTGGCGCAGGCCGAGCACGACGAGGCGGCGCAGGCGGTGCTGATCACCGACGATGCCAGGCTCGCCGACCAGGTGGCGGCGGCGGTCGAGCGCGAGCTCGCCGGCCTGGGCCGGGCGGTGATCGCGGGCGCGAGCTGGCGCGACCACGGCGCCATCATCCTGGTCGCCGACTGGGACGAGGCGATCGGCCTGGTCGATCGGATGGCGCCGGAGCACCTGCAGGTGATGACGGCCGAGCCCGCGGCGCTGTTCGCCCGCATCCGTCACGCCGGCGCGGCGTTCCTCGGCCGACACTGCCCGGAGGCGGTGGGCGATTACGTCGCCGGGCCCAACCATGTGCTCCCGACCGGCGGGACGGCGCGGTTCGCCTCAGGACTTTCGGTGTTCGACTTCCTCAAGCGCACGACCTGGGTTGCGGCTGACGGCGAGGCGCTGCAGGCCATCGGGCCGGCTGCGGTCGCGCTCGCCGAGGCGGAGGGATTGGGCGCGCATGCCCGCAGCATCGCATTGCGGCTGGGCCGGCGTGCGGCAGGATCGGCGGCCTAGAACCGGTCGACGCAGGACTGGACGGCGCACAAGTCCCTTGACGATCATAGCCGGCGCGCCCAAGCCCGCGCCGGTATGGTGCTTGAACCGGCAGCAGCGCGCGCTCATGTTCCGGCCCCGATTGCAATCCGATATTAAGCCAGAGGTGGAATGTCCAAGGAAGACATGATCGAGTTCAGCGGCACGGTCACCGAGCTGCTGCCGAACGCGATGTTCCGGGTGAAGCTGGACAACGAGCATCAGATCCTGGCGCACACCAGCGGCAAGATGCGCAAGAACCGCATCCGTGTGCTGGCGGGCGACCGGGTCAACGTCGAGATGACGCCCTACGACCTGAGCAAGGGACGGATCACGTTTCGGTTCAAGTAAGGCCGAGGCATGTCAGGCCGCATCCGGCAGCGTCGCTGCGTTTAGGGGCCCCCGAGCCAGGATCGTTTCGCGTGGGAGTTCGCCGGGGCGCGCCGCTGTGCGCCTGATCCTGGCCTCCGCCAGCCCACGACGGCTCGCCCTGCTCGCCCAGATCGGCATCGTCCCCGACGCCGTGCTGTGCCCCAACATCGATGAGACGCCCCGTCCTGGCGAGCTGCCGCGGCCGCATGCCAAACGTCTGGCGCTGGCGAAAGCTCAAGCCTGTGCAACCGCCTGCCCAGCGGATGATGCGCTGGTGCTCGCCGCCGACACGGTGGTCGCCTGCGGACGGCGCATCCTGCCCAAGGCGGAGACCGCCGAGCAGGCCCAGCAATGCCTCGCCCTGCTCTCCGGACGGCGGCACCGGGTGCTGACGGCGGTGGCGCTGCTTGGCCACGGCCGCTGCTCGGCCCGCCTGTCGGAGAGCGTGGTGGGATTCGCCCGTCTGCAGGACGCCGAGCGCGAAGCCTACCTTCAGGGCGGCGAGTGGCGCGGCAAGGCGGGCGGCTACGCCATCCAGGGCTCGGCCGCGCGCTTCGTGCGGTTCCTCTCCGGCAGCTACACCGGCATCGTCGGGTTGCCGCTGTGGGAGACGGCGCAGCTGTTGCGCGGGCGGGGCTATCGGCTGCCGTGAGCGGCCTGCGGCTGCTGGTCTGCACGAGCCCGGGGGAGCAGCGAGTCGCGCTGCTGCGCGACGATCTGCTGGAGGAGTATGCCCTGTGGCGTCCCGGGGCGCCCGACCAGGCTGGCGCCCTGCATGTCGGCCGGGTGACGGCGGTGGTGCCGGCGATGGCGGGCGCCTTCCTCGCTCTGCACGACGCCGTGGGCTTCCTGCCCGACAGCAGCGCCGGCAACGGCGGCGCGCCCGGCGTCGGCGACCATGTGCTGGTGCGGGGGACGCGCTCGGCGCAGGGCGGCAAGGGGCCGCGCCTGGCCGCGGCTGGCGGCGTTGCAGCGGCGCCGCCACGACTGGTCACGCCGGCGCCCGAGGCGGCGCTGCGGCTGGCGCTCGAGCATCCGGCGGCTG
>CAXUCZ010000170.1:330-5949 GCA_964249675.1 uncultured Acetobacteraceae bacterium | reverse complement strand
GGCAGATCGCGCGCACCAGGTCGACCTGGATCTCGTAGCCGGTGGCGATGCCGCGGATCAGCTCGGCGCCGCTGCGCCCGGTCTGCTGCGCAACCGCCAGGATCGGCGGAATGTTGTCGCCCGGATGGCTGTACTCGGCGGCGAGAAACGTGTCGTGGTAGTCGAGCTCGCGCACCGCGGTGCCGTTCGCCCAGGCCGCCCACTCCGCATGCACCCGCACATCCGAACCGCAGCCAAACACCGTCGCGCCGCCCCCGCGCGGATGCGCCAGCGCCTCGGCACGGGCGGACACCACCGGGCGCCGGTTGATCGCGGCGATGGCGACCGCGGCGTTGTCGATCATCCTGTTGACGATCATCTCGGCAACCTGCGGCTCGACCTCCACCGCGTCGGCTGCCACGGCGGCAATCTTCCAGGCGAGCTGGTCGGCGCGCGACAGGCGGTCGCTTTCGGGATGCACCCGAACCTCATGGTCAATCATCGGCAATCCTTGTCGCGAGCTGCGGCCGAACTATCATCGCAGCGTCGGCGCGGGAAGGAAGGCCAGGGGCGTCGCCCCTGGACCCGATTAAAGGCGAAGCCTTTAAAATCCATCTGTCGATCGCGTCCAAGCCGGCGAGAGCAATGCCGTCGCGCCCGATGTCGGACAGCCTCGGCAGACAAGGAAGAGTAAGCTTGCGTACTGGATGGCTCGCAGACCATGCCGCACCAGCAGATTTCGGGTGAGATGGCCAACGGTTCCGCTGGCCTGCGGCGCCGTGGAAAGGCCATGGAGGGAAGAGCCCCGGCTCCCGGCTTCCGGCCTCTCACTTTCCTCTTCTCGTTCACACCGCCGATTGTCTTCTCTCTCGCGCCGGCTAGTAGATCCGGCGCAACGCCGGGGCTGTCGCCGGCGCCGGCAATCGCCAGCGCAGGTCGCCGCCGGTCGCCATCGCCGCTCCCGCACGACGATCCTCCCGAAAACCGCACTCGCGCAGCAGCTCGGCCACGGCAAGTCCGGCTTGCAACTGACTCGCGCTGTCGCCGGTCAGCCGCTCGCCGAACCGCGCCGCCAGCAGACCAAGCACGCGCTTGGTCGCAGCCTCGCCGGCGGTCACGGATTGCAGCACCGCAAGCATGCCCTGCTCCGTCCGAACCGCCTGGCGCAGCTCCTCGTAGCTCACCCCCGCCACCCGCACGACGCCATGGCCGCTCACCTCGTCCATCGCCCACCCCGCAGCCCGCCGCCGCCAGTCTGACAGCCGCTGATGAACGAAGTCTTAACACCGGACCGCCGACAGGCTTGTGGCGAGCGCCGATCGCGAGCCTTGTCAAGGCGCATCGCCCATGCGATTGCCAGACGTCTGCGCCGATGTCGTGCACTCGCGGCAGACGCACGGACCGGACCGGCAAAACCGCCTCAAGACGGTTTGACCGAAGATCGAACGGGGAGAGTTCCGCATGAGCGCTACCGAAACGAAGATGGTGAAATCCGCCGGGCGAGTGCTCGAAGTGTTCGAGTATTTCGACGCCGATCGACAGCATGCCTCGGTCATGGACGTCTCCCGGGCACTCAACTACCCGCAATCCAGCACCTCCGAGCTGCTGCGCTGCCTCACCAGTCTCGGCTACCTGTCCTACGACGCGCTGCGCCGCGCCTACAGGCCGACCGCCCGGGTCGCCATGCTCGGCGCATGGGTCGAGCCCGAGCTGTTCCGGCGCGGCCACCTGCTGTCGCTGATGGATGCGCTAAGCGAGCGCACCGACAGGACGGTCGTGCTGGCCACCACGGTCGGCCTCGCCGTCCGCTACATCCACGTCATCAAGGCCGCGCCTCGCCATCCCGCGCCGCACGGCGCTCTTCAGAAGCCCGCGCCGCAAGGCGCCCTTCAAAAGCCCGCGCCGCAAGGCGCCCCTCAGAAATCGCCGCCGCTTGGCGCCCAGCAGAAGCTGCTGAGCTCGACGACCGGGCGGCTGTTCCTCTCCACCTTCGAGGACCGCAAGCTGCGCGCCGTGGTGCACCGGCTGAATGCCGAGGAGAGCAACCCGGCACAGCGCGTGCCGCTGCGTGACGTGCTGGCGGACGTCGAGCAGATCAGGCGGCAAGGCTACGCCCAGGCCCGCCAGCCCCACGCCGACAGGCTGGTCGCGATGCTGCTGCCAAGCACGGACGCCGACCAGCCGCTCGCCATCGGCCTCGGGGGCGAGGCGCTGAGCCAGGCTCAGATCGAGCCCCTGGCGGTTATGCTGCGCGAGGCCGTCGGACGCGCCTGCCCGCCCTCCACGATGGACACGCCGCATCCCGGTGCGACGGGCTGGAGCTCGGCGGCGCTGAGCGCCGCCTGAGCCCCGCGCCGCCTCAGCGCCGCCTCAGCGCCGCCCGAGCGCGGCCTGAGCGCGGCCCTGGCGACCGGCGCTAGCTGGCGTCGTCCCAGGCGACGATGTGCCAGGGCCGTCCGGTGCCGCCTGCGCTCACCACCGCGACCGCGTGCCGCCGCGCCGTCGCGCCGGCGGCCGAGCTCGTCGCGTCGATCGCCACCACCTGCGCATCCGGCAGCTCGTTGCTGCTGGCGTCGGCGGCGTCCGCCACCAGGGTGAAGGCGCGCCGCACCACCGGGTCCGCCAGCGCCACCTGCGGGTCCGAGGTCGTGTAGAGCGTCATGTGCGGCCGCAGCAGCGCCAGCAGCGGCGGCGTCATGCCAAGCACCAGGCCGAGATCGTCGAGGCTCTGAAACTTGCGTCCGGGCGGCCCGAGGCTGCGGCCGGCGGCGGCATACGGCGCCGACTTGCTGCCCTCGGACAGCCTCGAGCGCTGTCCGGGGCTGCGCCAATCCAGGATCGCCAGCGAGATCGTCTCGGCATCGCGCTGCTCGGCGCCGACGGCCCGCATCAGCGCCGCCAGCAGGTCCGCCGGCGCGATGTTCGGGTTGATCCGCCCGCCGAGATCGCTCAGCCTGAGGTCTACCGGCACCCCCTGGACAAGCAGCCGCCGGGTGCTGCCGTCCGCCGTCCAGTGCGTCGCCGCGGTGCTGTCGATCAGCCGGAACAGCGCGTCATGCACGCCCCCATCGGCGATCTCCTGCAGCGCCGCCGCCTGCCGCAGATTGCTCGCCAGCCGCGCCTCGCCGCTGCCGGCGGCCGTCACCTGGGTCAGCAGCAGTGAGATCAGCACCAACGTCCACAGCACGATCAATAACGCAAAGCCGCGCTCCTCGCGCGAGGCAAAGCCGCGCTCCCCGCGCGAGGCGAAGCCGCGCCCCCCGCGGGAGGCGAAGCCGCGCTCCCCGCGCGCGCTCACTGCTCGAGGTGCAGCGCGCGCCTGACCGGCCTGGTCGGGTCGGACGAGCCGCTCACCGGCTCGCGCTCCACGTCGTCCGGCACCGCGGCGGCGTGCACCAGCACGTCGCGCATGTCCTGGGTCAGCGCCCGCGCGTCGCGCTGATCGTGCACCACGTGCGGCGTGATCAGCACCAGCAGCTCGGTCCTTTCCCGGCTGTTGGTCTGGGTGCCGCCGAGCAGGCCGAGCAGGGGGATGTCCTTGAGGAACGGAATGCCCGAGTTGCCGTGCGAGACGCTGTCCTGGATCAGCCCCGCCAGCCCGATCGTCTGGCCGTCCTGGACGATCACCCGCGACTGCACCTGGCGGTCCGAGAACGTCGGCGAGGTGATGCCCGAGCTCGACGCCCCCGGCACGACGTTGCTCACCTCCTGGTCGATGTCGAGCTCGACCAGGCCGCCATCATTGACCCGCGGCGTGACATTCAGGATCACCCCGGTCTCCTGGTAGCTGACGGTGTTGACGGTGGCCGCCGTGCCGGTGGTCAGCCCCGTCACCTCGCCGGTGAGGTACGGCACCAGGTTGCCGACCTGCAGCTTGGCCGGCTGGTTGTCGAGCACCATCAGCTCCGGGCTGTCGAGCACCTTCACCTTGGTCACGGCCTGCAGCGCGTTGAGCGCGATCGGCGCCCCGCCCAGCCCCTTGCCGCCGAGGAAGAACCCGGGGAACGCGCTGTCGAGCGCGATCGCCTCCGGGTTGGTGATGGTCGCCGTGGCGTTGTCGAGCACGCCGTTGATGCCGCCCGACTTGAAGAAGAACTGGGTGCCGTACTGCAGCGCGTCGTTGAGGTCGACCTCGGCGATCGTGGCGTCGATGCGCACCTGCAACGGCAGCAGGTCGACCTTGTGCAGCATCGAGCCGACGGTCTCGTTCTCGTTCGGCGTCGCGTAGACGAGCAGCGAGTTGTTCTGCACGTCCGGAATGATCCGCATGGTCGCCGCGGTCTCGTTGTTGCCGCCGGCATTGCCGCCGCCGCTGCCCAGGCCGCCGAGCAGCGGGTTGGCGGCGGCCGGCTGCTGGGCCTGCGCCGCCCCGGTGCCGAAGCCGCCCGCCGAGTTGCCGCCGCTGCTGCCGAGCCCGCCGCCGCCGATGCCGCTGCCGCCGACGCCGCTGCTGCCGATGCCCAGGCCCGACGAGCCGCCGCCGATCCCCGAGGTGCTGCCGAGGCCGGACTGGCCGCCGTTCTGGCCGCCGCTCTGGCCGCTGCCGCCGAGCGTGCTGCCCTGCCCCTGGCTGCCGGCGCCGGCCTGCGGCGTCGGCTGGGCGGTCACGTTGTTGGGCGTGAACGCCTGCTGCAGCACGTAGGCCACGTCGTTGGAGCGGCTGTTCTGCAGGTAGTAGACGTGCCACGACCGCACCGTCGCCCGCCGCGCCTGCTCGACCAGGTGGTAGACCCGCCGCGCGTCCTCGATCAGCTGCGGCTGCGGCGCGATCACCATCACGCTGTCGATGCGCGCCATCGGCACGGTGCGCACGACGCCGGCGAGGCCGCTGCCGGCGGCGCCCCGGAACGCCGTCTGCAGCGCCGAGGCGAAATCGGTCGCATCGCCCGAGGTGACCGGGAACAGCGCGTAGGACTGGCCGGCGAGCACGTCGACGTCGAACGAACGCACCAGCTCGATCAGCGCCTCGCGCGAGCCGGCGTCGCCGGTGATCAGCACCGTGTTGGTGCCCGGGTTGGCGATCACGTGGCCGCCGCCGGTGGCAAACGGCGTCAGCACCTTGGCGATGTCCTCGGCCGAGACGAAGCGCAGCGCCACCACCGAACCGCTATCCGCCGACAATCCCTGCGCGCCGTTGCCCGCGGTCGCCGGCACCACCCGGTAGAGCGAGCCCGAGGTGAGCAGCGCCGCGTTGACCTGCGCCAGCATGGCGCGCAGCGCCGGCAGCAGCTGGGCGCGCGACATCGGCCGGCTCGCGTGCAGCGTCACCGTGCCGTGCACCGCCGGGTCGATCGTGTAGTCGGCGCGCAGCATGGTGCCGAGCACCTGGGCGACGACCTCGCGGATGTCGGTGTCGGCGAAGTCGAGACTGATGTCGCCGCCGCCGCCGGCCGCACCGCCGCTCCCCCCGGCCGCGCCGCCAGGGCCGCCGCCGGTCGTCACCGGCCGGTACAGCCCCTCGCGCTCCACCGCCGCATTCGCCGGCGAGCCGATCGCGCCGCTGATCCGTGGCGGCGCCCGCTCGGCATTGCCGGCCGGCAGCGACGGCAGCGGCGCGATGACCGATGCCGGGTCCTGCACCGCGCAGCCGCAGGCGAGCATCGCCACGATGGCGGCGAGGGAAATCTGCGCGGCGCGATG
>CAXUCZ010000170.1:0-320 GCA_964249675.1 uncultured Acetobacteraceae bacterium | reverse complement strand
GGTCGAGGCCGTCGGGAGCGACGTCATGGCTGGCGTCCTGACGGAAGTTGAAACGGCAGCAGGCCCGGGCGCGCGAACGGCGTGATCCCCGGCAGGTCGTTGGGGTCGGACGGCGCCGCCGCTGGGTCGACGAGGCCCTGCGGCGCGGCGCGCAGCAGCGGCTGCAGGAAGTTCGGCGGCGAGGCCGGCACGGCGGCCGACGCGGCGTCGAACCGGGGGCGCAGCACCTGCTCGCCGCCGGCCCGCGCCAGCACCACGCCGCCGACGCCGATCGCACGGATGACGCCGCCGTCCAGCCTGGCGCCGGGGCTGAGCACGAT
>CAXUCZ010000169.1:0-5963 GCA_964249675.1 uncultured Acetobacteraceae bacterium | reverse complement strand
CTCGCCGGCCTCGGCGATGCGACGGTCTAGCTCGGTAAGCTCGGCGAGCTGGAAGCGGGCGCCGTTCGCCATGCCCTGACGCAGGGTGAGCGCGGGGTGGGCGCGCAGGGTCTCGACGGCGGCGATGGGAGCTTCGAGGACGTAGCCGAGCTGGGCGTGGTGGCGGATCTTGAGCGCGGCAACGCCGAAGCGCTGAGCGTAGTCGAGCTGCAGGCGGGGGATCGCTTGGCGGCCCTCGTCGCGCAGGGCGCGTTCGGCGGCGAGCTCGCCGTCATGGTCGGGGGCAATCACCATACCATCCTCGAAGCGAGGCGGCGGGGCTTCGACCAGCGCCTCGCGCAGGCGGGCGGCGAGGTGGGGCGCGGGGCGGAGCGCCTCGATTATGGCGGCAAGGCACGGCGGCGGCTCGGCGAGCGTGATGGCGGCGAGCTCGGCGATGGCGAGCGCGTCTCGCGTGGCGGCGAGGTCGCGCGGGGTGGCGCGGTCGAGCGAGAGGCGACCGAGCGCGCGGGCGAGGTCCGGGCAGCGCTTGAGCAGGCGGCGCAGGGTGGCGCCGTCGGCCGAAGACAGCCCGGCGAGATGGGACCAGGCGTCCTGGCGGCGGGCGATGACATCCGCGTCGGTGAGCGGAGCGGCCAGCCAGGCGGCCAGCGTTCGGGCGCCGGCGGCGCTGCCGGTGCGGTCCACGGCGGCGAGCAGGGTGTGACGGGACGAGCCGTCGCGCGCGAGGGTAATCTCGAGCGAGGCGCGGGTGGCGGCGTCAAGCTGCAGGCGGTCTGCCTGGCCGGCGGGGCGGGGGCGGCCGAGGCGCGGCATGCGGCCGGCCTGGGTGAGCTGGACGTAATCGAGGGCGGCGGCGGCGGCGGCGATCTCGGGAGCGGAGAAGCTGCCGAGGGCGTCGAGCGCGGCGGTGCCGGCTTGAGCCTCGAACAGGCGGCGCGCCTCGGCGGGCGGCAGGCGGGGCTGCTCGGGGGCGCGGCGGGCAGCCCACTCCCCGAGCGGCAGGTCGACGGGAGCAAGGATCTCGGCCGGGTCGAGGCGAGCGAGCAGGGCCGGCAGGGCAGCGGACGCGACGGCCTCGGTCTCGAACAAGCCGGTGGAGATCTCAAGCCAGGCGGCGCCGAGTGGCTCGCCGAACGCCGCGCCTGGCGCCAGGGCAAGCAGCAAGTTAGGGCGGCGGCTGTCGAGCAGGGTGTCTTCTGTGAGGGTGCCGGGGGTAATCAGGCGGACGATGGCGCGACGTAGCGGGGCCTTGCCGGCGCGGGCGGCGGCCTCCTCCATCTGCTCGGCGACGGCGACGCGGAAGCCGGCGCGGATCAGCCGCGGCAGGTAGATCTCCGCCGTGCTGACGGGGACGCCGCACATTGGGATCGGCTGGCCGGCGTGCTCGCCGCGGGCTGAAAGCTGAATGTCGAGCGCGGCGGCGGCGGCCTCGGCGTCCTCGAAGAACAGCTCGAAGAAGTCGCCCATGCGGAAGAACAGCAACGCCTCGGGCTGCTCCGCCTTGAGCGCGAACCACTGGGCGATGGCCGGCGAGGCGCCCTCGGCGCGGGCGGCGGGCGTCAGGGTGGCGGCGCTCACTGGCTGGCGCTCATACGCGGCGGACGCGGAGCAGCACCCGGACGGAGCCGAGGTTGGCGGCGTGCGGGTGCAGAACGGCGAGGATCAGCGGGCGGAGGGAGGACGCGTTCAGCCAGTGCGGCAGCTCGCGGCGCAGGATGCCGCCGGCCTCGCCGGAGCCACGGCCGGTGATCACCTCGACGCAGCGCAGGCCGTCGGCGCGGGCGGC
This sequence comes from uncultured Acetobacteraceae bacterium, assembly GCA_964249675.1. Classification (GTDB taxonomy): domain Bacteria; phylum Pseudomonadota; class Alphaproteobacteria; order Acetobacterales; family Acetobacteraceae; genus CAXMMR01. The sequence continues at coordinate 4,174 of CAXUCZ010000169.1, read as the reverse complement.
GTGTAGGAACGGCTCGAGGGCGGCGTGGGCGTGCTGGGCAGTGCGCCCGTGCAGGTCGAGGCGGCGCTGCACGGGCAGCTTGCCGCCGGCGAAGCGGGTCCAGCTGGTGCTGTCGATGCCGGTCGGGCGCAGGCCGATGACGAGGGGACCGGCGCTGACCGGACGCGCGCGTAAGGCGAGCGGGCGGACGGCGGGGACGGACGCCGCCGCAGCGGCGGGTGGCGGCGACTTCGGGCGGCCGGGCAGCAGGCGGAGGTGACGCGCATAGGCGCTCCACTCGGCCAGGTCCGCATCGCTCAACCGGCGCGTCATGCAGGCTTTCTCGTCACGTCAGGAGGAAGAAGACCTTCTTTTTTGCAAAAAAGAAGCAAAAAACTTTTACCTGGCCGTCGCGGGCATCTTACGCCGCTTCATCAGGATAGAAGTCTTTTGGTTCTTTTCTTTAGAAAAGAACACCTTTCTTCGCTGAGGATGCCGCCACTGCGCCCTGCCCTGCTGATCGTGCTTGTCCTGGCCGCGCTGTGGCCGACCAGGCGGGTGCAGCCGCTCGCCCTGTTCGACCAGCAATTCTATCTCGGCATCGCCGAGGACCTGCGCGACTATGGCCGGTTCACTGATGGCTACCAGTTCGCCGAGCCGGGGCCGGACGGGCTGCATCCCTCGGGGATGCGGTTCGCGCCGCTCTATCCGGCGGTGCTGGCGGGCGCGGCCTCGCTCGACCCCGGCTTTGCCGCGGCGATGCGGTGCATCGTCGACACCGAGGGGCATGATGCGGGGTGCAGCCGGGCGGCGCCGGTGGTGCGGACGCTGCAGGGGGCGTCGCCGGGGCTGGTCTACTGGCTGACCTGGTGGATGGCCGAGGCGGTCGGCGGCGCGACGGTGGGTTGGGTGGCGCTGGGGCTGGCGCTGCTCACTGCGCCGGCGATGCTCGACACGGCGGACTGGCTGATGACGGAGACGCTGGCGCTGGCGCTGACCACCGGGGCGACCGCGGCGGCAGTCGGGCGGCGGTACGCGTGCGCGGGAGCGCTGCTGGGGCTCGCAATCCTGTGCAAGCCGGGGTTTCTCTATCTTGGGCTGGTCGGCCTGGCGGTGGGCGGCGGGCTGGCCGTGCGGCGGCGTCAGGGACGGGCATGGGGCGGCTTCGCGCTGTGCCTGGTCGCCGTGCTCGCGCCCTGGCTGGCGCGCAACCTGGTGGTGATGCACCGGCTAGCGCTGACGCATGGCTATGACAGCCACACGCTGGTGCAGCGGATATCGTTCGACGCGATGACCTGGCGCGAGTACGGGCTGAGCTACGTCTGCTGGCTGCCGGACGGCAACGCGCTGGGGCGATCGCTGGCCGGCGCAGAGGCGTGCGACCGGTTCGGCTGGAGCGACCGGGCGGACACGTTCTACGCCATCGGCATCGGGCCGATGCTGCGGCAGACGCTGCGGGCTGCGGGCGGCTACGAGCATCATCTGGACTATCTGTTGCGGACCTACATCTGGCCGCACGCGCTGTGGCACCTTGCGACGTCGGTTCCGCTGGCGCTGCGTGGCGCCTGGATCGATCGTTACTGGGGGCTGGTGCTGGCACCGGTGTGTTTCTGGCAGACGATCCGACGGGCGGAACTGCGGATCATCGCCCTGCCCGGCTGGTTCATGCTGGCGTTCAATGCGGCGGTGGCGGTGAACCAGCCGCGGTATAACTTGATGCTGGTGCCGGCTTACGCGATTGCGGGAGCGATTGTGATTGACGAAAGCGCTTCTTTTTTGAAAAAAAGAAGCAAAAAACTTTTATCTAATTAGGAATTATAAGAGCCGGGCGAGCTTACGGCTCATTTAAAGCAATTATTAGCGTCACCTCATGGGAGAACGCCGCGTCACTCAAGTTGCCGTTTGATTCCAGGCGGGTTTGTATTCCTTGCTGCCTAGGCGTCTTGATGACTGCGTAGCCCCAATAGTATTTTCTAAAATTTTCTTATTGATAAGCATTTTTTGGTTCTTTTTTTAAAAAGAACCGCTTGCTTCCCTAATGCAGCCGCGCCCGCAGCTCGTCCATGGTGGTGCGCACGCGGGTGGCCGCTTCGCCGGCGGGGACAAGGTCGAGGAAGCGTTCAAAGCAGCCCAGAGCGGCGGGCACTTGGTCCAGCCGCTGGTTGATCAGGCCGGCTTCGCGCCACAGGCCGACCTCGTCCGGAGCGAAGCGGAGCATGTCCTCGATGCAGTCGAGCGCGGGGGCGAGCGCCCCGGCGCGGAGGCGGCGCAGCTTGATGTTGTTCTGCAGGCGCAGCAACACGCCGCGGGTGCTCATCGGCTTGAGCAGGCCGGGGCGGAGCTCCGCCTCCTGGCCCTCGATGCGCTTGATCAGCTCGCGCAACTGAGGCGCGTCGAGGCCGGCGCCGCCGCGAAAGACATCGATCACCGCCTGGCTGGAGGATTGGCGTTGGGCTCGCTCGGCGGGGCGAGCGCTGGGTGGGGCGGCGCGGCCGGGTGCGCCCTGGCGAGGCGGACGCAGGCGTTCCGGCTTGACGGTGGAGGGCAGGCCGACGAGGAAGTGTCCGGGGAAGTCGATGCCGTAGGCATCCCATCCGGCGGCATGGGCGCAGTGCAGCCACAGCACGCCAAGGGCCACCGGCATGCCGCGGCGGCGCTCGATCACGCGGATCAGGTTGACGTTGGCCAGGTCGTCATAGTGCTCGACGTCGCCGGCATAGCCGTAGCGGCCGGAGATCAGGCCGGCGAGGCTGAGCGCCTGGTGCTTGAGGTCGCTCGCCTTTTCGCCCACCGAGAACATCACCGCGTCGCGCGCCAAAGCCGAGAGGTGCTCGCGGGCCGCCTGCCAATCGGCGTCCGGCGCGTCGACGCGGGCGAGTTGCAGCGCCGCATCAGCGATGTCGATCTCGGTGTCGGGGAGTTGGCCGATCGCCTCCAGGGCGGCGCGCGCGTCGATGCTCACCCCCCCAGGGCTTCCGGAACGCCGCTCAGCTCGGCCACGTAGAGCGATCCGCCCGACTCGACGAACTCGGCGCTTTTGGCCTCCAGCCCGGCGAGCCGGTCGGCCTCGATGCGCAGGTCCTGGCTGATCCGCATGGAGCAGAACTTCGGGCCGCACATGGAACAGAAATGCGCCACCTTGTGCGCCTCCTTGGGCAACGTCTCGTCGTGATACGCCCGTGCAGTGTCCGGATCGAGCCCGATGTTGAACTGATCCTCCCAGCGGAAGTCAAAGCGCGCCTGGCTGAGCGCATCGTCGCGCAACTTCGCCGCCGGATGGCCCTTGGCGAGGTCGGCGGCGTGAGCGGCGATCTTGTAGGTGATCACGCCGGTCTTCACGTCGTCGCGGTTGGGCAGGCCGAGATGCTCCTTCGGCGTCACGTAGCAGAGCATGGCGGTGCCGAACCAGCCGATCATCGCCGCGCCAATGGCCGAGGTGATGTGATCGTAGCCGGGGGCAATGTCGGTGGTCAGCGGGCCGAGGGTGTAGAACGGCGCCTCGCCGCATTCGCGCAGCTGCTTGTCCATGTTGAGCTTGATCTTGTGCATCGGCACGTGGCCGGGGCCCTCGATCATCACCTGGCAACCTTTCGCCCAGGCGATCTTGGTCAGCTCTCCGAGCGTGGTCAGCTCGGCGAACTGGGCGGCGTCGTTGGCGTCATGGATCGAACCGGGGCGCAGGCCGTCGCCGAGGCTGAACGAGACGTCATATTTGCGCATGATGTCGCAGATCTCTTCGAAATGCTCGTAGAGGAAGCTCTCGCGATGGTGGCTGAGGCACCAGCGCGCCATGATCGAGCCGCCGCGCGAGACGATGCCGGTCATCCGCTTGGCGGTCAGCGGCACGTGGGCGAGGCGCACGCCGGCGTGGATGGTGAAGTAGTCCACCCCCTGCTCGGCCTGCTCGATCAGGGTGTCGCGGAAGATCTCCCAGGTCAGCTTCTCGGGCTCGCCGTCGACCTTCTCGAGCGCCTGGTAGATCGGCACGGTGCCGATCGGCACCGGCGAGTTGCGCAGGATCCAGCCGCGGATGTTGTGGATGTTGCGGCCGGTGGAGAGGTCCATCACCGTGTCGCCGCCCCAGCGGATCGCCCAGACCAGCTTCTCGACCTCGTCGGCGGCCGAGGAGGTGACCGCCGAGTTGCCGATGTTGGCGTTGATCTTGACCAGGAAGTTGCGGCCGATGATCATCGGC
>CAXUCZ010000168.1:0-5984 GCA_964249675.1 uncultured Acetobacteraceae bacterium | reverse complement strand
GGGCGCCGGGCAGGGTAAGCGAGCGGGCCGCCCCCGGGCCGGCGCCCGTGAAGTGCACCGTCACGCCGGGCCCGCCAGGGCGCAGCTGGCGCCGTCGCCGTCGAGCCGCCGGCAGCGCAACACCGCCGACTCGCCCGCCGCCGCCAGCGCCGCCGCCTCGGCCACCGAGGCGAGCCCGGTTGCCGCCAGCGCCACGGCCGAGTGGCTCTCGCAGCGCGGCTGCACCGCCAGCAGCGCCGCCTGATCCACCAGGCGCAACGCCAGGCCGAGGCGCACCGCCGCCTCGCGCAGCGCCGCACCGTCGCGGAAGGCCGGCGCCGCCAGCAGGTCTGCCTGCCCGCCGGCCTGCGCCTCGGCGGCGCGCACCACCGCGATGATCGCGCTCGCCGCCGCCGCCGGGCGGCAGCCGATGCCGGCGACCATCACGGCTTGGCCGCGCAGAACTGGGTCACCGTCATCGCCGGGCGATACGCCGCCATCCGGCCAACCTGATCGAGACGCTCCAGGCCGATCCGGGTCAGGCTGCCGCCGTATTGCGCCTGGGCTACGACCAGCGCCGCCTCGCTCGCCAGGGTGATCGCGTTGGCGACGATCCGGCCGCCGGGCCGCAGCGCCCGCCACGCCGCCTCGATCACCCCCGGTGCGGAGACGCCGCCGCCAAGGAACACCGCGTCCGCCGCCAGCCCCTCCAGCGCCGCCGGCGCCCGGCCGAGCCGCACCGCCAGCGACGGCACGCCCAGGCTCTCGGCATTGCGCCCTGCCCGGACCGCCCGTGCCGCATCCGGCTCGATCCCGGTGGCCCGCATCGCCGGGTGGCGCAGCAGCCACTCGATCGCGACCGACCCGGCGCCGAGGCCGACATCGACCAGGTGCTCGCCCTGGCGCGGCGCCAGCGCGGACAGCGTCAGCGCCCGGATCTCCCGCCGGGTGAGCTGGCCGTCATGGTCGAACAGGCCGTCCTCGAGCCCGGTGGCGAGCGGCAGCACTCGCGCGTCGGCGCTGGCGACCACCTCCAGCGCCACCAGGTTCAACGGTCCGACATCGCCGACACCCTGCTCGGCTGTCCCACTCACCACCCGCTCGCGCGGCCCGCCCAGCGCGCTCAGCACGTGCATCCTGGTCGCGCCGAATCCGTGCGCGGCCAACAGCGTGGCCAGCGCCGCCGGCGTCGCGGCATCGGCCGACAGCGCCAGGATCCGCGCCCCGGGCTGCAGCAGCGGCAGCACCGGCGCGAGCGGCCGGCCGCAGAACGAGATCACGGCGCAATCGGCAAGCGCCCAGCCGAGGCGGGCGCAGGCCAGCGAGATCGCCGAGGGCGCCGGCAGGCACTCCATCTCGCCGGGCTCGACCATCCGGGCGAGGCTCACGCCGACGCCGAAGCAGAACGGGTCGCCCGACGCCAGCACCACCACCGGCCGGCCGCGCCGCGCCAGCACCGCCGCGTAGCCCTCGCGCATCGGGCTCGGCCAGGCGACCGCCTCGCCGCGGATCAGCGGCGCCGCCAGGGCGAGGTGCCGCGCCCCGCCGAACGCCGCCTCCGCCGCCTCGATCCGCCGACGGGCGGCGCCGGACAGCCCGTCGACACCGTCCTCGCCGATGCCCAGGATGCTGAGCCATGTCATTGTCGCTCATTCCGGGGCCGCGCATCCTGATCCTGGGCGGCACCACCGAGGCCTCGGCGCTCGCCCGGACGCTCGTTCCGGCGCTTCCTGGGGCATTGGCCGGCGCCGACGTGACGCTGAGCCTGGCCGGCGTCACGCGCCACCCGCTCGCCCAGCCGGTGCCGGTGCGGCGCGGCGGCTTCGGCGGGGCCGCGGGTCTCGCGGATTACCTGCGCGCCAGCGCCACCACCATCCTGGTGGATGCCACCCACCCGTTCGCCGCCACCATGTCGCGCCACGCCCGGCAAGCCGCGGCCGCGGTGCCGGGCGTCAGCCTGATCACCGTTCGCCGCCCGCCCTGGCGATCCCAACCCGGCGACCGCTGGACCGACTGGGCCAGCATGGAGGCGGCCGCCGAAGCGCTCGGCGCTACGCCGCGCCGGGTGATGCTGACGGTCGGCCAGAAGGAGCTCGCGCCGTTCGCCGCCCGGCCGTGGCACACGTATATCGTGCGCAGCGTCGAGCCGCCGCCGCCGGCCGTACTGCCGGGCGCGACGCTGATCGCCGCCACCGGCCCGTTCGCGCTCGCCGACGAGCTCGCCCTGCTGGCCCGCCACCGCATCGAGCGGCTGGTCAGCAAGAACTCCGGCGGCAGCGCCACCGCCGCCAAGCTCTCCGCCGCGCGCCAGCTCGGCCTGCCGGTGCTGATGATCGCCCGCCCCGACCCCGAGCCAGCCGACGCCGTGCCCGATGCCGCCGCGGCGCTCGCCTTGATCGAGGCTCATGCCGGCACGCTCCTCGGCGTGTAGACCCAGGCGTCGCCGTCCGGCCGCTCGATCACCCGCGTCGCCGCCGAACCGACCAGCACCACCGTCTGCATGCTCGCCATCGCCGCCGCCGCCTCGGCGAGGCTCACCCGCGCCAGCTGCTCCTCGGCCCGGCTGACCGCGGTGGCGAACATCACCGGCGTCGTGCCCGGCAGCCGCTCGCGCAGCAGCGCAAACGCCTGGTCGAGCTGCCACGGCCGGGCGGAGGAGACCGGGTTGTAGAGCGCGATCACGAAGCCGGCCTCCGCCGCCAGCCCCAGCCGGCGCTCGACCAGCGCCCAGGGCTTGAGGTTGTCGGACAGCGAGATGGCGCAGAAATCGTGCCCCAGCGGCGCCCCGAGCCGCGCCGCGGCGGCGAACATCGCCGAAATCCCCGGCACCACGGCAATGTCGAGCGCCCGCAGCGACGCGCCGCCGGCCCCAACCCCCTCCGCCTCCACCGCCTCGAACACCGCCGCGGCCATGGCGAACACCCCGGCATCGCCCGACGACACCATCGCCACCCGCGCCCCATCCAGCGCCAGCCGCAGCGCATGCCGCGCCCGCTCCAGCTCCTGGCGGTTGTCGGTCCGGTGCCGCCGCTGCCCCTGCCGCGTCGCCACCCGGTCCAGATACGGCCCGTAGCCGAGCACATCGTCCGCCGCATCCAACGCCGCCATCGCGTCGGGCGCGACCAGCCCCGCCGCGCCCGGGCCAAGCCCGATGATCCTGAGCGAGCCGGGCCGCAGCTCGGCCGGAGGCCGAGCCGGCGGCGCCGGCCCACGCGCCATCAGCGCCGTGGCGCCGGCGTAAGCCAAGCCCGCACCGGCCGCGGCCAGGGCAATCATGCCGAGGCTGCCGAGGAGTTCGCTCACAGGAAGCGAGTTCTTTTTTGGAAAAAAGAACCAAAAAACGTCTGTCCGTTTGGCGCGCCATCCGGCCAGCACATCGCGAAACACGATAAAAGTTTTTTGCTTCTTTTTTTCAAAAAAGAAGCTCTTCCTTGTCCCGTCATCGGGCCGCCTGTCGTCCCGGCACCAGCACGATCGAGAAATACGGCGCCGGTGCGTCGTCGCGTTCCGCGAGCGACATCACCACCTGCTCGGCCATCGTGCCCTGCTCGACGTAGACGGCGCGCTCGAGCCGGCCGGCCTGGGCGAGGGCGGTGCGGATCTTGGGCAGGTTGCGGCCCACCTTCATCACCACGGCTGCGTCCGCCTCGGCCAGCCGGCGCGTGAGCTCGTGCTCCGGCAGGGTGCCGGGGAGCACCGCCAGCACGTCGTCGCCATGCGCCATCGCGAGCCCGGCGGCGGTCCAGCAGCCGCTCATGGCGGTGACGCCCGGCACCACCGAGCAGCCGAAGCGCGGCCGCAGCCGGTCGAACAGCGCCATTGACGAGCCGTAGAACAGCGGGTCGCCCTCGCACAGCAGCACGACGTCGCGTCCGTCGGCGAGCACGGCGGCGAGGCGGGCGGCGCAGTCGTCGTGGAAGCGGTCGATGCCGTCGCGATAGGCCGGGTTGTCGAGGGCGATCTCGGTGGTGAACGGGTAGGCGAGGTGCAGCGTCTCCGCCTCGGGCCGGACCGCCGCGGCGGCGATGCGCCAGGCGTGACCCGGCCGGCCGTGCTTGCTGAAAGCCGCCACCACCGCGGCCGCGGCGATGATGCGGTGCGCCTTGAGCGTCATCAGCTCCGGGTCGCCGGGGCCGACGCCGACGATGCAGAGCGTGCCGCTCACTCCGCCTCGCTCGCCAACGCGTTGACCGCGGCGACCGCCATCGCGCTGCCGCCGCGACGGCCGTCGACGATGGCGAACGGCACCCGGCCGTCGGCGGCGAGCGCGGCCTTGCTCTCCGCCGCGCCGACGAAGCCGACCGGCATGCCGATCACCGCCGCCGGCGGCTCCACCCCCTCGTCGAGCATCTCGAGCAGCCGGAACAGCGCGGTCGGCGCGTTGCCGATGGCGACCACGGCGCCGGGCAGCAGCGGGCGCCACAGCTCCATCGCGGCGGCCGAGCGGGTGGTCCCGAGCCGGGCCGCGAGCCCCACGACCGCCGGGTCGGACAGGGTGCAGACGACGTCGTTGCCGGCCGGCAGGCGGGCGCGAGTGATGCCGTGCGCCACCATCTGGGCGTCGCACAGCACCGGCGCGCCGCCGAGCAGCGCCGCCCGCGCGCGCTCGGCAAAGCCGCCGCCGAAGCGCAGCGCCCGGGCGATATCCACCATGCCGCAGGCATGGATCACCCGCACCGCCACCCGCGCCTCGGCCGGGCCGAAGCCGGTGAGGTCGGCCTCGGCGCGGATGATCGCGAACGACCGCGCGTAGATCGCCGCCCCGTCGCGCTCATAAGCGCGCCTCATACGTCACGCTCGTAGCGGGGGATCACGCGGCCAGCGCCCGCAGCGCCTCGGGAAGGCTGAGCCCGGTGCGCTCCGGCGCCGCGTCGGCGCGTCCATGCCGCACCAGGTCGTAGCATCCGGCCCGGCCGACCAGGGTGATCGGCGCGGCGGCCGGATGGGCGCATCCTTTGGCGCAGCCGGAGAGATGGATGGGCGCGTACCCGCGTGCTGACGCGGCGATCCTTGCCGCATCGGCCTGCACGTCGACGCTGGCGGAGAGGCAGCCCGGCGCGCCGGTGCAGGCGGTCACCGCCAGCCGCGGGTCCGTCGCCGCGACGATCAGCCCGAGCCCCGCCGCCGCCACGAGCACCGCGTCCGCCGCGTCGCCGAGCCCGGCCAGCAGCACGCTGCGCCAGGGCGACAACCGCAGCACACCGTCGCCCTGCCGTTCGGCGAGGTTGGCGAGCTGCTCCAGCACCCCGACCTCGCCCTGCCCGAACGCCAGCGTTGCCGAGACCGCATCGCCGTGCCGGCCGACCGCTCCGGCGGTCGTCGCGAGGGGCGGCAGCACCGTCGCCGGGAGCCCCGCCTCGGCCAGCAGCTGCCCGGCCGGCACGTCGCGCAGCCGATGCAGCGGCCGCGGCGCGATGCGGATGAAGGCCGCCAGCAGCGCGCTGACTACGCCCGGCGCCGCCTTTGCCGCGCCGCGCCAGCCGAGCGCCGCGTCGTCGATCCTCACCTGCGCTTGGTTGTCGTCGCCGAGCTCGACGCGCAGGTCGGTGGCGATGCCGGCGAGCGCGTCGCCGCGGTCTAGCAGCACCAGCACCTTGCCCGGCAGCTCGGCGAGCGCCGGGTCAACCAGCACCCGCTCCAGCGCCGCCGCCGGGCCGTCCAGCCCGTCATCGAGCGGCGGCACGATCAGGTTGCGCCGCCGCTCCTCGCCCGGATCGCGGCTTGCCAGGCCCGCCAGCAGCATCGCCTCGGCGAACGCGGCCGCGCCGGCCCGGTCGAAGCCGCGCAGCTGCAGATTGCCGCGGCCGGTCAGGTTTAAGCGGCCATTGCCCCAGCGTCGCGCCGCCGCCGCCACCGCCCGCGCCTGTCCCGCCGCCAGCCGTCCCCGCCACGGCTTGACCCGCAGCAGCAACCCGTCGCCGGTCGCCATCGGCTCGTGAAGGCCGGGGCACCAGCCGCGCCTCACCCCGCCGCCGCCAGTTCCAGGCCGACCGCGTTGCGGCGCG
>CAXUCZ010000167.1:0-6027 GCA_964249675.1 uncultured Acetobacteraceae bacterium | reverse complement strand
TGGAGCCGACCGAGGCGAGGAAGATCATCCAGCGCTCCATGCGCTCCATCTCGCGGTTGACGGTCATCGTCATCGCTCGGTCCAGCCGCTCGCGCACCGAGCCGCGCGCCATGTCGGCGCCGACCACGCGCGAGGAGCGTCGCCACTCGGTCATCGCGGCGCCGAAGACGGCGGCCATCGGGTGGGTCGGCTTCACGCCCTCCCGGTCGTAAAGCTCCTCCAGCGAGCCGCCGGACCAGAAGCGGTCTTCGAAGCCGTCCGCGGACTTGGCCGCGCGGCGCAGCGCCGTCACCTTTTCGAACACGATGGCCCAGACCCAGATGCTGGCCGCGAGCAGGCCCAGCATGATCAGCTTGACGACGATGTCGGCCTGCATGAACAGCGTCCAGAGCGACAGGTCCGCACCCGGCGCACTCAGGTTGGCGGCATCGACGGCACGATCCACTCTCGAACTCCTAAGACACTGCCGCGAGCGCCGCGCGCCAGCGGGCCGGGATGCGGGCGACCCGCATGCCATCCTCGCTCACGCAGACCAGCAGGATCTCGGCAGTCGCAATCAACCGGCCGCTCACCTCGACCGCCTGGCGCAGCATGACGGTGGCGCCGGTTACGGCCAGCACGGCGGTCACGATGTCCAGCACGTCGTCGAGGCGTGCCGGGCGCAGATACTCCAGATTGGCGCGGCGCACCATGAAGCCTCGTCCATGTTCGGCAACCATCGCCTGGTAAGGCGCGCCCATATCGCGCAGCGCCTCGGTTCGGGCGCGCTCGCAGAAGCCGAGGTAGCGGCCGTGATAGACGACGCCGCCGTAGTCGGTGTCCTCGACGTAGACGCGGAAGCTGGCGCGATGGGCGGTCATGGGCGGGCGAGGCGGAAGGAAGGGTCTGCTTTGAGAAAAAGCAAAAAACTTTTGGCTGATCGCAGGGTCGCCGAGCTGAATCGGTGAAATACCGCAAGATTTGGTCCGGGCGCTTTGCGGGCGTCCCCTATCGGCAAGGTTCCACTCGGCGTAGAAGTCTTATATATCAATGGCTTACGGAAATCTTGCCTATAGGCAAGATTTCCAATCATCGCCGGCGCGACGGAACCGCCCGAGCACTGTGCTAGCACGCCTGCCGCATCGTCCCACGACCTCTGTGTCTAATGATCGTCAAGCAGGTCGAGCAGCGGGCCGGCTGCGGGTGGGCGCAGGCCGAGGTGGCGCCAGCCTGGCTCGCCGAGCACGCGGCCGCGCGAGGTGCGCAGCACCAGCCCCTCCTGAATGAGGAACGGCTCGATCACGTCTTCCAGCGTGTCGCGCGCCTCGGCCAAGGCGGCGGCCAGGGTCTCGACGCCGACCGGGCCGCCGGCGTGGTGCTCGGCGATGCGGCGGAGATAGCGGCGGTCCATGGCGTCCAGCCCGAGGCGGTCGACCTCAAGCCGGGTCAGGGTGCGGTCGGCGACTGCTCTTCCGACGCGACCGGAGCCGTCGACGGCCGCGAAGTCGCGCACCCGGCGCAGCAGGCGGCCGGCGATGCGCGGCGTGCCGCGGGAGCGCGCCGCGACCTCGGCGGCGCCGTCGGGGGCGAGGTCGAAGCCGAGCTTCTCCGCCCCGCGCGAGACGATCAGCTCCAGCTCGGCCGGGGTGTAGAACACCAGGCGCAGCGGGATGCCGAAGCGGTCGCGCAGGGGTGTGGCCAGCAGGCCGGCGCGAGTCGTCGCGCCCACCAGAGTGAAGGGGGAGAGGTCGATGCGGACGGAGCGCGCGGCCGGGCCCTCGCCGATGATCAGGTCGAGCTGGAAGTCCTCCATCGCCGGATAGAGGATCTCCTCGATGGCCGGCTGCAGGCGATGGATCTCGTCGATGAACAGCACGTCGCGCGGCTGCAGGTTGGTCAGGATGGCGGCCAGGTCGCCGGCGCGCTGGATCACCGGGCCGGAGGTGGCGCGAAAGCCGACGCCAAGCTCGCGGGCGACGATCTGGGCGAGGGTGGTCTTGCCGAGGCCCGGGGGGCCGTGCAGCAGCACGTGGTCGAGCGCCTCGCCGCGTCCGCGCGCCGCCTCGATGAACACGGCGAGGTTTTCGCGGGTGCCTTTCTGGCCGATGAACTCGCGCAGGGTTTGCGGGCGGAGCGAGGCCTCGGCGGCGTCCTCATCGGCGCGGGCGCCGGAGACGGCGCGATCGGCCTCCGCGGGCTTCCTCAACGGGCGAGCTCCTTGAGGGCGTCGCGGATCACCACGTCGAGCCCGGCTGCCTCGCCAAGCCTCGTCATCACCCGCTCGACCGCGGGCTGCGCCTCGATGCGGCGGTAGCCGAGATTGGCCAGCGCCGAGACGGCGTCGGATTGGGTGCCGGCGGGCTGCCGGGCGAGCGGCCCAAGCGTGACCTGCTCGCCGAGGGGCATGCCGCCGGCGCGCTCGCGCAGCTCGGTGAGCAGGCGCACCGCGAGCTTGGCGCCGACGCCGGGCGCGCGGGTTAGGGCGGCGCGGTCGCCGGCGGCGATGGCGGCGACGAGCTCGCGCGCCGACAAGGCAGAGAGGAGGCCGAGCGCGACCTTGGCGCCGACGCCCTGCACGGTAAGCAGCAGCCGGAACCACTCGCGCTCGGCCGGCTCGGCAAAGCCGTAGAGGATGATCGCGTCCTCGCGCACCACCGTCTCGACCAGCACGCGGGCGAGGGCGGGCGGGCCGGGCAGGGCGGACAGGGTGCGCGTGCTGGCCTGCACCAGGTAGCCGACGCCGCCGACGTCGATCACGCAGGTGGCGTCGGTAAGCGCCTCGAGGCGGCCGGTAAGCAGGGCGATCATGCGGCTCCCCAGCGCTGGCGGGTGGCGCGGTGGTGGGCGTGGCAGATGGCGACGGCGAGCGCGTCGGCGGCGTCGGCGCGGAGCAGGGTGGCGCCGGGCAGCAGGCGGCGGACCATCATCTTGACCTGCTCCTTGTCGGCCGCGCCGGTGCCGACGACCGACTGCTTGACGGTCATGGCGCCGTATTCGTGCACCGGAATGCCGACCAAAGCGGGGGCGAGCAGGGCGACGCCGCGAGCATAGCCGAGCTTGAGCGTGGCCGTGCCGTTGCGGTTGACGTAGGTTTCCTCGACTGCCGCCTCATCCGGTCGCCAGTCAGCCATCAGCTGCGTCAGGCCGTGGTGCAGCGCCATCAGTCGGTCCGGCACGCTGTGGGCGCTGTCGGTCGCCAGCACGCCGTCGGCGACGTGGCGCAGCCGATTACCCTCGCTTTCGACGATCCCCCATCCGGTGAATCGTAATCCCGGATCGATCCCCAGCAGCCTAATCATTCGGGACCCAAGGGCCTCGCGCCCTTGGTGGGGTCAAGGGGGCAAAGCCCCTTGCCTTGCTTAAAGCCGCTGCATGATTTCGTCAGGAATATCGAAGTTGGCATAGACGTTCTGGACGTCGTCATTGTCCTCCAGGGCGTCGACAAGCTTCAGGATGGCCGAGGCGCGTTCCTCATCGAGGCTCACCGTGGTCGACGGGCGCCACTCCAGCGCTGCCTCCTCGGGAGCGCCGAACCGTGTCTCCAAGGCGTCGCGGACAGCGAAGAAGCTTTCAGGCGCGCAGAGCACCTCGTGGCCGTCTTCACAGAGGGCGGTATCGTCGGCGCCGGCCTCGATCGCCGCTTCCAGCATCGCGTCCACGGTGGCGGCCGACGCCAGGTAGCGGACGACGCCGAGTCGGGCGAACAAGAAGCTGACCGAGTTGGTTTCGCCGAGCGCGCCGCCGAGTTTGGAGAAGGCGGCGCGGACGTCCGAGGCGGTGCGGTTGCGGTTGTCGGTCAGCGCCTCGACGATGATCGCGACGCCGTAGGGGCCGTAGCCCTCGTAGCGGACCTCGGCGTAGTCCTCGCCGCCGGCGGCGCCGGAGGCTTTTTTCACCGCGCGGTCGATGGTGTCGCGTGTCATGTTGGATTTCAGCGCCGCCGTGATCGCGGCGCGCAGGCGCGGGTTGGAGGCACGGTCGGGCAGGCCGGCGCGGGCGGCGACGGTGATCTCGCGGATCAGCTTGGCGAACTGCCTCGCCTTGCGGGCGTCCTGCGCGCCCTTGCGGTGCATGACGTTCTTGACGTGGGAATGGCCGGCCATTGCGTCCTCTCAGAAAGGCCAGGGGCTCTGCCCCTGGACCCCGCTGGAGGCGGCGCCTCCAGACCTGCATTTAGTAAGATCAAACTATATAGGCCAGCATGCTCACCCAGCCGCTCTACATCGGCAGCGAGATCTATCGCGGCTCCAGCTTCGGGCCCAAGCACCCGCTCTCCGTGCCGCGCGTCTCCACCTGCACCGACCTCGTCCGCGCCATGAACTGGCTGCCGGAAAATGCCTACCGCGCGGCGCCGATGGCCAGCGTCGAGCAGGTGACCCGATTTCATGTGCGCGACTACGTCGCCGCTCTGGAGCGCGCCGAGGCGGCGGGACGCGCCAGCGACGAGGACCGCATCCGCTATAATATCGGCGCCAACGGCAATCCGGTCTATCCGGAGATCTATCGCCGCGCGATGACCTCGGCCGGGGCGGTGATGCTGGCCTGCCGGCTGACGCTGGAAGGCGGCATCGTCCATTCCCCCGGCGGCGGCACCCATCATGGCAGGCCCGCCTGGGCGTCCGGCTTCTGCTACCTCAACGACCCGGTGCTCGGCATCCTCGGCTGGCTCGACGCCGGGCTGACCCGCGTCGTCTACCTCGACATCGACGCCCATCACGGCGACGGCGTGCAGGACGCGTTCGCCGACGACCCGCGCGTCTTCACGATCAGCGTGCACGAGGCCGGCCGCTGGCCGCGCACCGGCCCGGCCGAGGACCGCGCCGGCGGGGCCGCCCGCAACCTGCCGGTGCCGACAGGCTTCAACGATAGCGAGATGCGGCACCTGCTTACCCGGGCCATCCTGCCGCTGATCGAGCGCCAGTGTCCGGAGGCGATCTTTCTGCAATGCGGCGCCGACGCGCTGGAAGAGGACCCGCTCGCCCGCCTCGCCTTGTCAAACAACGCGCACTGGTCAGTCGTCGAGGCGGTGCGGGGACTCGCCCCGCGCCTGGTCGTGACCGGCGGCGGCGGCTACAATCCTTGGACTGTCGGGCGATGCTGGGCCGGCGTGTGGGCGACGCTGAACCGGCTGTCGATCCCCGCGTCCGTGCCGCCGGCGGCTGAGGCGGTGCTGCGCGGCCTGGTGTATGACCGCGCGGCCGGGCGCAACCCGCCGGCGCACTGGTTCACCACCTTGCGCGACGCGCCGCGCGAAGGCCCCGTCCGACCCGAGATCGAGCGGCTGGCCGCGCTGTCACTGATGGAGCCTGCCTAATGAAGCCTGTTTACGCCGTCCTTCTCGTCGCGCTCGCCCTGCCGAAGGCGGCGCTGGCTGCCGACATCTCCGGTGCTCAGCCGACCCTGCAGACCGAGCCGGTCGTCATTGTCGGCCTTGACGGCCAGCGCCATCGCTTCACCGTGGAGGTCGCCCGCACGCCGCACGAGCAGGAGGTCGGCCTGATGTATCGCACGGTGATCCCGCCGACGAGCGGGATGATCTTCAACTGGGAGAGCCCGCGCGAGGCGCAGATGTGGATGAAGAACTGCCCGGTGCCGGAAGACATGGTGTTTATCCGCGCCGACGGCACGATCGGCCACATCGCCGAGAACACGGTGCCGCAGAGCGAGGCGATCATCGATGGCCGCGTCGTGGCGGCGGCGACGCTGGAACTCGCGGGCGGCGTCACCGCAGCCGACGGCATCCGGGTGGGCGACAAGGTGCTGGCCGCCGAGTTCGGCGACGCGCCTGGCAAGGACTAGAAGGCAAGGCCAGGGCTCTGCCCTGGACCCGCTGGGGGCGGCGCCCCCAGGCCCGCATCATGGGGGCTCAACGGGCGCTTTCTTGCTTGGCAACGCCTGCTACTCTTGCGTCCGTGCCGCCGCCCCGCCGGTTGAGTGGATTTTAAAGGCTCCGCCTTTAATCGAGGGCAACGCCCTGGCCTTTCTTCCGCTGGCCGCCGCTTGCCTCTGCACGGCCGCTCCCGCATAGCTACCTGTATGCCTGGCTTA
>CAXUCZ010000166.1:2989-6049 GCA_964249675.1 uncultured Acetobacteraceae bacterium | reverse complement strand
AGGAGCTGAAGCAGGTGTTCGACCCGCGCGGCGGCCAATGGAGCAACGGCCGCTACGTGCCCTCGCTGGTGGCCGCCATCGGCGACCTCCTCGAGCGGCACATGATCGACACCGGCTTTCTGCAGCCGCTCGAGACCCTGGCCGGCAAGGCCACGGCTGCCAGCGTGACGCCGCTGGCCGCCGCCCATGTCGGCCCGCTCTGTCCGAAGTGCAGCCAGCCCGGCCTGGTGCGCGAGGCCGGCTGCCTGAGCTGCGTGCATTGCGGCTGGTCGAAGTGTGGGTAAGCGGTTCTTTTTTCAAAAAGAAGCGCTTCCTTCCTTCACCTCCGCAACGATCCCCAGCCGGCGCTGCACGCCCCAGGACCGCGTCCTGGTCAGGAACGATACCCAGCCGAGTGCTGCGCCGGCATGGCGCAGCAGCTGAAAGCTGAACGGCTCGACCAGCGCCGCCAGCAGCGCCGCGCCCACGCCAAGCCCGGTCGGCCGGCCGAGCCAGCGGCGATAGAGCAGCAGCGACCACAGGTGAAAGCACAGGTCGAACACGATCTTGGCGCCGATCACGCCCAGAATCGAGCCGACTAGGATAAGCCGGCCCTGCACCAGGCTCGTCACCAGCAGCACCGCGCCGGTCAATCCGTAGAGCGGCTGCAGGGTGTCGATTGCCTTGACCGGCAGCATCATCGTGCCCATCCGGCCGTAGCGGGCGTTGCCGACCATGTGGCGATACCACAGCTGGGTCTGCAGAAAGCCGCCGAACCAGCGCCGCCGCTGGCCAAGAAAGGCACTCGCGGTGCCCGGCGCGTCCGTGCGCGCCTGCGCCGCGCCCACCACAGCCGTGTGCCAGGATTGGCCCTGCCGCACCGCCTGGTCACGCAGCCGATGCGTCAGCTCGTAATCCTCGACCAGGCAGTCCGGATCGAAGCCGCCGACGGCGAGCAGCGGCGCGCGGCGGTAGCACGCGAACGCCCCGGAGATCAGCCGCAGCCCCTCGGCCCGCATCCACGCATAGCGCGAGAGAAAATTGCGCACGTATTCATAGGTCTGGAACCACTGCAGCAGCCGCCCCGACGCCGACGGGCCGCAGACCGGGCTGAGCACGCCGGTCGCAGCGACCAGGCCCGGATCGGCGTCGAACGCATCCGACATCGCGGCGAGCGCATGCGGCTCGAGCAGCGTGTCGGCATCCACCGTCAGCACCAGCTCGGTCTCGGCCAGGGTGCAGGCGACATTGAGCGCCTGGGCCTTGCCGCCATGCGGCAGCCGCAGCCAGCGCAGCGCCGGATGGCTTGGGCTTGGCTCGCTGACCAGGCCGAGCGGCGGCGGCGCCAACCCGTAGCGGTTGGCCAGCAGCGCCGCCGTGCCGTCCGAGGAGCCGTCGTCGGCGATCAGGATCGTCTCGGCCAGCCGGCTCTGGGTGAACAGCGCCGCCAGCGTCACCGGCAGCGGCAGCGCCTCGTCATGCGCCGCGACGATGACCGTCATCCCGGCCGCCACCCCCGTCGGCGCCCCGCTCAGGCGGGCAGCCGCGGCCGGACGCAGCAACGTCAGCGTCTGGACGAAGACAAACACGATCAGGATTGCATCGTAGCCGATATACGCAAGACCCGCCGACCAGGCGAACAGGCCCCGACCACCGAAGGCGCGGGCGAACAGCAGCATCCACAGCAGCAGCGCCGCGCCGTGGATCAGCGTGCTGGCCCAGGGCCGCGGCGGCGGGCTGAAGCGCGGCGAGGTGGCAAGGCGGGTGCGGGCGAGGTCCTGCACGATCGTCGCGGCCGTCATCGTGGAGAAGCTCCCGCAAGCCCTTTCGCCCGCCGTTCGCCGCGGCGCCCATCATGTAGCGCACCGGGCACGCTTTGCACGCGTGACCCGCTTGAGGGACAATGCCCGGCATGGCGGCTGATCGTTACACGCGCACGGCGATGCTGCTGCACTGGCTCGTGGCCCTGCTGATCATCGGCAACCTGGCGCTGGTCTGGACCATCGGCTCGCTGCCCGACAAGCTGGTGCGCCTCGCGATCGACACCCACAAGTCGATCGGCATCACCGTGCTCGGCCTCGTCCTGCTGCGGATCTTATGGCGCCTGTCGCACCGCCCCCCGCCGCTACCGCCCGAGACGCCGCGCCGGGAACGCCTCGGCGCGCACGCGGCGCACCTGGTGCTCTACGGCCTCATCCTGGGCCTGCCGCTGTCCGGCTGGATCCACGACTCCGCCTTAAAGGAGGCCGCAGCGCATCCGCTGCGGCTGTTCGGCCTCGTGCCCTGGCCGCGCATCGCGCCGATCATGGCCCTTGACCCGGCGCGTAAGGCGCAGGTGCACGCGCAGTGGTTCGCGGTGCACGCCGACCTGGCGTATGGCCTGTATGCGCTGCTGGCGCTGCATGTCCTGGGCGCACTGAAGCACCAGTTCGTTGATCGGCAGCCGGAGCTGCAGCGGATGTGGTCGTGAGGCAAGGAAGGCCTTCTTTTTTGCAAAAAAGAAGCAAACCTTCATCATGCAAGGATGTGCCTCAGACATGATGCTCCTTTCGGACAAAAGTTTTTTGGTTCTTTTTTCAAAAAAAAGAACCCTGTCCTGAAGGGTGAGCGATGACAAAGCAGGAGTTGATGGTCTGGACGCTGGCCAACGGCTGGCAGATGAGCGCCGGCTGCCCGAGCCTGATGAAGCCGTCGTCACGCAAGGAGGCGATCGTGCGGCTGGTGCTGCGCGCCACCGTGGTCGCCGTCGAGGTGAAGAAGCCTGCCGGCAAGTGGGAGAAGTTCGCCTCCGAGAGCTACGCCCGCGTCGTGGCCGATCCCGAGACCGGCGTGCCGCATGGCTTGAGCTTCGAGGCGATCCCAGGCTTCGCCATGCTCATGCAAGACAACAAGGATGCCATGGTCTTCGCCGGCGCCGCGTTCAGGTGAGGTCTGCCGATGCGTGAGCTTCGCCTCAACGCGTTCGCGATGAACACGGTCGGCCACCAGTCGCCGGGCTTGTGGACCCACCCGCGCGATCGGTCCGTCGACTATCGCCGCCTCGATTCCTGGACCGACCTCCCCGGCCTCCTCCAGGCCGGC
>CAXUCZ010000166.1:0-2979 GCA_964249675.1 uncultured Acetobacteraceae bacterium | reverse complement strand
GGCGTGTTCCTCGCCGACGTGCTCGGCGTCTACGACGTCTATGCCGGCAGCGCCGACGCCGCGGTCGAGCACGCGGTGCAGGTCCCCGTCGGCGACCCGATGCTGGTGGTCCCCGCCATGGCAGCGATGACCCGCCATCTCGGCTTCGGCGTCACCGCGTCGCTCAGCTACGAGCCGCCCTACCCGTTCGCCCGCCGGATGAGCACGCTTGACCACCTGACCGACGGGCGCGTCGGCTGGAACATCGTCACCAGCTATCTCGACAGCGCCGCTCGAGCGGCCGGTCGTGACAAGCAGGTGGCGCATGACGACCGCTACGACGTCGCCGAGGACTACATGGCGCTCGTCCTGAAGCTCTGGGAGCACAGCTGGGAGGATGGCGCGGTGCTGCGCGACCGGGCAACGCGCCGCTTCGCCGACCCGACGCGCGTGCATCGTATCCGCCACGAGGGCCCGCATTTCCGGCTCGACGCGATGCATCTGTGCGAGCCCTCGCCGCAGCGCACGCCGGTGCTCTACCAGGCCGGCAGCTCGCCGCGCGGCCGTGCCTTCGCCGCCCGCTACGCCGAGTGCGCGTTCGTCTCCGGCCCCTCGGTCACGGTGGTCGCGCCGCGTGTCGCCGCCATGCGCGAAGCAGTCGTGGCCGCCGGCCGGGCTGCGGACGACGTCGTCGTGTTCGCGCTGGCCACCGCAATCGTCGCCGACACCGGCGCCAAGGCCCGCGCCCTGCACGAGGAGTATCGCGCCCATGTCAGCCCTGTCGGCGCGCTGGCGCTGATGTCCGGCTGGATCGGCGTCGACCTCTCGCGCTACCCGCTCGACGCGGTGATCCGCCACATCGAGAACGATGCCGGCCGCTCGGCCATGGACAACATCACTCGCGCCGACCCGGACCGCGCATGGACGGTGCGCGACGTGGCCGAGCACGTCGCCATCGGCGGCATCGGCCCGGTCTTCGTCGGCGACCCCGCGGAGGTCGCGGACGCCATGCTGGCCTGGGCAGACGCGGCCGGCCTCGACGGCTTCAATCTCTGCTACGTCGTCGCCCACGAGACGTTCACGCAGGTCGCCGAGCTGCTGGTGCCCGAGCTGCAACGACGCGGCCGGTTCAAGCGCGATTATGCGGATGGCACACTCAGGGAAAAGCTGTTCGGGCGTAATTCACGACAAAGGAAAGAGCTTCTTTTTTGAAAAAAAGAAGCAAAAAACTTTTGATCACGTACTCTCCGCGACGACCACCGCGACAGCACCGATGAAAGTTTTTGGTTCTTTTTTCAAAAAGAACCGCTTGCCTACTTCCCCGCGTAACGCGCCAAAAAGCGCGGCGCGAGAGCGGTGAACTCGGGGCTTTCCAGCGCCGAGATCATCGCCTCCTCCATGCTGCGCTGTCCGGCGCTGAGGCTGCCGGCGAGCACCCGCAAGCCGCCATCGTCGGGCGGCCGCAGCAGCAGCACCTGGTAGATCGCGGTCGCCAGCGCGCGGGCGAGCGCCGGCTCGTAGATCATCGCCCCGGTCTCGGTCGGCTCGAAGGCCACCGGACGCGCCGACTCGCCGCCGGCCATCCCTGGCTCCGGCGGGATCGCCGCGGCGTCGCCCCAGTCGCCCTCCAGGGCGCTGGCGCACAGCGCAAGCCAGCACGCGGCGTCGATGTCGTCCTGGCAGGTGTAGGGCGCGAAGCGGGTGATGCCGGCAACCTTCACGCCGGCGGCGATCCGCCTTGCGGTGCCGGCCGGCGTCGTCGGCCCCTCGGGCACCACGCAGAGCAGGCGCTGCGGTCCGTACAGGTCGAGCGCCGCCTTGAGCTGCAGCACGTCGAACAGCTCGAGCCCCGCATTGGTCTTGTAGACGAAGATCCGGCTGCGGCCGGCGAGCGTGTCGAGCGTGGTGCGCAGCAGGAAGCCGATATGGCGCTGCTCGCGCGCATGCGCCGCCTGGGCGGCCTCAGTCCAGTTGATCGGGCGCTGCCCGCTCAGTCCGTCATTGGTGTAGGGGCCGGCGTGGAAGCGTAGGTCGTATTTGCGGTCCAGCACCGAGCCGCCGTCGATCACCACCAGGTCGTCGCGGCGATAGAGCCCGGCAAAGCGCGCGCCCAGCGCGTCGAGCAGCCCCGGCAGCGGCGCGCCGGCCCAGCGTAGCAGCCCGATCGGCTCGATGCCGAAGTGGCGCTGCGCGAAGCCGAACTCGCAGGTGTCGCCGAGACTCTCGAAGCAGATCATGATCCGGCGCGCATCGGCGGCGCCGGCCTCCGCCTGCGTGGCCTCAGCTGGGATCACGGTTGGGCTCGCGGCGCTGCTCATTCGGGTGATCCGGCTGGCGATGACCATGCCAAGCATAGGTGCGCCCGGCGAGCCGCACAAACGCCGGCCTTGCCGCACGGTGGACGCCGCCCCCCACGCGCCGCTATCCCAGCATCATGACGGGCCTGACGAAGATGCATGACGGCGCCGGCCGGGTCGCAGGCGGCTGGCAACCGTGAGGTTCGCCGACAGCCTTAACCGCGCCGACATCTGGCTGCTCGACCGGGTGTTTCAGCCGCTCTCCGACCGGCTGGACGAAAGTCCGTCCGCGTTCGACGTCGGACTGAGCCTGCAGCTCGGCGCCGTCGTGTTCCAGCTCGCGGCCGACCTCGCCCTCTACGTCGCCGGCGTGCTGGATGCCTGGACGGGCCTGTACGATGGGCTGAGCTGCGCCTGCGGCGTCTGGTTCTACGTCCATATCGGCCGCCAGCGCGGCCTGGTGCAAACCGGCCGGCTGAACCCGCTGCGGCTGCTCTACCAGGCATTGCGTCTGTTCGGGCTCGGCTTCGCGCTCTGGAGCGTCATCAGCAGCCTGCTCGACGGCGCCGATGCGGCGCTGTCGAACGGCCTGTCAGCCTTGTCCAACATCGCCTTCGTCGCCGGGCTCTACATGGTATCCTGCCAGCCAAGGCCCCCCGCGCAGCGGCGACGCGCAGCCCGCGGCGTGTTCAGTCATGGGGCC
>CAXUCZ010000165.1:0-6057 GCA_964249675.1 uncultured Acetobacteraceae bacterium | reverse complement strand
TGCGCCGCTTGCAGCGTCTGTGCCTCGCGCCGATATGGCAGCTCGTTCTGATAGGGCATGATCCACATGGGCGAGCGACTCACAACGGATCCACCGTTGTTCTTCCAAGCGCACGTTTTTGTCTGCTGCAATCGGCGTCCTGACGGCCACGCGCGCGGTTCGTGTGCCGCCAGCGGCTCGGAGGCACTGCGCGACTACATGAAGGCGCGTGCAAAAGAGCTTGGCATCGCCTCGATCCGGGTCAATAGCGCTGGCTGTTTGGATCGCTGCGAGCTTGGACCGTGCGTCGTCATCTACCCCGAAGGCGTCTGGTATCAAACTCGCACTCGCGCTGACGTCGACCGCGTGCTCGAGGCGCATCTGACAGCCTCTGGCCGGGCAAGCGAGCTGATGCTGCCCGCGCCCACCGCACCATCCCCGGCGTGAGCCCCACGTCGGCGGGCGCCACCGTGGAAGCAGCAGCACCGTACGCCGACGAGCAGTGCCACGGCATCTTTGCCCTGGCGACCGGCAGCACCGCGGCGGCCATCGCTATCCTCCGGTTGAGCGGCCCGCCGACACGAGCCGCCTTGATAGCGCTTTGCGGACCTATGCCGCGACCCCGCCAGGCCACGCTGCGGCGCTTGCGCGACAACCGCGGCGACGTGCTCGACCATGCGCTGGTGCTCTGGATGCCGGGCCCGCGCAGCTACACCGGCGAAGATTGCGCCGAGTTGCACCTCCATGGCGGCCACGCGGTCGTCGACGCCGTCTCGCACGCTTTGATCGAGCACGGTCTACGCCCCGCCGAGCCTGGGGAATTCAGCCGGCGCAGCTTCCTGAACGGCCGCATGGACCTGCTTGAAGCCGAGGCGGTCGCCGACCTGGTCGCCGCCGACACCGAGGCGCAGCGTCGACAGGCGCTCCGCCAGCTCGGCGGCGAGAGCAGCCGCCTCTACGCCGAATGGACCAACACGCTACGGCGTCAGCTTGCCACCCAGGAGGCGTTGGTCGACTTTCCCGAGGAAGCGCTGCCCAGCGAGGTCGAGGCCAGCATGCTGAGCGAGGTGGCGACGCTCGCAGAGACGTTGAGGCGTCACCTCGCCCACGGGCAAGCTGCTGAGCGCCTGCGCGACGGCGTCGTGGTGGCGATCACCGGAGCGCCGAATGTCGGCAAGTCTTCGCTGCTGAATGCGCTCTGCGGTCATCCCCTGGCCATCGTCGCCAAGGAGGCCGGCACCACCCGCGACGTCGTCTGCGGGCGCATCGTGCTCGCAGGCGTGCCGGTCACGCTGCTGGACACTGCTGGCCTGCGCGTGGCCAAGAGCGCCGTTGAGGCGGAAGGCGTGCGCCGCGCGGAGCTGGCTGCCGCGGGCGCTGACATCGTCCTGCGCGTGGTGGCTCCGGGCGCCGCCTCCAGCATCGCCTTGCCATCGGCAAACCTGGTCGTCGCCAACAAGGCCGACCTCGGCTCTACCACCGGCCCGGCCGACATCGCCTGCAGCACTCTTACCGGACACGGGATCGCGGAGCTGCGGGCGCGACTGGCCGCAGCCGTCTGCGACCAAGTCCGGCTAGACGGTCCCCCGGTGCTGAGCCGCGCCCGGCATCGTGCCGCCATGGCGGAGGCGGCCGCTCACTTGCAGAACGTACTGGACGCGCCGCTGGCTGAACTCAGGGCAGAGTCGCTGCGTCTTGCGCATCTGGCGCTCGGCCGCGTGAGCGGCGTCGGCGACGTCGACGCGATACTCGACGACGTGTTCGCCCGATTCTGCATCGGCAAGTAGGCGGCGCAGCAGACAATGACGTCGGTCTACGATGTGGTGGTGATCGGCGGCGGCCATGCTGGGTGCGAAGCCGCCGCGGCGGCCGCTCGTGTCGGTGCGGCCACGGTGCTGGTGACGCAAAGGCGCAGCACCATAGGTGCCCTGTCCTGCAACCCGTCGATCGGCGGCATCGGCAAGGGCCACATCGTCCGCGAGGTGGACGCATTGGATGGCCTCATGGCACGAGCGGCTGACATCGCCGGCATCCATTTCAAGCTGCTGAACCGCAGCAAGGGTCCCGCCGTGCAGGGCTTGCGCGCCCAACTCGATCGTCGGCGCTATCGCGATGCCATCCAGGCCTTGCTGGAGGATCAGGCGCGGCTGACGATCGTGGAAGGGGCAGTCGGGGACCTGCTGCTGTCGCCGTGCGGCGCGCTCGCGGGTGTCACGCTCGAGGACGGCACGCAGATCGCCGGCAATGCTGTCGTGCTGACCACCGGCACCTTTCTCAACGGCGTGATCCATCGCGGTCTGGTGCAGGAGCACGCGGGCCGAGTGGGCGAGCCGCCAGCCAAGGCGCTGGGACAGACCTTAGCCCGGCTAGGCCTGCCGCTGGGCCGGCTAAAAACCGGCACACCGCCCCGCCTGGCACGCCACAGCATCGCCTGGTCAAGCCTGCCCGCCGACCCATCCGACGACGACCCAGAACCTTTTAGCCGCATGACGGACAACCTGGCATCGCCGCGGATTGAATGTCGCATCACGTCCACCAACCCGCGCACCCATCGCATCATTCGCGACAACCTGCACCTTTCGGCAGTCTACGGCGGCTTCATCTCGGGGCGCGGTCCGCGCTACTGTCCGTCCATCGAAGACAAGGTGGTTCGCTTCGCCGATCGCGATCACCATCAGCTGTTCCTGGAGCCGGAGGGTTTGCCGGATGGTCCCGATGGCACCGTCATCTACCCGAACGGCATCTCGACCAGCCTTCCCGCCGGGGTGCAGCAGCAGCTAGTGCGCAGCATCGCCGGGCTGGAGAATGCCGAGATCCTGCAGCTAGGCTATGCGGTGGAGTACGACTACGTCGACCCGCGCGCCCTGTCGTCGTCGCTTGAACTTCGCGCTCTGCCCGGGCTGTTCCTGGCCGGACAGATAAATGGCACCACCGGCTACGAAGAGGCTGCGGGGCAGGGCGTCCTTGCCGGCATCAACGCCGCACGGCGCGCCGGTGCGCAATGTCCCGTCATCCTGTCACGCACCCAAAGCTACATCGGGGTCATGATCGATGACCTCACCGGCAAGGGCGTCGTCGAGCCATATCGCATGTTCACGTCGCGAGCCGAGTATCGGCTGTCATTGCGAGCGGACAACGCCGACCTGCGGTTGACGCCACTCGGTCAGAGTTGGGGCTGCGTCGGTGCGGCGCGCGCGGCTCGATTTGCTGAGACGTCTGCAGAGATTGCCACTGCAATGTCACGCGCCGAGCAGGCGATCGAAGATGGCCCATCGAACCGACCGCGTGATCAAGACGGCCACTCTCTAACGGTCATGGACCAGTTGCGCCGGCTTCAGCCTGACCAGCCGGCTGACCGGGTCGCGTCTTGGCTTGCCGCACTGTCGCCTCGTGCGCTGACCCATCTCCGAACGGAGGCGCTCTACGCTGGCTACCTGACGCGTCAAGCCGCAGAGATCCGGCAGGTGCAGGCCCTCGATGCCTTGACGATCGGTCCAGACGTCAATTTCGGTCGTATCGGCGGCCTAAGCGCCGAGATCCACCAGACGCTGCAGCACGCCCGACCAGCCTCGCTTGGCGAAGCGTCGCGGCTTCGCGGCATGACCCCCGCCGCCCTGGCAGCGATCATGGCGCATGTGCGCAAACGCTCGTGACCGATGTTTCACGTGAAACGACAGCTTCTGGTTCAAGCAATCCAGGCTTCCGTGTTCCACGTGAAACCGTCGAGCGGCTGGTCGTATTCGAACACCTGCTGCGTCGCTGGAACGCTCGCATCAACCTTGTCGCACCTGCCAGCCTCGACGACCTCTGGCGGCGCCACATTGAGGACAGCCTGCAACTCGCCCCATGGCTGCCCAAGACCGGCTTGGCGATCGACATCGGCAGCGGCGCCGGTTTTCCCGGCCTCATCCTTGCGCTGGCTACCGAGCTGCCGTTCCTCCTCGTAGAGGCAGACCACCGCAAAGCGAGCTTCCTGCGCGAGGCGGCTCGAGCAACAGCAACGAACGTCGAGATCGCAGCCTGCCGGGTCGAAGCCGTCCGACGAACCGGTGACGTGATCACTGCCCGGGCCGTTGCACCGCTGTCGCGTCTGCTCGCGCTCGCCGCCCCTCGCCTCAAACCGAGCGGCGTCTGCTTGCTTCTTAAGGGCGCCGGCGCTGCCGCTGAAATCAGTTCAGCCGAAGCAACATGGCGCTTCGGCATCGAGCAGCACGCCAGCATCACCCATCGCGATGGCGCGATCCTCCGCCTTCATGGCATCATGAGTCGCAACCAACATCAGACAGCATCATGAGCATCGCGCCGCCGCTTCGTATCCGGGCGATCGCCAACCAGAAGGGCGGTGTGGGCAAGACCACGACGACCATCAATCTCGCGACCGCTCTGGCGCTGGAAGGCAAGCGCGTGCTGGTGATCGACCTCGACCCGCAAGGCAATGCCTCCACCGGCCTGGGTCTCGCCGCGTCGCAGCGACAAGCAGGCACCTACCGCCTGCTCGTCGACGACGCGCCGCTCGACGCCTTGATCCAGCCCACGCAGGTCGCCCAACTCTGCATGATCGCGGCCGACACCGACCTGGCCGGCGCCGAGATCGAGCTTGTCGCGTTGCCACGCCGCGAGTTCCGCCTGCGCGACGCCCTCAAGCCGCTCGACCGCATCGATTACGTGCTGATCGATTGCCCGCCCAGCCTGGGCCTTCTCACCCTGAACGGGCTGGTGGCTGCCGACGCCGTCGTGGTGCCGCTCCAATGCGAATTCTTCGCCCTCGAGGGCATTAGCCAGCTGATCCGTACGGTTGAGCGTGTCGGTCGCAGCCTCAACCCGGGTCTGACTGTTCAAGGCATCGTGCTGACCATGTTTGACCGGCGCAATAATCTCTCCGACCTCGTCGCCGCCGATGCGCGCAGCTTCTTCGGCCGGCGGGTGTTCGAGACGGTGATCCCGCGCAACATCCGGGTCTCCGAAGCGCCCAGTCACGGCAAGCCGGTGCTGCTCTACGACGCCCGCTCGCCCGGCGCCCAGGCCTATGTCAAGCTCGGCCGGGAACTGCTCGAGCGCGAGCATGCGAGGCTCGCAGCATGAGCGGTCGTCAAGGCGCCCGCTCCGGCCCCCGGCTCGGCCGCGGCCTGGCCGCTCTCCTCGGCGATGCGCCAGCCCCGGCGTCGCAAGAGGCCGGCGTGCGCAGCATACCGGTCGAGATGCTCGAGCCCGGGCCATTCCAGCCGCGCGGCGCCATGCAGCCGGAAGCCCTCGCCGAGCTGACCGAGTCGGTCCGCGCGCGCGGCATCCTGCAGCCCGTCCTCGTCCGCCCCCATCCAGCCGAGCCGGGCCGCCTGCAAATCATCGCCGGCGAGCGTCGCTGGCGGGCCGCACAGGCGGCCGGGCTGCACGAAATCCCCGCTCTGGTACGTGACCTGCCCGATGGCGACGCGATGGCGGCCTCGCTGGTCGAAAACCTCCAGCGGCAGGATCTCAACGCCATCGAGGAAGCTGAAGGCTACAAGCGACTGATCGAGGAGTTCGGCCTCACCCAGGACCAGCTTGGCGCCTCCGTCGGCAAATCCCGCAGCCACGTCGCCAATGCCGTGCGTCTGCTCCAGCTTCCCGCCGCGGTGCGCCGCGACGTCGAGCGCGGCGTGCTTTCAGCCGGCCACGCCCGCGCCCTACTCAGCCACCCCGAACCCGCCAAGGCGGCGCTGGCCGTCATCGCCCGCGGCCTGAACGTGCGCCAGACGGAAGCGCTCGGCCAGCAACGCACACCCGCCGAAGCGCCCAGCCGCCGCGACGCCGCCGACCCCGAGACGGTCGCCCTGGAAGGCGAGCTGACCCGCAAATTGGGGCTGAAGGTGCAGATCAGCTTCGACGGCAAAGGCGGCGCCATCAAGATAGCCTACCGCAATCTGGACCAACTCGATGGCCTCGTGACACTGCTTAGTCATGAATGAGGCGAACTAACGCTGGTCGTAAGACAAGAAGAGGTTCTTTTTTGAAATAAAGAACCAAAAAACTTTTTCCTTCAGGTTGCTTTGTATTGTCCTGCTGTCACGGCCCTGCCTTCAGACCGTGTTATAGTTCCAG
>CAXUCZ010000164.1:0-6136 GCA_964249675.1 uncultured Acetobacteraceae bacterium | reverse complement strand
GCGATGAAGGTCTGCGGCATGTCGCCGCCGACATGCGGATCGAGGCAGATCGGCTCCCGATCGGTCGCATACACCAGCGTGCCGCCCAACACCGGCGCTCCCGCCGCCGCCACACCGCGGTGTTCCTGCTGCCGGCAGCCGGCGAGCAACAGGATCGCCGCGAGGGTCGCGGCCGTCGCCGAGGAGCCGCCCGTCACGCCGATCGCCGTTGCGGCGGACCGGCATCTCCGGCCGGGAACCGCAACCGCTGCGCAGGCAGCCGCAAGGCGGCGGGGTTCCGATATCGCGCACCGAAATGGTCGTCCGGCAGGCGTGCCTGGCCCGCCCCGAACAGGCGCTCGCGCAATGTCTCGCCATCCTCGTAGCTGCTGCGGAAGCGGCCGCGCCGGCGCAGCTCGGGCACCACCAGTTCGATGAAGTCGCGCACCGTCTCGAAGCTGAGATACTGCCGCAGGTTGATGCCGTCGATGCCATCCTGGTCGAGCCAGATCTCGATCTGGTCGGCGACCACGTCCGGCGTGCCGGCGACGAAGAAGCGATCCTCGTGCAGTCCGGCCATCTGTTGCAGGGCCTCGCCCACCGTCTGTTCCGGCCGGAAGCGCCGCAACAGAGTGTCGGCTCCCGGCTCGCCGCGGGCGACCAGTTCGCTGATTAGCAGATGCGGCGCGAACGCCGGCAGGTCGACAGCCGACAGCGAGTGGGCCAGCGCGCCCTCGGCGCTGACCAGGGCGCGATAGCTCTGCAGCTTGTTCGCGACCTCGACATCGTTGCGCCCGACGACGATGCCGGCCATCACCAGGAACTTGACCGCGTCAGGCGTGCGCCCGTGCGCCACCAGACGCTCCCGCGTGCGGGCGATGTTGGCGCGCACCGCCGCCTGGGTCAGACCCCCTATGAACAGCACCTCGGCGTGGCGGCCAGCGAATTCGAGCCCAGCTGGCGAGCCCGATGCCTGGAACAGCACCGGTGTGCGCTGCGGCGAGGGCTGGCATAGATGCGGCCCCGCGACCTGGTAATGCTCGCCGACGTGGTCGATGTAGCGCACCTTGGCAGGGTCGGTGTAGATGCGCCGCTCGCGGTCCTGCAGGACGGCGTCGTCGTCCCAAGAGCCCTCCCATAGCTTGTAGAGCACATCGAGATACTCGTCGGCGATCTCGTAGCGGTGATCGTGCGGCACCTCGTCGTCATGGCCGAAGTTGCGCGCGGCATTGGCGAGGTAGGAGGTCACGATGTTCCAGCCGACACGGCCCTTGGTGAGGTGATCGAGCGTCGACATGCGGCGCGCGAACGCGAAGGGGGGTTCGTATGTCGTTGAGAAGGTGGCGCCGAAGCCGAGATGACGCGTGACCGCGGCCATCGCGGGGATGACCAGCAATGGATCGTTGGAAGGGATCTGCATCGCTTCCCGCAGCGCCGTCTCGGGGCCATTGCGAAAGCGGTCATAGGTCCCGATCACGTCCGCCAGGAACACCGCGTCGAGCATTCCATGCTCGACCAGTTGCGCAAGTTCCGTCCAGAAGTCGAGATCGTTGAAGCGATGGCGGTTATTGTCGGGATGCACCCACATGCCGTGCATGATGTGGCTGACGCAGTTCATCTCGAACAGGTTGACGTGCAGCTGTTTAGGCATCGCGGCCCTCCTCGGCCTTCTGCTCGAAGGCCGACTTCCACACCGAACTCGGAAGCGCCCCGTTCAGGCGGTAGTCGCCAATCGCGCGCTCCCGCTGGATCGCCGGGTTGTGCGAGGCGAGCACCCGGGCGTTACGCCAGTGTCGGTCGAGCTGCCGTGCGGTGCTGGTCGCCGACGCTCCGCCAACCTCGAACAGCAGCGTCGTCGCCTGCAGCACGAGATCGATGGCGACCTGCTGCGCCTCATAGGCCTTGATATCCACCTCCGTATAGATCTGCGCCGTGTCCTGTTGCAGGCGCCAGGCCTGATGCGCGGCCTCGGCCGCAGCCGACACGCTCTCGACCAGGCTCTCGGCGGCAAAGGCCAGTGAAGACAGCCGACCGACCACGCGCTGGACGAGGGGATCGGCGCGCGGACTGGAGAGACCGGGCACGCCGAAGGTGCGCGTTCTCGGCTGCACGAAGGCAACCGCATCCTGCAGAACCGCCCGCGCGATGCCGGCCAGCGCCGCGAGATGGAACAACTGGTAGAAGGCCAGCATGTAATTGTCGGAAGGGAGCTCGCGTGCCGGGAAGCGCCGGATGATCTGCTCGTTGGACACGGCCACGTCGTCGAAGTGCGTCGTCCCGCTGCCGGTCAGTCGCTGGCCGAAGCCGTCCCAGTCGTCGTCAATACGGACCCCGGGAGCATCGGCAGGGAGCGCCACCAGCAGCCGGTCTTCGCCATCCTGCGCTACCGCGGCGATCCAGGAGGCGTAGATCGTGCCGGTGCTGTAGTATTTGGTGCCATGCAGCCGCCAACCTTCGCCTTGGCGCGTCAACGTAACCGTGGTCTCGGTGGCTTCCGTGCGCTCGGCCATCGCTGCGCCGAACAGCGCGCCGGCGGTGATCCGTTCGAGCCACGGATCGGGATGCGCTCGATCGCGTGTGTTGAGACGCCCCTCGACGAAGGCAAAATGCGCACGGAGGATCTGCGGCAGGTTGGAATCCGCGGTTCCCAGAGCCGTGAGCAGGCGAAACAACTGCGGCAGCGTGACGCCCGAGCCGCCTTCGGCAACGGGAATGCGCAGGGCGCCGAAGCCGGCATCGCGGAGTGCGGCAACCGCCTCGAAGGCCAGGCTGCGTCCACGCTCGCGGGCTACGGTGCCTGCGCTGATACGGTCGAAGATGGGCTGGAACCGCCGCGCGAGTTCGCCATCGTCGACGCCATCATGGGCAGCGGGATACTGGATCGTGACGTTCATCGGCTCACCGGAAGCCGAACTGGATGCCGCCGAAGACGCCGAAGCCGTCGCCGGGCTGCAGGAAGCCACCGGGGATACCGTGGTCGTCATAGCTCGGCTCGACGATCGCGGCGTAGTGCGTGTTCGCCAGGTTCTGGAAATTCACGAAGACCTGCCGCCCGTTCTTCTCGTCATCGTAGCCCAGGGTTGCTCCATAGATGTTGTAGGCACGCGTGAAGTCGGTATGGGCATAGTCAATCGGCATGCGCGATGACACTTGCGTATTGACGGAGCCATAGAAGCCACTTCGCAGATCTAGACGCAATTCACCCTGGTAGAAATGCCGCGGGATGCCGGGCAACTGATTGTCGCCGAGCACAGGATCATGATTGAAATTGAAGTCGCTGAATGTATACGCCTGCCGCAGCGAGACCTTGCCGGCCTTGCTGCTCCAGAGCACCGACGTCAGCGCGGCCTCCACACCCTGGTGGGTGGTTGGTGAGGCATTCGAATAGTTGGCCGAGCTGCTCTGAAGAGACTCCAGCGAGTTCACGCTCAGAAGCTCATTGCGCACGGCGGAGTGGTAGTAGTCGACGGACCACTCATTGCCATGGAAAGTTCCCGAGCTGCCAACCTCGAAGGTGGTCGCGGTTTCGTCGCGCAGCTTGACCGCGCCGGAGTTGAGCCCGTTTCTGGGGCCCCCGGTGATTGGTGTCGCGCCGAGAAACTCCCAGTCGTTCGGCGGTTCCACCGACCGGCTGACGTTGGCGAACACCTGCAGGTGCGGCGTGAACGCGTAGCGCAGGCCGGCACGCGGGGCAAAGTTCAGCGAGTCCAGGTGGTATGCTGGTGTTTCCGAGACCGGGATCGTGATGCCGGTCGAGCGCTGCGCATAGATCAGCGACCCACCGACGGTCAGCCACAGGTTGCGCCAGACGTTGGTATCGTTGCCGATATGCAGGTTGTTGTCCGAGCCGCCATACGTAGAACGCTGCACCAAGGCACCAAAAGGCTGCTCCGGCGTATAGGCGCTCGGGATCCGGATCACCGAGTTCTGGTAGCCGTCAAGATGCGTCGTCGTGAAGAAGCCGACATGCGTGTCGCTCTCGTGCTCGAGGATGGTGTCCTTGCGTGAGTATTGAAGGGACTCCGTGAAGTCGTCGTAGCCCCATGAGTTGTCGGTCGTCCCGATGCGGATGTCGATCGGGTAGTTGTGATAGACCTCGCCGATATCGATCTTCGACCGATCGTCGATCTGGATCGTCGTCTTGTTGGCAACCCATGTGCTGCCGGGTTGTATCCTCGTCCCATCCCAGTGTTGTTGATTATAGGGTGCGATCGCCTGTGTAGGATTCTCGGCGATCTGCGTGCTGGTTAGGTCCCCGGGATACTGGTTCTCCGTCTGCCGGTAGCGGTAATAGAACCGCGTCGTGACATCCGGGTTGATCTGGTAGCCTAGATTAGCGGCAACGCCGGTGCTGGTTGCGAGGCTGTGATCCTGGTAGCCGCTACGGTATGAGTTGGTGAAGCTCACGTAATAATCGAGCGGGCCGATGACCTTGCCGGAGCTCAGCTGTTCTTTCTGATATCCAAACGAGCCGACCTCATAGCGGGCGAGGAACGGAAGAGAGTCATACCCGGTCTTGGTCACGTAGTTGATGGCGCCGCCGAGATCGACCGAGCCGGCGTCGAAGGCATTCGCACCGCGCAGGACCTCGGTGTAGTTGAGCCCGAGCGGCTCGAACAACTCGTATGGCGTTCCCCCCGGACCTGTGACCGGGAGCCCGTCGAACATGATGTAGATGCCCTGGCGGAAATAGTTGGTGCCGTTGTCGATTCCGGAGCCGCGAATGGAGATCTTGAGGCCGTCACCGCCGCCGGAAGATTGCGCGTAGACCCCAGGCTGAAATGCCAGCACGTCCTGGTCCGTGAAGACGCGCGACTTCGCCACAAGGGTCTGATCGATCACGCTTGTTCCCCCAGGAACGCGACTGAGCCGCTGCTGAGCGGCCTGAGCAGGTGAAGCCCGCGCGGCGGTGACGACGATCGACTCCCCTGCAGCTGCCTGCTTGGAGGTCCCGACGGTTGGAGGCAATGCGCGCGGTGAGGAGTCCGTATGGGCTGATGCAAGCGCTGGTTGAGAAGATATGGCCTCCTGAGCCTCCGCATTAGGAGCTATGGCGACGCTGAGGGTCGCTAGGGCAAGTGGCGCTGCAAGACGTGGCAGCTGACGGCCACAGCGAGGTTTGCCCAGGCGCTTCGAATAATCGGTCTGCAGAGCCGACCGGAGCAGGACCGCCGGGGCGACATGACTCACTGGGTAAGAACGTAACATGAGGACGATCTAGCCAATTCCACTAAACTATGTCGTTAGTTATAATTTACACTAAGTCCTGGAGTCAACCTTAGAAACCACGTCATCATTGCAGCTATGGTTGTCGATCTACGCGGTGTGGTGTTCGCTGGTTATCTGCGCGAACCGAATGAGCGTCGCTCTATGCCTGCGACACTGGGAGATGATGAAAGTTGTGCAGGTGAATGGATCTAGATCTTGGTCGAGTGTCTCGACGAAACTCAGAAGTCCTTCGATGAGGACGGTTCTGTCAGGTCTCGCGCCAGAAGAGGATGCGGCGGTTCTGGAACGGCTAGGCTAGGGTTGCAGACAGCATCTCGACGAACGGGCTGGCGGCATGAACTGTGTTGACTGCGGATCTTCGACGGTGACTGAGCGGCCTGAGGTCACGGCTCGTGGCTATCGCCGCTTCCGCTGCCGGGTCTGTGGACGGCAGTTCAACGAGCGCAGTGCCGGCGTGCTGAACCGGACCTGCCTGCCCAGCGACATCATCGCCTTCGTGGTGTTCTGCCGGCTGCGATACCGGCTGACCCTGCGCGATCTAAGCGAGATCCTGGCCCTGCGCGGGATCGAGGTCAGCCACGAGGCTGTTCGTGACTGGGAGGCAAAGCTGCTGCCGATCATGGGCGACGAGCTGCGCAAGCGCCGGCATAGCTGGCGGCGCGGCTGCAGCGCCAGGTGGCACGTCGATGAGACGTATCTGAAGGTCCGCGGCCGCTGGAGCTACCTGTATCGAGCGATCGATCGGGACGGCAACCTGATCGACGCCATGCTGAGCGAGCATCGCGACATGCAGGCGGCGAAGGCCTTCTTCCGCTCGGCGAGGGCGACCATGGGCTTCCGGCCTGAGCAGGTGACGACGGACGGCCACGGCTCCTACCCCAGGGCGGTCCGAACCGTGCTGGGCAAGACCGTCCGGCACCGCACCAGC
>CAXUCZ010000163.1:0-6180 GCA_964249675.1 uncultured Acetobacteraceae bacterium | reverse complement strand
ACACAGAACCCGCTTGATCTATAAATTCGAAATGTCTTATTAAGGAGACGGCCTGGGAGATCGTCATGCCCGATGTCGACGCGCTGCTGATCGACAAGGTGTGTCAGCCGCTCGCCGACCGGCTCGGCGACACGCTGAGCTGCTTCGACCTCGCCCGGCTGTCGCTCGACGCCGCCATCGCCCTGGAGGCGGCGCTGCTGGCCTGGGACCTGGTCAGCATCGCCAGCCAGACGCTCCGTGCGGCGGTGGTCATCGGCACCCTGATGGCGTTCGGCGCCGCTCAGGCGCTGCGCGGCCAGATCGCCCGCGCCGAGCGGCGCGCCCGGCCGGGGATGATGAACCTCGACCGGGTCACGCTGCGGCCGGTGCGGCTGCTCTGGGTCGGCCTGGCGCTGTTCTGCGCCGTCGAGCTCGCGCTCTCGGCCAGCACCGCCGCGTTGCTGAACGCTGCGGCGACGCTTGGCTGGATCGGTGCGGTGTACCTGATGTGCTGTGTGCCCTTGCCGCCGATGAAGGCAAGCAGTCCTTTTTTGCAAAAAATGACCAAAAAACTTTTAACCGCTTAGCTCTCGGAGAAAAGGTTTTTGCTTCTTTTTTTCAAAAAAGAAGAGCCTTCCTTCCGGCAATGACGCTGCTAGGCCCGAACGATCCCGCTCCGGTGCTGATCGAGCGCGCCGCCGGCGCCTCGCCCTTCGTGCTGGTCTGCGACCATGCGGGGCGAGCGATGCCCGAGCGTCTCGGCGACCTCGGCGTCGCCGCGTCCGAGTTCGAGCGCCATGTCGCCTGGGATATCGGCGCCCTCGGCGTCGCGCAGGCGCTGTCCGCCCATCTCGACGCGGTTCTGGTCGCCCAGCGCTACTCGCGCCTGGTGATCGACTGCAACCGACCGGAGGGTCACCCGGGCTCGATCCCGACGCTCAGCGAGCGCACCGCCATTCCCGGCAATCGGCGCCTGGCGCCGGCGGCGGCCGAGGCCAGACGGGCGGAGATCCTGCGGCCCTACCAGGCAGCCGTCGCCGACGTGCTGGCGCATCGGCGCCGACCCGGCATCCTGGTCGCCGTGCACAGCTTCACCCCGGTCTACCTGGACGAGCCGAGGGCCTGGCAGGCAGGCGTGCTCTACACGCCGGGCAACCGCTTCGCCGAGTCGCTGCTCGCCCTGCTGCGGCAGCGCCTGCCGCTGCCGGTCGGCGACAACGAGCCCTACGCGCTCTCCCAGACTTCGGACTACACCGTGCCGCTACAGGCCGAACGGCGCGGCCTGGCCAATGTCGAGCTCGAGATCCGCCAGGACCTGATCGCCGACGCAGCCGGGCAGCGCGATTGGGCGTTGACGCTGGCGGAGCTGCTGCCACTCGCTGCGGCAGCGGCCGGCCTGGAGGGGTAAGACGATGCGGACACGCGCGGCGATCGCGTTCGAGGCGGGCAGCAAGCTGGTGGTCGACGAGCTTGACCTTGAAGGCCCGCAAGCCGGCGAGGTGCTGGTCGAGCTGCGCGCCACCGGGCTGTGCCACACCGACAAGTTCACTCTCTCCGGCGGCGATCCCGAGGGGCTGTTCCCGTCGATCCTCGGCCACGAAGGGGCAGGCATCGTGCGCGAGGTCGGGGCAGGGGTCACCTCCGTCCAGCCCGGCGACCACGTGATCCCGCTCTACACGCCCGAGTGCCGCGAGTGCGAGTACTGCCTCAGCCGCAAGACCAATCTCTGCCAGCGCATCCGCGCAACCCAAGGCCGCGGCCTGATGCCGGACGGCACATCCCGCTTCAGCCATCACGGCACGCCGATCCTGCACTACATGGGCTGCTCGACCTTCTCGAACTTCACCGTCATGCCCGAGATCGCGGTCGCCAAGATCCGCCGCGACGCGCCGT
The DNA here is from genome assembly GCA_964249675.1 of uncultured Acetobacteraceae bacterium. Lineage (GTDB taxonomy): Bacteria > Pseudomonadota > Alphaproteobacteria > Acetobacterales > Acetobacteraceae > CAXMMR01. The sequence goes on along the minus strand of CAXUCZ010000163.1, from coordinate 4,308 downwards.
TCGAGACCGTCTGCTACGTCGGCTGCGGCGTCACCACCGGCATCGGCGCCGTGCTGTTCACCGCCAAGGTCGAGCCCGGCTCGACGGTGGTGGTGTTCGGCCTCGGCGGCATCGGGCTGAACGTCATCCAGGGCGCCCGCCTGGTCGGCGCCGCTCAGATCGTCGGCGTCGACCTCAACCCCGCCCGCGAGGCGATCGCCCGGCGCTTCGGCCTCACCCATTTCGTCAACCCCAGGGGCATCGACGATCTCGTCGGCCACCTCGTCGAGCTGACCGGCGGCGGTGCGGACTACACGTTCGAGTGTGTCGGAAACCCGAGCCTGATGCGTCAGGCGCTGGAATGCGCCCACAAGGGCTGGGGCGTGGCGACCATCATCGGCGTCGCCGCCGCCGGCCAGGAGATCAGCACCCGCCCGTTCCAGCTCGTCACCGGTCGGCGCTGGATCGGCTCGGCCTTCGGCGGCGCCAGGGGACGCACCGATGTTCCGAAGATCGTCGACTGGTACATGGACAAGCAGATACAGATCGATCCGCTGATCACCCACACCCTACCGCTGGAGAAGATCAACGACGGCTTCGAACTGATGGTCCACGGCGAAAGCATCCGGACAGTGGTGACATACTAAACCGGAAGCAGGTCTGAAGGCGCCGCCTCCAGCGGCGGGTTCCCATCGCAGTCATGCGATGGGGTCCGTCCAGGGTGGAGCCCTGGTGCTTATTCTTTCACTTGCTTCCGGTTCGCCTTGACCGTCGCTCGCTTGGTCTTGCCGTCCAGCCGCTGCCGCTTCTGTCCGTAAGGCACTCGCGTCGGCACCCGATGCTCTGGCCGCTCGGACGCTCGCGCGACCAGCGCCTGAAGCCGTTCCAGCGCATCCGCCCGGTTGCGCTCCTGGCTGCGAAAGCGCTGCGCCGTGATCACCAGCACTCCGTCGCCGCTCACCCGGCGCCCCGCCAGCGCGATCAGCCGCGCCCGCACCGGCTCGCTCAGGCTCGGCGAACGAGCGACGTCGAACCGCAGCTGCGCAGCACTCGCCACCTTGTTGACGTTCTGCCCGCCCGGCCCGGAGGACTGGACGAAACGCCAGGCGATCTCACGTTCGCTAATGGTGACGGGAGGCGGCATGGAACAGACCCTGGAATATCGCGGCGTCGTCTATGTGGTCGGCATCGAGACCGACGGCATGCGGGCGTGGTCCGTGTATGACAAAAATGCGAAACGGGCATCAGCCAGCGGACTGACCCGGGCGCGCGGCGTGCGCGGCTCGTTCAAGTCGGCCGTCCTGGCGGCGCGCGCCGCAATCGACGAGATGCTGGGCGACGCCGAGTCGGCGCCTTCGCTCGGCGCACCGGCGGGGCAGACGGCACTCTAGTCAGGAAGGCCAGGGGCTTTGCCCCTGGACCCCATTAAAGGCAGAGCCTTTAAAATCCATTTGTTGCTCGTGCTACGCGCAAGCGGGGTGCTGTGAGGCGGAGTCTGGACTGGCTTCGCCAAGCAAGAGGAAGCCTGTGCAGACTTCACTGATGCAGGTCTGGGCGCCGCCCTCGGCACAGGGCACAGCCCTGGCCTTCCTACCCAGTCCCCACAGGCTCCATGATGCGCGCGAGCCGCACGGCGGTATGGCCGCGGATCGGCCTGTGGCTGGGCATGACCAGCAGGCAGTCATCGTGCGGCGTTCGCACTTCCGCCGTGCCGTCGAGCGCGATCAGCGTGTCGCGGTCCGGCACGATGTCGCCGCCGCGATAGGCGGCCAGGAAGTTGAAGTCGGCGGTCATGGCGGTCACCGTGCGGGTGACCTCGGCGCAGCGCGCCGCGGCGACGGGCGGTACGGCAGTGGTCTCGCCCGCAAGCCCGGTGCGGGCGAGCAGCGCCGCGATGCAGGCGAGGTGAGTGGCGACCGTCGCCGGCTGCCAGTGCGCGCCCGCCTCGACGAGCACGGCGATGCGGCGGCTGTCGGGGCTCGTAAAGTCGGGATGATCGATCAGCCGCGGCCCGTTGGCGTGCCCATGGTCGGCGATGACCAGCGGCGGCACGCCAAGCGAGGCCGCCAGCGTGCGCCCCTTCTCCGCCGGGCCCGACAGGATCAGCGGGTCGGACGGCCACAGCATCGAGTGCAGGTCGAGCAGGATGTCGGCGCTCTCGACCACCGGCCGGATCTCGCGGGCCCGGTCCAGCTCCAGCGAGCGATGCGGGCCGTCGAGCAGGCGCAGGTCCCACAGCCGGTTGAAATCCTCGTCGACGAAGCGCGAGGCGGTGGGCGCGCCGGGGTCGAAGCGGGCGAAGGCGGGCAGGTTGACGAAGCCGATCGTCAGGCGCCCGCAGGCCGGCCGCATGCCGCTGCGCAGGAGCCCGTCGAGCGCCACCGCGCCGCTGATCTCGTTGCCGTGCACCAGCGAGGTGATGACGACGTGCGGGCCAGGCGCCGTTGCTGCGAAGGTCATGAAGCCGGGCACGCCCGCGTTGCCGGCCAGCCAAGGCAACAGGTCGGGCGGCTCAAGCGCCACCTCGAACTCCGCCCGCCCCGACTCGGTCGCCGTGCCGCTCACTCGGCCGGCCTGCTCACCGCGATGGCCTGCTCAATGCGTCATCTCCGGCGACGCGAGACGCTCAAGCAGCCGGCCGATGAAGCGGTCGCAGGCGTCGAGTTGGCTCGCCTCGACGTATTCGTCCGGCTGATGCGCCTGCGCGATGTCGCCCGGTCCGCAGACCAGCGAGGCGATGCCGGCGTTCTGATAGATGCCGGCCTCGGTGCCGTAGCTGACGCGATCGGCGGTGTTCACACCCGTCAGGCCGTGCACCAGCGCGGCGAGCGGGTGCTCGGCCGGCAGTGCGAGCGGCGGCAGCTCGGTCGCCACCTCGAAGCCGTAGCTGCAAGCGGAGCCGCCGCCGGCATCGCCCGCCCGCATCGCCGGCAGGATTTGCGCCTCGATGTGGTCGCATAGCCGTCGCGACAGCGCCTCGAGGCTGTCGCCGGGCACGCTGCGCCATTCGACCTCGAAGCGCGCCTCGGCGGGGATGATGTTGAGCGCGCCGCCGCCCTCGAAGCGCCCGACCTGGGTGGTGGAGTGCGGCGGATCGAACCCGCTGACGCGTCGGCCCTCGCGCCCCAGCCGCTCCGCCTCGGCGGCGACGAAGGCGGCGGCCCGGGCTGCGGCATGCACCGCGTTGACGCCGCCCGCCGGCTGCGAGGAATGCGCCGCCCGGCCGCGGAACGTGACGGCGGCGGCCAGCCGTCCCTTATGGGCGATCACCGGCCGCATCATCGTCGGCTCGCCGACGATGCACAGCGCCGGCGCCTGTCCGTCGCGCCGAAGCTGCTCCACCAGCACCCTGGCGCCGTCGCAGGTCACCTCCTCGTCGTAGGTGATGAAGAGGTGCACCGGCCGCGGCAGTCCGCCGGCACGGTGCACCGCCTGCATCGCCGGCACGGCGGCCAGCATGCTGGCGACGAAGCCCTTCATGTCGGTGCTGCCGCGGCCATACAGCCGGCCGTCGCGCCGCGTGAGGCTGAACGGGTCCGAGCTCCAGGCCTGGCCATCCACCGGCACGGTGTCGACATGGCCGGACAGCACGAAGCCGCCCGCCACGTCCGGCCCGACGACGGCGTGCAGGTTGGTCTTGGCCTCGCTCGGATGATGGCTGAGCGTGTAGGCCACTTCGAGCCCGTCGAGATAATCGCGCACCCAGTCGATCAGGGCATGGTTGGAGGCGCGCGACGTGGTGTCGAAAGACACCAGCCGCTCCAGGATCTCGATGGTTGTCGGCGCGGTGCGAACGGGCATTGGCGCGAGTGTATACGGCCGTCCGGACACGGCAACCGGCGCTGCGCCGCTCGCGCCCTTGCCTGGCAGGCGGGCACGGGTCAGGCTCACGCCGCGCAATGCAATGTTCGACGTCACAGGCCGGGTTATCGCCGCTTCACCGCCTGTGGCGCCGCCTGCCGGCGGAGTCGCGTCGCGCGGCCCTCGCCCGCGGCGCGACGATGCTGGTGCCGCGCCGGTCCGCCGCGCCCGCCGGCTGCGACCCGTCCGCCGGCCTGATCGTCGCCGGCGAGGTGCTGCGAGCCTCGGGACTGGGCGAAGCGGCGCGCATCCTGCTGCGCGCGCTGAGCGCCGCCGGCGTGCCGGCCTGGCCGCGCGACGTCGGCTTGGCGCTGGCCGGCGAGGCGGCCGGCGATGTCAGGCCGCCGCCGACCGCACTCGGCTCGCCCGGGCCGTCCACGCCGCTGCTGTGCCTCGCCAACCCGCCGCTGCTCGCCCTGGCGCTGCTGCGCCTCGGCGGTCGCGCCGCCCCCGGCCGCCGCGTGGGCT
>CAXUCZ010000162.1:0-6240 GCA_964249675.1 uncultured Acetobacteraceae bacterium | reverse complement strand
GCCGCAAGAGCGTCCAGACACGGGCCGAGCACAGCGCCGAGGACAAGCTGGTCGACGCGCTGGTGGGGGCGACCTCGTCGGCCGACACCAAGAGCAAGTTCCGCCGGATGCTGCGGGCCGGCGAGCTTGAGGACAAGGAAGTCGAGATCGCCGTGGCCGATACCGGCGGCAACCCGGTCGGCCAGATGGACATGCCCGGCATGCCGCCCAGCCAGGTGATCAACCTGGGCGAGATGATGAAGGGCATGTTCGGCCGCAAGGAGCAGCAACGCCGAATGACGGTCGCCGCGGCGCGGCCGTTGCTTGCGCGAGACGAGGCGGACCGGCTGCTCGACACCGAGCAGCTCAACCGGGACGCCGTCAGCCACGCCGAGAACAACGGCATCGTCTTCCTGGACGAGATCGACAAGGTCTGCGCGCGCACGACCGAGGGCGGGTTTCGCGGTGGCGACGTCTCGCGCGAGGGCGTGCAGCGCGACCTGCTGCCGCTGATCGAGGGCACCACGGTCACCACCAAATACGGGCCGGTTAAGACCGACCACATCCTGTTCATCGCGTCGGGCGCCTTTCACGTCGCCAAGCCGTCCGACCTGCTGCCCGAGCTGCAGGGGCGGCTGCCGATCCGCGTCGAGCTGGCGCCGCTGTCGCGCGCCGACCTCAGGCGGATCCTGACTGAGCCCGAGCACTCGCTGATCGACCAGTATGCGGCGCTGATGCAGACCGAGGGGGTGACGCTGGACTTCACCGACGACGCGGTCGACGCGCTGGCGGAGCTGGCGGCCGACATCAACGAGCGGATCGAGAACATCGGCGCGCGGCGGCTGGCGACCGTGCTGGAGAAGCTGCTGGAGGAGATCAGCTTCTCAGCCGCGGACCGCTCCGGCGAGACGATCCGGGTGGACGCGGCGGCGGTGAACGACCGGGTGGCCCCACTCGCACGGCGCGGGGATCTGTCGCGCTTCATCCTGTAGTCGACGTGGCATTCAGGCAGGCCAGAGGCGCTGCCTCCGGGACCTCGATGGCGCCCGCGGCTCCGGGTCCCACTCGCCAAAAGCCCAGACGTCGACGCCTTCTCGCCTCGCGAAGCCGATCGACAATGATCCCTCACCTCCCCGGCCGCGCCATGCACCTGACTTATAAATGGATTTTAAAGGCTCCGCCTTTAATGGGGTCCAGGGGCGAAGCCCCTGGCCTTCCTTGCATCGGCCGATGAGCGGCGCGGCGCGGTTTCCGCACCCTTCACCGCCGGCGTTGGGCGAGATGATCGAGGTCGCGCCGGGCATTTTATGGCTGCAGCTGCCGCTGCCGTTTCAGCTCAATCACGTGAACCTCTATCTGGTCGAGGACGGCGGCGGCTACGCCGTGATCGATACCGGGCTCGGCAATGCATCAACGATCGCGAGCTGGGAGGCGCTGCTGGCGGGGCTGCTGGCGGAGCGGCCGCTCACCCGGATCATCGGCACCCACTACCACCCTGACCACATCGGCATGGTCGGCTGGCTGTGTGAGCGACTTGGCGTCACGTTGCTGATGAGCGAGGTGGAGTATCTGCATGCGCGCCTGCTCACCATCGATACCGGGCACACGGTGGACGGGCCGCATCGCGATTTCTATCGGCGGCACGGTCTGGACGAGGAGACGACGCGGGTGCTGGTGTCGGATGGCCGGCGCTACCTGCGCCTGGTTACCGGCCTGCCGCAGAGCTTTCACAGCATTGCCGCCGGCGAGACGCTTCGGCTGGGCGGACGGCGGTTCGACGTTCTGACCGGCGGCGGCCACTCGCCCGACCAGGTGATGCTGCACTGCGCAGCGGAAAACATCCTGCTCTGCGCCGACCAGGTACTGGCGCGGATTTCGCCCAACATCAGCGTGTTCGCGATGAACCCGGACGGCGACCCGCTCGGCAATTACCTCCGCTCGCTGGCGGCGCTGAAGCAAGGCGTGCCGGACGACACCCTGCTGCTGCCGGGCCATGAGCGGCCGTTTGTCGGGCTGCACGCGCGGCTGGACGAGCTGGCGGCGCATCATGAGGCGCGCTGCACCGCGATTCTGAGCGCGTGCGCCGAGCAGGGCCATAGCGGGGCGGAGCTGGTGCCGGTGGTGTTCCGACGCCGGATCGAGGATCCGCACCAGATGGGCTTTGCCTTCAGCGAGGCGATGGCGCACGTGAACCTGCTGCTGCGGAGGGGGCAATTGCGGGCGGTTTCGGGTCATTTTCGGACCGTCTGAGGCGAGGCTGCGCTTTGCGGCCGCACGTTCAAAGCCAGGCGTTTCTTGCCTGGCGAAGCGATCTTCCCGCATTGTGGCCGCCTGTAAGACATCGATAGCGGACCGATCTCAAAGGCTCGGCCTTTGATGCGGTCGAGGGGCAACGCCCCTCGCCTTGCCTTCTCAACCACGAGGCTCCGATGAGCGGCAGCATTCCGGGCAAGCGCGGCGCCCTCACCCACCTGCAGCAGATCATCGCCGCGCTGACGGAAGGCATCATCATCGTCACGCCTGGCGGCGCGCTGCACTGGGCGGACGACACGGCGCTGGCGCTGCACGGCGTCAGGGCGCTGGCCGAGCTTGGCGGCACTGCAGCGGGCTACGCCGAGCGCTTTGAGCTGGCCGACAGCAGCGGCCAACGGCTGCCGGCCGGAGAGTATCCAATTCAGCGGCTGGTGCGTGGCGAGGTCATCGATCGGGCGCTGATCGAGGTGACGCGGCGGGCCGACGGCCGGCGCTGGGTGCATGAGGTTCGCACCATGGTGCTGACCGACGACGCGGGCGCGGCCGACTGCCTGGTGATGATCCTGGATGACGAGACCGAGCGCTTCAACGCCGAGGAGCGCTTTGAGCGGGCATTTGCGGCCAACCCGGCGCCGGCGATCATCGTGCGGCTGTCGGACATGCGCTACGTCAAGGTGAACCACGGCTTCCTCGAGCTGACCGGCTGGGTGCGCGAGGCGCTGATCGGCCGCTCGATGCACGAGCTCGACGTGCTGCACGGGGTGGAGCGGCGCGAGCTCGCGATCCGGCGCCTGCATGCCGGGCAGACCGTTCCGCAGATGGAAGGCTGCCTGGTGCTGCCGGACGGGCGGCAACGGACGGTGCTGCTGGGCGGCCAGCCACTGCAGATCGGCGATGAGGCGTGCATGCTGTTCACGTTCGCCGACCTGCATCCGCGCCAGCAGGCCGAGGACGCGCTGCGCGCCAGCGAGGAGCGTTTCAGCAAGGCTTTCCACCTGGCGCCGGGCCCGATGGCGGTGCTGACGCTCGCCGGCTTGCGCATCCTCGACGTGAACGACGCCTTCACCGCGGCGACAGGCTGGCGACGCGAGGAGGTTGTGGGCCGCAGCGAGGCGGAGCTGCGGCTCTGGGGCACGGGCGAGGCGCGTGCGGCGCTGGAGCAGCAGATCAGGCAGACCGGGCAGCTGCGAGGATGCGACATCCAGCTGCAGGACAAGGATGGCGGGCTGCGCGACTACCTGGTCTCGGCGGACACGGTGCAGATCGGCAGCGAGCGCTGCGTGCTGAGCGTGATGCTCGACATCACCGAGCGCAAGCAGACGGAGACCGAGCTGATGGCGGCGGTGCAATCGGTGCTTGCCGAGAGCTCGTTCCTTGGCCAGGCGATCGTCGAGCGGCTGACGGCGCTGACGCGCGCAAAGGGGTCGGCGACGAACCGGGCGGAGCTTGCGAGCCTGCCGGCAAGAGCGCGCGAGGTGCTCGAGCTGCTGGCGCAGGGGCTGCCCGACGACGAGGTCGCCGAGCGGCTTGGGGTCGCGCGGACGACGCTGCGCAATCACATCGCCGCGATCTACAAGAAGCTCGGCGTGCACAAACGCAGCGCGTTGGTGGTCTGGGCGCGCGAGCGGGGTCTGGGCGCGCCGTCCAAGCCTCAGACAAGGCAGCCAAAAAGACGCGTGGCAAAGTCCCACTAGGCGTTTGTCATGCCGGGCTGATCCAAAGAAACCGGCCAGACTCAGCAACATCGCGTCGATTATTCATGCGCGACCTTCGCGACAGAGGATGCCGAGAAGCGTAAGGCACGCACGGTTCGCACTCGCGAGCCCAAGCACCTTCCACCACGGAGAGAGCGCATGGCGCAGACGACTGCCGGCGGGATGAGGGATGCGGCTCGCGCGTCCATCGTCGCCTAGATATGGCCGTAAGTCCGCTCGCCACATGCAATGAAACTGTAACCGATACCGAAACGGCCTTGGCGACAGCGGAAGCGGTTCAAGTGCTGCCGCTCCACGTCGAGGAGCTTGCCGTCAGCAAACGGACGCGCAAGACGCTGGTGCGCGCGACGCGTGTCACGCGGACCAGCGATTTGGATGTCAACGAGCCGCTCACTCACAACGACGTCGTCGTCGAGCGCGTCGCGGTCGGGCGCACGGTGAGCGAGGTGCCGCCGGTTCGCCAGGACGGTGACACCACCATCCTGCCGGTCGTCGAAGAGGAGGTCGTCGTGACACGCCGACTTGTTCTCAAGGAGGAGCTGCACATCCGCCGCGTGCAGAGAACTGGGCACCACGTCGAGCGCGTTGTGCTGCGTCGACAGAACGTCGACGTGACTAGGACGGAGCTCGACGACTGAGCTGCTCCGTCGCGTCGATTGCGTAATCAGTAACCAGCGATAACAGCGAGGACATTTCCATGGCTGAAGAAACGATTGTCGCCATTTTCGACACTGCCGCGCACGCTAATGCGGCCATCACCGACTTGAAGGCCGCTGGCGTTCCCGACGCCGCGATCAGCCTGCATGCCGGCACGACCATGACGTCCGGCGCGACGGGTGGCACGACATCCAGCGCGATGAGCGGCATGTCGACCGCCACGACGAGCGGCCTGTCGTCCGACATGGCGAGCACCCAACCGGTGCGCGAGAAAGGGTTCTGGTCGAGCCTGTTCGGCGGCGAAACGGACACTGACAGCGCCGTGTATGATCGCAGCCTGGAAAGCGGCTCCACGGTCGTCACGGTCCGCTCGCCCGACGAGCATGTGACGCGGGTGATGGAGATCCTGGAGAGCCACAACCCGATCGACATCGACGAGCGCACGGCCGGCTACGGGCTGGCGAAGACGGCCACGACCGCCGCGGCGCCGGCGGCGGCGACCGGGATGGCGAGCGCCACGGGCGACAAGCTGCAGCTATCGGAAGAAAACCTGGCCGTCGGCAAGCGCGTCGTGAACAAGGGCGGCACGCGCATCCGCCGCTACGTGGTCGAGACGCCGGTCACCGAGAACGTCAGCCTGCATGATGAGACGGTGACGCTCGAGCGTCATCCGGTGACGGACGGCCGTTCGCTTGCGGCCGACGAGTTCTCCGAGAAGACGATCGAGATGACGGCGTCGGCCGAGGAGGCGGTGGTCTCCAAGACGGCGCGCGTTTACGAGGAGGTCGGCTTGCGCAAGGAGGCGACCGATCGCACCGAGACGGTGCGCGACACCGTCCGCAAGGAGGAGGTCGAGATCGAGCAAATACCGGGTCAGACCACGACCGCGACGACGCGCCCGGTCGTCACCGAAACGGTCAAGCCGAAGATCTAAGAGAACAACGGTCCGGCGGCGCGAGCCGCCGGGCCGGTCTACGCTACTCTCGCGCCAAGCGTCGCCGACGACGCGCGGTCAGTGCAGGTTGGTGTTGTTGTTGGTGCTGCCGATGGTGCCCAGACCCGTGCTGCCGCCGGCGCCGGTGCCGCCGAGACCGATCGCCCCAGGGCCGCCCGCGGAACTCCCCACCGTCGCGCTGGCGCCGGTCGTGCCGGGCAGCACGCGGGTGTCGCTCGTGGTGGGCGTGACGCTGTTGTAGGCGCCGGCGCCATCCGGCGACAGAACGTTGGGACGACTCGCAGAACCGTTGCCGCGGCTGCGGCCGGCGGAGGCGTCCGGAGCCGCTCGGCCGATCGTGCCGACACTCGGCCCGCCGCGGCTGTCGCCAACGGCCTCGTCCGGCATCGGCGCGTCGGTCAGCTTGCCGGAGGGCGCGGTCTGCGCCCGGCCTACCAATGGTGTCGCCGCGAGAACCGCGAGCAGGGTCACGGCCGGGATAATGCGCATCGTTGACACTCCGGACCAGCGAGGCGCCGGCCGTCTCTCACCAGAACGGCGCCAGGGCGACGGCGGTTGCAGACCTGCGTCGAGACGGGCATCAGGTCGCGCGGTCGCTAGCGATAGTTGATCGGCCGGACCCGGGTGCGGCCATAGGCGGCGGCTCCAGCGAGGCCGCTATGGGCACGCATGACCTGGTCG
>CAXUCZ010000161.1:1688-6330 GCA_964249675.1 uncultured Acetobacteraceae bacterium | reverse complement strand
GGTCAAGGAGGCGCGTGCGCTGGACGGACGGCCCACCATCCTCGCGGTCGCCGGCTGCGTCGCCCAGGCGGAGGGGGCGGAGATCATCGCCCGCGCGCCCTATGTCGACATCGTGCTCGGCCCGCAGACCTACCATCGCCTGCCGCAAATGGTCGCCGAGGCGTCGCGCGCCGCCGGCGCCGTGATCGCCACCGACTTTCCCATCGAGAGCAAGTTCGACCACCTGCCCGAGACCACCGCCGCGCCGCCGGGGCTCACCGCCTTTCTCTCCGTCCAGGAGGGCTGCGACAAGTTCTGCTCGTTCTGCGTGGTGCCGTTCACCCGCGGCGCCGAGGCCAGCCGCCCGGCGGCGGCGGTGCTGGCCGAGGCGCGCCGCCTGGTCGCCGCCGGCGCCCGCGAGCTCACCCTGCTCGGCCAGAACGTCAATGCCTGGCACGGCGCTGCTCCGGACGGCGGCGCATGGGGCTTGGGCCGCCTCATCCAGGCCCTCGCCGACATCCCCGACCTGCTGCGCATCCGCTACACCACCTCGCACCCGCGAGACATGAGCGCGGACCTGATCGCCGCCCATCGCGACGTGCCGCAGCTGATGCCCTTCCTGCACCTCCCGGTGCAGTCCGGCTCGGACGCGGTGCTCGCCCGGATGAACCGCCGCCACACCGCCGACGACTATCGCCGCCTGGTCGACCGCCTGCGCGCCGCCCGCCCCGACCTTGCGCTGTCGTCGGACTTCATCGTCGGCCATCCCGGCGAGACCGATGCCGACCACGCCGCAAGCCTCGCGCTGATCCGCGAGGTCGGCTTCGCCCAGGCCTTCAGCTTCAAATACTCGCCCCGCCCGGGCACGGTCGCCGCCGGCGCGCCGCGTCAGGTCGCCGAGGCGGCCAAGGACGAGCGCCTGCAATCGCTGCAGGCGCTGCTGCGCGACCAGCAGCACGCCTTCAACCGCGCCTGCGAGGGCTTGCCCCTGCCGGTGCTGTTCACCGGCCCGGGCCGCCGGCCGAACCAGGCCGGCGGCCGCTCGCCCTACCTGCAGCCGGTGCATGTCGAGCTGCCGCCCGGCCTGTCCGCCGCCGCGCTCGCCGGGCGCGAGACGCCGGTGACGATCCTCGCCGGACACCCCAATTCCCTGTCGGCCACCCTCGATCTCGCACGGGATCGGCCGGCCGGACATCTTCAGGAGAGAGCCTGCGCTTGACCATCCTCGCCCCGCCCCGGCCCCCCAGCCTTGATGCCGCGCCCGGCCGCGCGACCCTGCACTTCAATGACAACGCCCTGCTCGGGCTGCTGCTCGGCGATCATGACCGCCACCTGGTCCGCATCGAGCAGGGTTTCGGGGTGCGGGTGTCGTGTCGTGGCAATCGTGTCGCGATCAGCGGCGAGCCGGCTCGCGTCGAGGCGGCGCAGCACGTGCTGACCAGCCTCTACCAGCGCCTGCAGGGTGGCCAGAGCGTCCAGCTCGGCGACGTCGACGCGGCGATCCGGATGGCCGAGGCGCCCGACGGCAATCCCCGCCTGCCGCTCTCCGACCTGCCCGCGATCCGCACCCGCCGCGGCGCCGTCGGCCCGCGCAGCCCCGGCCAGCACGCCTACATGGAGCTGCTCGGCCGCGCCGAGATGGTGTTCGCCCTCGGCCCCGCCGGCACCGGCAAGACCTACCTCGCGGTCGCCCAAGCCGTCGCCATGCTGCTCGCCGGCCGCGTCGACCGCATCGTGCTGTCCCGCCCCGCCGTCGAGGCCGGCGAGCGCCTGGGCTTCCTGCCCGGCGACCTCAAGGAAAAGGTCGACCCGTATCTGCGCCCGCTCTACGACGCGCTGAACGACATGCTGCCCGGCGAGCAGGTGATCCGCCGCATGGGCACCGGCGAGATCGAGGTCGCCCCGCTCGCCTTCATGCGCGGCCGCACGCTTGCCCATGCCTTCGTCATCCTCGACGAGGCGCAGAACACCACCCCGGCGCAGATGAAGATGTTCCTGACGAGGATGGGCGAAGGCACCCGCATGGTCATCACCGGCGACCTCACCCAGGTCGACCTGCCGCCCGGCGCCCGTTCCGGCCTGCGCGACGCCATCGACACGGTCGAGGGCGTCGCCGGCATCGGCGTCGCCCGCTTCGACGTCCGCGACGTGGTGCGCCATCCGCTGGTCGGACGCATCGTCGACGCTTATGATCAGCGCGCGGCGGCCGAGCGGGACACCTCCCGGCACAGGACGCGCCCGGAGACAGATGGAACCTCGAAGTAGCCGGACCGCCATCGCCGACGACAGGCTGGCGGAACTCTGGAGCGAAGCGGCGCCCGACATCATCCCAGAGGTCATGGTCGAGTGCCGCCTCTGGCGCCGCCTGGTGCCGCAGGCCGAACGCCTCGCCAGCCGCGCCGCCCGCCTCGCCGGCGGCATCGCGACCGTGGTCCTGAGCAGCGACCGCGCCGTCCGCCGCCTCAACGCCCGCCATCGCGGCCGCAACAAGCCGACCAACGTGCTGACCTTCGCCGCCATGCCCGGCGAGTCCGGCGGCGGCATCGTGCTCGCCCTCGGCACAATCCGCCGCGAGGCCCTCGCGCAGCGCCGCCGGCCGGCCCACCACGTCGCCCACCTGATCGTGCACGGCGCCCTGCACCTCGGCGGCCACGACCATCACGGCCCCGGCGAGGCGAGGCGCATGGAGATGGCCGAGGCGCGGCTGCTGCACCGCCTCGGCGTGCCGAACCCCTGGCGCCCGCCGCTGCACGCCGCGCCCCGACCCACCCGTAAGGCCGCGCCGTGAGCGGCGCCGCGCCCGGCCCGAAACCACCGCTGTTCCGCCTGCCGCTGATGCGCCCGCTCGTCGGCCTGCTCGGCCGCCGCCGGCGCAGCGAAGGCCTGCGCCGATCCATCGCCGAGTTGATGGAGGAAGCTGAGATCCCGCATGCCGCCGGCAATGCCCCGGAGCTCGACCGCCAGGAACGCCTGCTGATCGACAACGTCCTGCGCCTGTCCGGCAAGACCGCCGACGACGTCATGATCCCGCGCGCCGACATCGTCGCCATGCAGGCGGACGTCACCCTCGACGCCGCGCTCGAGCAGATCCGCCGCGAGGGCCACTCGCGGCTGCCGGTGTTCGGCGAGCAGCTCGACGACGTGCTCGGCATGATCCACATCAAGGACGTCTTCGCCTATCGCGGCCGGCCGGAGACCTTCCAGCTGCGCACCATCCTGCGCCGCCCGCTGATGGTCGCCCCGCAAGTCCCGGTCCTCGACCTGCTGCTGCAGATGCGCCAGGCCCGCATGCACCTTGCCCTCGTGGTCGACGAATACGGCGGCATCGACGGCCTGCTCACCATCGAGGACCTCGTCGAGACCATCGTCGGCGACATCGCCGACGAGCACGACGAGCTCGCCGGCTCGATGCTGACCGAACGCGCCGACGGCACGCTGGACCTCGACGCCCGGCTGCCGATCACCGAGTTCGAAACCCGCCTCGGCCGCCCGCTCGCCCAGGACGACGCCGATTTCGACACCGTCGGCGGCCTCGTCTTCACTCTGGTCGGCCGCGTCCCCGCCCGCGGCGAAGTCATCAGTCACCCCTCCGGCATCGAGTTCCGCGTCCTCGACGCCGACGCCCGCCGCATCCGGCGATTACGCGCGCGACTGCCGGCAGCAAGTAAAGAAGCGGCAGAGTAAGAAAGGCCAGGGCTCTGCCCTGGACCCGCTGGGGCCGTGAGGCCCCAGACCCCGAAACTTAAGGGCCCTCATATGGCTTTGGCGGCGGAACTTGTCGTGGCCGAGTGGATGTTTCGGCAGGGCTTTATGACGGTGCGAGGCGCCAGGCTCGGGAACACCGAGATCGACCTGCTCGGTGTCCGACCCAAGGACGGCAGCATCGAAGGGTGGCACGTCGAAGTTCAGGTCAGTTTCAGGCCGGTCGATCACCTCGGGCCGAAACTCAAAGAAAAGGAAAAATCTGCCATCTCGCACGACCTGAGCGTGCCGGACGCGAAACGAGCCGTGATCACCAGCAGGGCCGAGAAGTTCGTGGAGAAAAAGTTCACGGGCGTGAACGTCACCCATCTGCGCGAGAGTTGCTGGCCGAACATCGAGTGGCGCCGATTGCTGGTGCATGGACGGCTCCGCGCGAACCAGCTCGAGCTGGAAGTTGTCGGCAGGCACGTCGAAACGACTCCGTTCGAGACGGTCCTGGACGATCTTCTCAAGCGCGACCCGCAAGCGGACAGGGCTTCGGCCTCTGCGACGGACATCATGGAAATCATCGCGTTCTACAAAGAGCGCGTCCGGAGCCTGGTCTGATGTGATCGGGATCTGGGGCGTCAGGCCTCAGCGGCCGGGTCCCTCGCAAGAGTGCGATGGGTGCCCGTCCAGGGGCAAAGCCCCTGGCCTTGCCTTGAAAGGATCCTGCCCGCGTGGGCTATCTCACTCCAATCCTGCTGCTGATCCTGGCCACGAGCCTTGAGGCCGGCGGTGACGCCATCATCCGGATCGGCCTCAAGCCGCATGACCTGGCCGCGCGGGCCGGCCTGATGCTGGCGGGCGGCGCGATCCTCTACGGCTACGGCCTGACGCTCAACCTCGCCCCGCTCGACTGGGGCCGTCTGATCGGCGCCTACGTCGCGACCTTCTTCGTCGTCGCGCAGCTCATCAACCT
>CAXUCZ010000161.1:0-1678 GCA_964249675.1 uncultured Acetobacteraceae bacterium | reverse complement strand
CTTCAAGACCGCGCCGACCCTGCCGATCGTCGTCGGCGGTCTGCTTATCATGGCCGGCGGCGGAATCATCACCTTGTGGCAGCGTTAGAGGTGCACGCGGCCGTCCTTGCGACGACCGCGCGTCTCGGACGAGACTCCATGATGCCTCGAGCGCCCATATAGCCGGGATGGACTTCACCGAGGACGAGATCCAGCGCTACTCGCGCCACATCCTGCTCGACGAGATCGGCGGGCCGGGCCAGGCGCGGCTGCGCGCGGCGCGGGTGCTGATCGTCGGCGCCGGCGGGCTGGGCTGTCCGCTGGCGCTCTATCTGGCCGCGGCCGGCATCGGCACCCTCGGCCTGGTGGATGACGACGTGGTGGAGCTGTCGAACCTGCAGCGCCACGTCGCGCAGCGCACCGACGCCCTCGGCCGGCGCAAGGTCGACAGCCTGGCCGACGCCGTCGCCGCGCTTAACCCGCTGGTCCGGGTCGAGCGGCACGCCGTGCGGCTGGACGCCGCGAACGCCGCCGACCTGGTGCGGCAATACGACCTGGTCTGCGACGCGAGCGACAACTTCGCCGCCCGCTACGCCGTCGCCGACGCCTGTCTTGCGGTATTTCGCCCTCTCGTGAGCGCCGCGGTGCTGCGCTTCGAGGGCCAGCTCTCGACGTTCAAGCCGCATGAGGGCCCCGAGCATCCCTGCTACCGCTGCCTCTACCCCGAGCCGCCGCCGGACGGGACCGTGCCATCCTGCAGCGAGGCCGGCGTCTTCGGCGCCGTCACCGGGGTGATGGGCACGCTGCAGGCGACCGAGGCGATCAAGGAGCTGCTCGGCCTGGGCGAGAGCCTGTCCGGCCGGCTGCTGACTTGGGACGCGCTGCAAACACGCTTTCGTGTGATCCGATTGCGTCCCGACCCAGCCTGCGCAGTATGCGCCCGTGTCGGTGCGGACCCGTGATCATGACCTCTCGACCTCTCGGCGTATTGCTGCTCTCCAGCGCCCATGACCGGGCGCACTACGCTTTGGTGATGGCGGCAGGCGCGGCGGCGCTCGGCCGGGCCGTCACCCTGTTTGCCACCAACGGCGGCTGCCACGCGCTGTGCGCCGACTGGTCCGGGCTCGACGATGTCGGGCGGGACGCAGCGTTGCGCCGGCGCGGCGTGGTCGGCTTCGGCGAGCTGCGCGAGGCGGCGCGCGAGGCCGGCGTCGCCTTCGTCTGCTGCGAGACCGGGCTGCGCGCCGAGGACATCGCGCCCGAGGCGCTGTGGGAGCCGGTCCTGGTCGCCGGCGTCGCCACGTTTCTCGAGGCCGTCGGCGATGGGCAGATGATCTCGATCTAGCGGCCTGCTCAAGCTGCCTTGACGCTGCGGGCGGCGCTTGGCACCCAAGCTGCATGTCCCGTTGTCTCGCGTCGGCTGCCCTCTGCCTCGTTGCCTCGGCCGCCGTCGCGCAGCCTGCCCAGCAGCCCGACTGGAGCCGGGCGCTGCGGGTCCACCCGGTCTCGCGCCCCGGCCACACCACCTCTCAGCTCGCCCTGCCAACGCTGCATCACGGCCTGCCGCACCGCCCGCCGCTGCACCACGCGGTGATCACCCACCATGCGCCGCCGGAGCACCACGCGCCGCCGTCGCACAAGCCGCCGGCGCGGCCTGCGCTCCACCCGGTCGTGCCCGCCCGCCTGCACCGCCCCGAGG
>CAXUCZ010000160.1:2594-6409 GCA_964249675.1 uncultured Acetobacteraceae bacterium | reverse complement strand
GGCCAGAGGCTCTGCCTCTGGACTCCGCTGGGGCCCACGGCCCCAGACCCCATCCGTCTACGGAACCGGGGCCCGTTCGAGACGGCGGTGGGGTGGGTCAAAGGCGTCAGATGGCCGCCCCGGTAGCATGATCGAACGGGCTCAAGCCGCGAGCTTGTCGAGCTCGCGCAGCACCGCCTCGCCCATCACGCTGGTGCCGACCCGCGCCGCACCCGGCGACATCACGTCGGCGGTGCGCAGCCCGTTCGCCAGCACCTTCGTGCAGGCCTGCTCGATCAGCTGCGCGTCCGCCTCCATGTCGAGCGAGTAGCGCAGCAGCATCGCAAAGCTCAGGATCTGCCCGAACGGGTTGGCGATGCCGCGGCCCGCAATGTCCGGCGCGCTGCCGTGGATCGGCTCATACAGCGCATGCCGCTGGCCCTCCGGCCGCAGCACGCCCAGCGTCGCCGAGGGCAGCATGCCGAGGCTGCCCGTCAGCATCGAGGCGAGGTCGGAGAGGATGTCACCGAACAGGTTCGTGGTGACGATGACGTCGAAGTCGCGCGGGTTGCGCACCAGCTGCATGGCGCAGGTGTCGGCCAGCATGTGGCTCAGCGCCACGTCGGCAAACTCCGTCTCGTGCAGCGCCGCCATCGTCTGGCGCCACAGCAGGCCGCTCTCCATCACGTTGGACTTGTCGACGCTGCACACCGCGCCGCGTCGCCGCCGCGCCAGCTCGAAGGCGATGCGCCCCACGCGTTCGATCTCGTTGGTGTCGTAGACCTCGGTGTTAACGCCCCGCCGCCGTCCGTCCGCCAGCGTCTCGATCCCGCGCGGCTCGCCGAAATAGATCCCGCCCGTGCTCTCGCGCACGATCATCAGGTCGAGCCCGCGCACCACGTCGGCCTTCAGCGTGCTGGCATCCGCCAGCGGGTCCAGCACGATGGCCGGGCGCAGGTTGGCGAACAGCCCAAGCTCGCGCCGCAAGCCCAGAATCGCCAACTCCGGCCGCTTGTCGAAGCCCACGCCCTCCCATTTCGGCCCGCCCACCGCGCCGAACAGCACCGCGTCGGCGGCGCGCGCGAACTCGACCGTGCGGTCGGTGAGCGGCACGCCATGCGCATCGATCGAGGCGCCGCCGACCAGGTCCTCGGTGATGTCGAAGCTCACCGAGCGCCGGCGCGCCATCCAGTCGACCACGCGCTTGACCTCGCGCATCACCTCGGGGCCAATGCCGTCGCCTGGCAAAACCAGAAGCTTCCTGTTGGCCACGGCGGTCTCCTCAACGCGTGCGGACGCGGGTGATCCTGTGACGCCTCAGACACCGGTGATCGCCGGCAGCCAAGGCAAGGCGGCAAAGCGGGCGCGCTCATAGTCGTCGATCGCGCCCGCCCGCTGCAGCGTCTGGCCGATGTCGTCGAGCCCCTCCAGCAGGATCTCCCGGCGCGCCGCATCGATGGCGAAGCCGATCGTCTCGCCGTTCGGACGCACCACCACCTGGCGCACCAGGTCGACGCTGAGCCGGGCATTGCCGCCGAGCGCCGCGTCGGCCATCAGCAGGTCGCAGGTCGCGCGCGGCAGCGCGATCGGCAGGATGCCGTTCTTGAAGCAGTTGTTGTAGAAGATGTCGGCGAAGTCCGGCGCGATCACGCAACGGATGCCGAAATCGAGCAGCGCCCAGGGCGCGTGCTCGCGCGACGATCCGCAACCGAAGTTTTCATGCGCGATCAGGATTTCGGCGTGCCGGTACGCCGGCTGGTTGAGCACGAACTCGCCCCGCTCGGCGCCCGCGGCGTCGTAGCGCAGGGTGTCGAACAGGTGCACGCCGAGGCCGTCACGGGTGATCGTCTTGAGGAACCGCGCCGGAATGATCTTGTCGGTGTCGACGTTGGCGAGCGGCAGCGGCGCGGCAACGCCGGTCAGGGTCGTGAACGGCCGCATCAGCCGAACGCCCGCACGTCGGTCAGGTGGCCGGCAACCGCCGCCGCCGCCGCCATCGCCGGCGAGAGCAGGTGGGTGCGTCCGCCCGGACCCTGACGCCCCTCGAAGTTGCGGTTCGAGGTGCTCGCGCAGCGCTGGCCGGCAGCGAGCTTGTCGGGGTTCATCCCGAGGCACATCGAGCAGCCCGGCTCGCGCCACTCAAAGCCGGCGTCCAGCATCACCCGGTCGAGCCCCTCCGCCTCCGCCTGCCGCTTGACGAGCCCCGAGCCCGGAACGACCAGCGCCCGCACGCCCTCGGCCACCCGCCGGCCCCGCGCAATCCCGGCGGCCGCCCGGATGTCTTCGATCCGCCCGTTGGTGCAGCTGCCGATGAACACGACGTCGATCGGCAGGCCATCCAGCCGGGTGCCCGGCCGAAGCCCCATGTAGTCGAGCATGCGCTGCATCTGCGCCCGCGCCGACGCGTCCGCCACCGCGGACGGATCGGGCACGCAGCTGCTGATCGGCAGCACCGCCTCCGGGCTCGTCCCCCACGTCACCATCGGCGCGATCTCTTCCGCCTGCAAAACGACGCTCCTGTCGTAACGGGCGCCGGGGTCGGAGGCAAGCGTGCGCCAATAGCTCACCGCCTGCTCGAACGCCGCGCCGGCGGGGGCATACGGCCGGCCGGCGACGTAGCGGAACGTCGTCTCGTCCGGCGCGATCAGCCCGGCGCGCGCGCCGGCCTCGATCGACATGTTGCACAGCGTCAGCCGCCCGGCCATGTCGAGCGCCTCGATCGCCGCACCGGCAAACTCGATCACGTGCCCGGTGCCGCCGGCCGTGCCGATGCGCCCGATGATCGCCAGCATGATGTCCTTGGCCGTCACCCCGGGCCCGGCCACACCCTCGACGGTGACGCGCATGTTGAGCGCCGGCATCTGGCGCAGCGTCTGCGTCGCCAGCACGTGCTCCACCTCGGAGGTGCCGATGCCGAACGCCAGCGCCCCGAGCGCGCCATGCGTCGAGGTATGGCTGTCGCCGCACACGATCGTCATGCCCGGCAACGACAGGCCCTGCTCCGGCCCGACGATGTGCACGATGCCCTGGCGCTGGTCGAGCAGGTCGAAGAACGGCACCCCAAACTCGGCGACGTTGCGCTGCAGCGTTTCGACCTGGGTGCGGCTGTCGTCGTCGGCGATCCGGGCTCCACGATCCGCCGTCGGAACGTTGTGATCGAGCACCGCCAGCGTCGCCTCCGGCCGCCGCACGCCCCGCCCGGCAGCGCGCAGGCCGGCAAACGCCTGCGGACTCGTCACCTCATGCACCAGATGACGGTCGATATACAGGACAGCCGTGCCGTCATCGAGCCGGTCCACGACATGCGCATCCCAGATCTTGTCGAACAACGTGCGCGGACCCTGGAGCATCGTCAGGCCTCATGATGTAGCGAGCAAGAGGTTCTTTTTTGAAAAAAAGAACCAAAAAACTTTTGACCGATAAGAAAAGCCGCCCGGTTACATAACGATAATGGGTAGAAGTTTTTTGCTTCTTTTTTTCAAAAAAGAAGCGCTTTTCCTACTCTGCTGCGCTGGTAACCTCGCGCGCCTTTTCGGCGATGCGGGCCGACTTGCCGCGCCGACCGCGGAGGTAATACAGCTTGGCCCGCCGCACGTCGCCGCGGCGCAGCACCTCGATCAGCGAAATCTGCGGCGTGTACAGCGGAAACACCCGCTCCACGCCCTCGCCGTAGCTGATCTTGCGCACCGTGAAGTTGCTGTTCAGCCCCTTGTTCGAGCGCGCGATCACCACGCCCTCATAGGCCTGCACACGCGTGCGCTCGCCCTCGACGACCTTGACGCTCACCCGCACCGTGTCGCCCGGCGCAAACACCGGAATCGGCCGAGTGGCGACGA
>CAXUCZ010000160.1:0-2584 GCA_964249675.1 uncultured Acetobacteraceae bacterium | reverse complement strand
GCCGCTCAACCTCGCGCTGCTCGAACTCCTGCAACATGTTCATCGTCTTAGTTCCTTTGCAGCCAAGTGGTTCAGAAAAGGCCAGAGGCTCTGCCTCTGGACTCCGCCGGGGCCCGCGGCCCCGGACCCCATCTGTTAAGACACGAGGTCGTCATTCCGCGTATTGAACGGCACGAGAGGCTTCGCCGTTTATCGGGTCCGGGGGCGAAGTGGGTACCAAGGTTCCGGCTGCCGCGCAGCGGCAGTCGGAGGGGCTCCGCGGAGGGGACGCCCCTGGCCTTCCTTCCTGTCGAGCAACGTGATCCGCCCAAAGGTCCGGCCGGCGCTCGCGCGTCGCCCGCTCCGCCTCGGCGCGCCGCCAGGCGGCGATCGCCGCATGGTTGCCGGAGAGCAGCACCGGCGGCACCGGCCGCCCGTCCCACTCCGCCGGCCGGGTGAACTGCGGATATTCCAGCAGCCCACCGACGAAACTCTCCTCCAGCGCGCTCTCGGCCGCGCCCATCACGCCGGGCAGCAGCCGCACGCAGCAATCGATCAGCACCATCGCCGCCAGCTCGCCGCCGGACAGCACGTAGTCGCCGACGCTGAGCTCCTCGACGCCGCGCGCCTCCAAGACGCGCTGGTCCACGCCCTCGTAGCGGCCGCACAGCAGCGCCACGCCGGCGCCGGCGGCAAGCCGAGCCGCGTCGGCCTGCACGAACGGTCGGCCGCGCGGCGTGAGATAGACGACCGGCTGGTCCGCTGGCAGGCCATCCAGCGCCGCAGCGACGACATCGGGCCGCATCACCATGCCCGCCCCGCCGCCGAACGGCGTGTCGTCCACCCGCCCGTGCCGGTCGGTGACGCCCGCGCGCAAGTCGCGCGCCTCGCAGCGCCACAGCCCCGCCGCCAGCGCCCGCCCCGCCAGCGAGCCGCCGAGCGGGCCGGGAAACATCTGCGGAAACAGCGTCAGCACGGTCGCCGACCAGGCCGCGCTCACGACGCGCCCCCGACCGCCAAACGCACTTCCTGCGGCGCCACCACGACCACCCGCCGCGCCGCCAGGTCCACCTCCGGCACCGCGCTGCGCGTGAACGGCAGCAGCAGCGCCGCCCCGCCCTCAACCGGCGCGATCTCGAGGCTCACCCCGGCGCCATAATCATGCACCTCGCCGACCCGCCCCAGCAGCTTGCCGTCCGCATCGACCGCCGCCAGCCCGATCAGGTCGGCCAGGTAGAACTCGTCCGCATCGGTCGGCGGCAGCCGCTCACGCGGCACATAGAGCCGCATGTTGGTCAGCCGCTCTGCAGCACTTCGGTCCGCCACCGCCCGCCCGCCGGCGTCGCACAACTCGGCCACGCCCTCGCTGCGCCAGCGCAGCGTCCACAGCCCGCCCCGCTCATCGACCAGCGGCCCGTAGCCCGCAAGGTCGGCCGGCTCGGCGGTGTAGCTGTGCACGTGAACAAGCCCGCGCACGCCATGCGGCCGCCCGACAACGCCCAGCAGAATGGTGTCCGAGGCCGTCAAATCAGCTCGCCGCCGCCTCGGCCTTGGCGCGCTCCTGCGCCTTCTTCTTCGGCGCCGACTGGATCGGCTGCTCGCGATACGCGGGCTTGGGCGCCAGCCCGGCATTGCCGAGGAAGCGCGCCACCCGGTCGGTCGCGGTCGCGCCGTGGCTCAGCCAATGGGTGATGCGCTCATCCACCAGCCGCAGCCGGTCGGCGTGCTCCTGCGGCAGCATCGGATTGTAGCTGCCCACCTTTTCGATGAAGCGCCCGTCCCGCGGACTGCGGCTGTCGGCCACCACGATGTGGTAGTACGGTCGCTTCTTCGCGCCGGCACGGGCAAGACGGATCTTCAGGCTCATAACGTCTCCACAGAAAGATTAAGGCCAGGGCTCTGCCCTGAACCGGCTGGGGCCGGAAGGCCCCAGACCCCATTTAATAAGGCCTACGTTGCTGTTGCTGCCCTTTGGGCATCAGAGCCGACAGGCCGTGCCGCATCAGCCCCTTCTGCCCCAGCTTGTTCATCCGCTTCATCATCGTCGCCATGTCGTCGAACTGCCGCAGCAGCCGGTTGACCTCCTGCACCGTGCTGCCCGAGCCCGCCGCAATGCGCTTCTTCCGGCTCGCCTTGATCAGGTCCGGCGTGCGCCGCTCCTTGATCGTCATCGACGAGATGATCGCCGCCTGGCGCTTCAGCACCGTCGTGTCGAGGTTCGCCCCCTCGATCTGCTCCTTCAGCTTGCCCACACCCGGCAGCATCCCGAGTATCCCCGACAGCGAGCCCATCTTGCCGATCTGCCGCAACTGCGCCGCATAGTCCTCGAGGTCGAACGACCCCCGCATCATCTTCTTCGCGAGCGTCTCGGCCTCAACCTGGTCGATCGTCTCGGACGCCCGCTCGACCAAGCCCACGATGTCGCCCATGCCGAGGATGCGGCCAGCCACCCGCTCGGGGTGGAACTCCTCCAGCGCGTCGATCTTCTCGCCCGACCCCGTCAGCTTGATCGGCGCCCCGGTCACCTGCCGCATCGACAGCGCCGCGCCACCGCGCGCGTCGCCGTCCATCCGCGTCAGCACGATGCCGGTGATGCCCAGCGCCT
>CAXUCZ010000159.1:0-6440 GCA_964249675.1 uncultured Acetobacteraceae bacterium | reverse complement strand
GTCCCGCCCCTGCCTGCTGCACCAGATCAAGCGCTGCTCGGCGCCCTGCGTGGGCAAGATCGAAAGCGAGGATTACGCCCGCCTGGTGGCCCAGGCCCGCGCCTTTTTGTCCGGCAAGGCGGCCCACGTGCAGCGCGACCTGTCCGACGAGATGGCCGCTGCGGCCGAGAACACCGAATACGAGCGCGCGGCCGCCTTGCGGGACCGCATCCGCGCGCTGACCCATGTCCAGGGCAGCAGCGTGATCAATCCGGCGAGCCTGGATGACGCGGACATCATCGCGGTCTGGCAGAACGCCGGGCAAAGCTGCGTGCAGGTGTTCTTCGTGCGCGGCGGGCGCAATAACGGCAATCGCGCGCATTTCCCGACGCATGCCAAGGGCGATGAGGCGGCCGACGTGCTGAGCGCCTTCATCGCCCAGTTCTACGACGACAAGCCGCCGCCGCCGCTGATCCTGACGAACCACGAGCTCGACGAGGCGGCGCTGCTCGAGGAGGCGCTCGGGTTGAAGGCGCATCGGCGGGTCGAGGTCTGCCATCCGCAGCGGGGCGAGAAGGCCGCGGTGATGCGCCACGCCGAGACCAACGCCCGCGAGGCGCTGGAGCGACGGCTGGCGGAGAGCGCGGGGCAGGCCAAGCTGCTGGACGGCGTCGCGAGCCTGTTCGGGCTGGCCGGGCCGCCGAGCCGGATCGAGACCTACGACAACTCGCACATCATGGGCCGCAACGCCTATGGCGTGATGGTGGTCGCCGGGCCCGAGGGCTTCACCAAGACGGGGTATCGCAAATACGCGATCCGCGGCCCGATCGCGCCGGGCGACGACTTCGCGATGATGCGCGAGGTGATGGAGCGCCGCTTTGGCCGTGCCCTGAAGGAGCAGGCGCAGCGCGAAGAGGGGGGCGAGCTCGGCACGCCGCCGGACTGGCCGGACATGGTGCTGATCGACGGCGGCGCCGGGCAGTTCTCCGCCGCCCGCAAGATCCTCGACGACCTGGGCGTCACCGACGTGAAGCTGGTGGCGATCGCCAAGGGGCCGGACCGGGACGCCGGGCGGGAGTGGTTCCACACCGGCGACGCGGCACCCTTCCAGCTGCCGCCGCGCGACCCGGTGCTCTACTACCTGCAGCGGCTGCGCGACGAGGCGCACCGGTTCGCCATCACCACCCATCGGGCGGGGCGCTCGAAGACGCTGACCACCAGCGAGCTCGACGAGGTCGACGGCATCGGAGCGGCGCGCAAGCGGGCGCTGCTCAACCATTTCGGCTCGGCGCGCGGCGTGAAGCAGGCGGGGCTGCAGGATCTGGAGGCGGCGCCGGGCATCAGCCGGGAGACCGCCAAGCGGGTGTATGAGCATTTTCACGCGCGCAGCTAGGCTGGAAAGGCAGGGCTCCGCCCTGGACCCGCTGGGGGCGGCGCCCCCAGACCCGCCTCCTTGTTCGCGAAGCCTATCCATTCTGCCTCGCCACCGCACCGGCCTCGCTATGCGGCACGGACACCAAAGGAGCAAAGCCCTGGCCTTGCTTTGGCTCGCTTCTACTCGAGGTCGGCGAAGAACGAGCTGAGCGGCGCCTGGAGGAGGTTTGCGATCCTGAGCAGCCGTTCCGGTGGGATGCGCTCGGCGCCGCTCTCGTAGGCGAGGACCTCGTCGGGCGTCGCGCCGATGGCGGCGGCCAGCTCGTCCTGGCTCATCTGCCGGCGCAGGCGCAGGCGTTCCACCATCATGCCGAGATGGGCATTGAGGTCGTCGCTGGGTCCAACGTCGGACCCCCAGTTGCTCGAGGCCGGGCCGAGCGACGAGCGGCTTGCCTGGCTGTCGTCATTCTCTGTCATGAGCGGCTTCCAACTGCGGCGGCGCAGTGTTGCTCCCGCGAGGCCGACAACGCCAACAGAAAAGGCCACGCACTGCATCTGCCGGAGGGCTTATCCAGTATAACGGCGATGAGGTTGAGGGTTTCCAATACGAGGCTGCGACTGCGGACCTGGTTCGCCAAGCCGGTCGTTACGAGTCTAGACCGTGCCGGCCAACTCGGCGCGCTCGTCCGGCTGGCGGACCAGGCGCAGGACGCCGGGCAGCGCGAGGTGGCGACCAGCCTGATCAGCCTCGCCTATCTGCTGCATGATGGCAGCCTGACGCAAACCATCCACTGAGCCGGGCGGGCCGATCCTCCGACCTGTTCATCCCGCGGGGTGGCCCCAGATCAGCCTGCATGACCGTGCCGATACCACCCGACGGACCGCTGACCGTCTTTTACCTGCATTTTCTTGGCGGCAGCGCGCGATCCTGGGACGGTGTCTTGGCGCGGCTCCCCGACATCCGCGGCGTCGCGATCGACTTGCCCGGGTTCGGCGAGGCCGCCGCTGAGGCGCAGAATTATGCGGTTGCCGACATGGTCGACGTCGTCGCCGCCCGCATTGCCGCAGCGGCGCCGGGCAGGTGGATGCTGGCCGGGCACAGCATGGGCGCCAAGGTGGCAACCGTGCTGGCGCGCCGGGCCGAGGATGGGCGGGCCGGGCTTGAGGGCCTGTTCGGACTCGTCTTGTTGGCCGGGTCGCCGCCGAACCCCGAGCCGATGGACGCGGCTGAGCGGCGGGAGATGCTGGACTCGTTCGGCGGCCCCGCGGCGCCGTGCGATGCCGATGTGAGCCGCTATGTCGAGCGGAATGTCGGCGCGCCGCTCGCGGCGGAGGCGGCGGCCGCGGCGGTGGCTGACGTCAGGCGGGCGAACCCGGCGGCCTGGCGCGCCTGGCTTGAGGCCGGCAGCCTGGAGGATTGGAGCGCGCGCGTCGGCGTGCTGCGCCTGCCGACGCTCATCGTCGCCGGCGCGGCGGACGCGGCACTCGGCCCGGCGGCGCAGCATCGGCTGATGGCGCCGCACTTCGCCGCGGCGACGCTGGTGAGCCTGGCGGATGCCGGCCACTTGCTGCCGTTGGAGCGCCCGGACGCGGTTGCCCGGCTGATCGCGGCGCACGCCGTTCGTGCCGCGACCGGGCTGGAGCAGCGCTACCAGGCGCTCATCGACGGCGAACGGACGAGCACGCGCACCCGCGCCGTGCTGCGCGCGCGCGGGCAGCCCGACGAGCCCGGGCAGCCTGCCGCCGCGCTCTCCGCTGCCGCGCTCGCCGTGCTGCGGACGGTGGCCGAGCGGGTGCTGCCGCAGCCCCTGCCGGCGGCATTCGACCTGGCGGCGCGTCTTGACGCGCAGCTCGCGTCGGGTCCCGGCGACGGTTGGCGCTTCGCCGCGCTGCCGCCCGATGCGGAGGCCTACCGTCTCGCTCTGGACACGCTGCAGGCGGCAGCTTTGGCCGAGCATGGCGCTGGTTTTGTCGATCTGGACGGCGAGCGTCAGGACGCGCTGCTGCGGCGCGCAGGCGAAGGCGGGCTGCCACCCGGCGCGCTTCAGCCCGACGCACTGGCGCTGTGGTTCCAGGACCTCCGCTCCGACCTCGTGAGGCTCTACGTCGCCCATCCGACGACGCTTGCCCGCATGGGCTACAGCGGCGTGTTCTACGGCGGCGACGGCGAGCCGAAGCCGAGCTTCGCCGCGCTCGGCATCGGCGCGCGCGAGGCCTGGGAGCCGCAATCTGTCCGGGACGCATCCCGATGAGGCTCGACGGCATGCGCCGCCATGCGCTCACCGACACGGTGGACGCGGTGGTGATCGGCACCGGCGCCGGCGGCGCCCCGTTGCTGGCGAAGCTGGCGCAGGCGGGGCTCAGCGTCGTCGCGCTCGAGGCCGGCCGCAACCACGACCCGGAGCAGTTCACCGCCGACGAGATGACGGCGAGCGAAATCTACTGGCTCGACGAGCGGCTCTCCGCCGGCGCCATGCCGCAGGCCTTCGGCGGCAACAACAGCGGCACCGGCGTCGGCGGCTCGATGCTGCATTGGGGCGCCTTTTGTCCGCGCGCTGACCCGCGCGACCTGCGCCTGCGCTCCGAGCAGGGCGTCGGCACCGACTGGCCGCTCGACTACGCCGCCCTGGTGCCGTTCTACGAGGAGGTCGAAGCGTTCCTCGGCGTCTCCGGCCCGTCGAGCTACCCCTGGGAGCCGGCGCGAGGCTACCCGCTGCCGCCGGTGCCGCTGAATGCGCCGGCCGAGGCGATGCGGCGCGGCTGCGACGCTCTCGGCGTGCGCACAAGCCACGCCCCGGTCGCCGCCGTCTCCCGCGACTTCGAGCAGGCAGGACACGGGACGCGGCACGCCTGCATCGCCTGCGGCTACTGCCACCAGGGCTGCCGCAACGGCGCCAAGGCGAGCATGGACGTGAGCTACCTGCCGCTCGCGTTGGCCGCCGGCGCCGAGATCCGGCCCGAGTGCCGCGTGCACGGGCTGGAGCGCGACGCCGCCGGGCGGATCACCGCCGTCGTCTATCGCGAGGGCGGCCCCAGCGGCATCGACCGGCGGCAGCGCTGCGGCGCGGTGTTTCTCTGCGCCGGCGCGGTCGAGACGCCACGGCTGCTGCTGCATCTGGGCCTGGCCAACGGCTCCGGGCAGGTCGGGCGCAACTACATGGCGCACGTGGCGACCCAGGTCTGGGGCACGTTCGAGCCCGAGATGCGGCCGAACAAGGGGTTTCCCGCCTCGCTGATCAGCGAGGACATGCTGCGCGCGCCGGACGCGGACTTCGCTGGCGGCTACATCACCCAGAGCCTCGGCATCGTGCCGGTGACCTGGTCCGACCAGGTGGCGCGGGCGCGCGGACTGTGGGGGCAGGCGCTGGTCGACGCCGTCGACGGCTTCAACCATGTCGCCGGCATCGGCATCAACGGCGACGTGACGGCGCGCGACGAGAACTTCCTCGAGCTGGCCGACGAGGTGGACGGGCTCGGCATGCGCAAGCCGCTGATCCATTTCGGCTACGGCGAGAACGAGCGGCGGATGAGCCGGCACGCGGTGCGCTTCATGACGGCGGCGTGGGAGCAGGCGGGAGCGCGCGACATCTGGTCGATGGATCGCGCCGCGCATACGATCGGCACCTGCCGGATGGGTCAAGACGGAGACAGCGCGGTGGTCGACCCGTTCGGCCGCAGCTTCGACGTCGAGAACCTGTGGATCTGCGACAACTCGGTGTTCCCAAGCTCGCTGGCGGCGAACCCGGCGCTGACCATCATGGCGCTGTCGCTGCGGACTGCGGGGACTTTCCTGAGCGGGCCGGGAAGGGGTTCTTTTTTGAAAAAAAGAACCAAAAAACTTTTGCCCGTTTAGCGGGTCTCCGGCCGCATGACGGTGACAGCGGACAGAAGTTTTTTGCTTCTTTTCTTCAGAAGAATTGATTGCTCGGCCGCTTAAGTCCGAGATGCTCCCGCAGCGTCGTTCCCTCGTACTGGGTGCGGAACAGGCCGCGTCGTTGCAGTTCCGGCACCACCAGGTTGACGAAGTCGTCGAGGCCTTCGGGCACCGTCGGGAACATCACGTTGAAGCCGTCGCAGGCTTCGCTCTCCAGCCAGAGCTGCATGGTGTCGGCGATCTCGGCGGCGGTGCCGACCATCTGCAGGCCGCCGAAGCGGCCCATGCGCTGCGCCAGCTCGCGCACGGTCAGGTGCTCGGCGCGGGACAGCGCGAGCAGGCTGTCGCGGCTGGTCTGGCTGGCGTTGCTCTGCGGGATGTCCGGCAGCTCGGCGTCGAGGTCGAAGCCCGAGGCGTCGACGCCGAGGCGCATCGACAGGTTCGGCACGCCGCTGTCCGGATGCACGAGGCTGTCGAGCAGGCGCTGGCGCTCGACCGCCTCCGCGTGGGTGCGGCCGACGATGCACAGCGCGCCGGGCAGGATCTTGATGGCGTCGGGCGCGCGGCCGAAGGCGACGGTGCGGCGCCTAATGTCGGCGTAGAAGCTCGCTCCGGCCTCGATGGTGGTGCCGCTGGCGAAGATCACCTCCGCGGTCTCGGCGGCGAGCTGGCGGCCGGCCTCGGAGGCGCCGGCCTGCACGATCACCGGCCAGCCCTGAGGCGGGCGGGCGATGTTGAGCGGGCCGCGGACGGAGAGGTGCTCGCCGCGATGGTCGAGCACGTGCAGCTTGTCCGGGTCGAAGAAGATGCCGCTCTCCTGGTCGCGCAGCCAGGCGTCGTCGGCCCAGCTGTCCCATAGCCCGGTCACCACGGCGTGGAACTCGCGGGCGCGGCGGTAGCGCTCGTCGTGATCGACCATCTCGGTCAGGCCGAAATTGAGCGCCGCGTCCGGGTTGGAGGTGGTGACGACGTTCCAGCCGGCGCGGCCGCCGCTGATGTGGTCGAGCGAGGCGAAGCGGCGGGCGATGTGGTACGGCTCGTCGAAGGTGGTCGAGGCGGTGGCGACCAGGCCGATGCGCTCGGTGACCATGGCGAGTGCCGAGAGCAGGGTCAGCGGCTCGAACGAGGTGGCGGTGGCGCTGCGCTTGAGCGCCGCCATCGGCATGTTCAGCACCGCGAGGTGGTCGGCCATGAAGAAGGCGTCGAAGCGGGC
>CAXUCZ010000158.1:0-6532 GCA_964249675.1 uncultured Acetobacteraceae bacterium | reverse complement strand
CGCCCGGACCGCATCACCCTCGTCGGCAGCGGCTACATCGGCATCGAGTTCGCGGGCATCTTCGCCGGCCTCGGCTCCGAGGTCGACCTGCTCTACCGCCAGGACCTGCCGCTTGCCGGCTTCGACCACGAGATCCGCCAGCACTTGGCCCGCGCCCTGCAAACCAACGGCATCCGGTTGCACACCTCGATCAAGCTGCACAAGGTCGAGCAGGTCGGCGCATGCAAGCGTCTGTCGCTGAGCGACGGCCGGCACTTCGACAGCGACCTGGTGTTCTTTGCCCTCGGCCGGGTCCCCCACACCAGGCAGCTCGCGCTCCCAGCCGCCGGCGTCGCTATCGACGAGCGCGGCGGCATCGTCGTCGATGCCGAGAACCGCAGCTCGGTGCCGCACATCTATGCCATCGGCGACGTCAGCAACCGGCTCAACCTCACCCCGGTCGCGATCGCCGAAGGACACCACCTCGCCGACCGCCTGTTCAGCGCCCAGCCGCCGCGCAGCTGGTCGTTTGACGCCGTTCCGACAGCGGTTTTCTCCTCGCCGCCGATCGGCACCGTCGGCCTCAGCGAGCACGAGGCCGCCCGGAACGGCCTGGTCGACATCTACACCACCGAGTTCACCGCCCTGCGCCATAAGCTGACCGGCCGGGACCGGCCAAGCTTCCTCAAGCTCGTGGTCGATCAGGCGAGCCAGCGCATCCTCGGCGCGCACATGATCGGCGAGGACGCCCCGGAAATGATGCAGGGCCTAGGAATCGCGATCACCGCTGGCGCCACGAAGCACGATTTCGACCGCACGATCGGCATCCACCCGACCGCCGCCGAGGAGTGGGTGACGCTGCGGCAGCGCACACGCGTCGCGGGAGAGCAGCGGCAGGCAGCGGAGTAGGAAGCGAGCGCTTCTTTTTGAAAAAAGAAGCAAAAACGTTTGCCCGATAATGACCTAACGTTCAGCAACACGCTAAACGAATGAAAGTTTTTTGGTTCTTTTTTTCAAAAAAGAACACGCTCTTCCATCCTAGATTGTGCCAGCCTAAAACTTTCGCCTCATGCAAGGCATAGCGCCCCGCACCTCGTTCGCTCTCGACACGACGCGCTGGGTCGCGGCGGCCCTCGTCCTCGCCTACCATCTCTCCACCGCCTGCCTCGCCCCTGGCGCCAACGGCCCGCTGCTCGGGTTGCTGGAGGGTGCAGGACCGGCCGCCGTCATCTGGTTCTTCGTGCTCAGCGGCTACCTGATCGGCGGCGGCATCGTTCTGGACATGCGGAGCGGCCGCTTCCGCTTTGCTCGCTACGCGTTGAATCGCGCAACCCGCCTCTATGTCGTGCTGCTGCCGGCGCTCGCACTCGGCTATGCGCTCGACAGCGCCCGCGTCTCGCTGGTCGGTCTCAGCCCGGTGCCGGGGCAGGAGGCGACGGCGAGCTACGCCGCCGCGACGGTGCTCGGCAATCTGCTCTGCCTGCAGACGATCACCGTGTCGACCCTCGGCAGCAACGGCCCGCTTTGGAGCCTCGCCTGCGAGGGCGCCTACTACGTCCTGGCGCCGCTGTTGCTGGCGCCGCTGCTGCGCGGCCGCCATGCCGTCCTCCGTTGGTCGCTGTTCGGAGCCGCCGCAGCGATGCTGTGCGCGCTTTGGCTCAGCAATCCCCGGGTGCCACGCCTGTTCCTGACCTGGCTGCTGGGAGCGGCGCTGCGGTCATACACGCCCAGGCAGCGACACGCGCGCCGGCTTGGTCCGCTGTCCTGGATCGTCGCAGTGGCCGTGCTGCTCGCCTATCCGCTGCTGTTGCCGAGGCTGGGCGGCGCGGTCAACCTGCTGGTCGCAACAAGCTTCGCCGCAGCAATGCTGACCACGACCGGCGACGCGCGGCCGGTGCCGGCCGGGGCGCAGTGCCTTTCCGGAACCCTCGCCGGGTTCTCCTTCAGCCTCTACCTCGTGCACGTGCCGATCATCCACGGCCTGCTCGCGCTCTGGACCGGCAGCCGGATGGATGCGCTGCGCCTGCCGCCATTGGCCGGGCATGCCGCCATGCTGGCGCTGGCCGCGATCGTGATCCCGTTGGCCTGGCTGTTCAGCCGTCTGACGGAGGCGCGCACCGAGGCGGTGCGCCGATGGCTAGGCGGACCGGGCCAGCAGCAGCGGCAAGTCGTCCTGCGCGCCGATGAGGGCGACGCCGGCGCCGCGACACTGCGCGGCGTTGCCGGCGTTGATCCCGCCTAGCGCCAGCACCGGCACCATCGCCGCGGCGGCAAGCCGGTTGAACGCTCCGGGGCCGAGTGGCGTCGCGCCCGGCTTGCTCGCGGTCGCAAAGACCGGGCTGAGCGTCGCGTAATCGGCGCCTCCGGCCGCACGCGCGAGACCGCCGGCGTCATGGGCGGAGATGCCGATCAGCGCGTGCGGCCCAAGTCGACCCCGCGCGGCGGCCAAGTCGGCGCCGTCCGGCAGGTGCAGGCCGATCCCGAGGATCGCGGCTGCGGCCAGGTCGTCATGCACGCAGAGGGTCGCGCCGGCCGGGCGGGTGAGGGCGAGCAACTCTTCGAGAACGCCGATGCGCTCGCCCGGCGAGAGGTCCTTCTCCCGCAAGCTGATCCAGCCGCAGCCGACGCCGAGCGCCGTGCGCGTCACGTCCAGCGGCGACCCCCCAACCCGCAACCGATCCGTAATCAACAGCACCGAACTCGGAAGCTCCACGCAAGGCTCCCGCCGCTGACCTAAATCAAACCGGGGCCGCCACGGGCCCCGGCGGGTCCGGGATAGCCCTGCCTTCCGCCTCAGCTCCCCACCAGCCCCAGCTTAGGACTGGAGGGCTCCGCCTGGTTGCGCGCCGGAATGCGCCCCGCCCGCCGCGCATCGTGCCCCGCCACCACTGCCCGGCGCATGGCGCAGGCCATCAACGCCGGGTCGCGCGCGCCGGCTACCGCCGTGTTGAGCAGCACCGCGTCGCAGCCGAGTTCCATCGCCTGCGCCGCGTCCGAGGCGGTGCCGATCCCGGCATCCAGGATCACCGGCACGCTGCTGGTTGCGCAGATGCGGGCGATCTGATGCGGGTTGAGGATGCCGAGCCCGGTGCCGATCGGGGCGCCGAGCGGCATCACCGCGGCCGCGCCGACGTCGGCCAGCCGCCGGCAGGCGACCGGGTCGTCGTTGCAGTAGGGCAGCACGACGAAGCCCTCGCGCACCAGGGTCTCGGTCGCCTCGATCAGCGCGACCACGTCCGGATACAGCGTCTCGCGGTCGCCGATCAGCTCGAGCTTGACCCAGTTCGTCCCCAGCGCCTCGCGCCCCAGCCTCGCCGTGAGCAGCGCGTCGCGCACCGTCGCGCAGCCGGCGGTGTTGGGCAGCAGCGGCGCGCGGCCGTCGAGCAGTTGCACCAGGCTGTCGGCATAGCGCTCCAAGCTGATCCGCCTCAGCGCCACCGTGACCATCGCCGGCTCGGCGGCGGCAATGCTGTCGAGCAGCGCCTGCTGGTTGGGGTAACCGCCCGAGCCGAGCAGCAGCCGCGAGGACAGCGGCCGGCCAGCAATCGTCAGCCCGCTCGGTGTTATCGTCTGAGTATCCATCAGCCGCCTCCGAACGGACGCACGATCTCCACCGCGTCGTCCTCGCTGAGCCGCGTCGCCGCCCAGGCGACCGCCGGCACCACTTCGCCGTTTACCGCCACCGCGATCCCACGCGGGCTGTCGATGCCGCGCGCCATGAGCAGCGCGCCGAGCGTCTCGGCCGCCTGGCTCGCCTCGCCGTTGACGGTGATCACGAGGCGCCAGCCGCGACCATGCCATCGGCAAACCGTGAAAGCGCAAACGGCGCCAGGCGCTCGTCCGCACGACCCTCGACGATCAGCGCCGCCATCAGCTCGGCCGTCGCCGGCGTCAGCAGCACGCCGTTGCGATGATGCCCGGTCGCCAGCAGCAGTCCCGGCAGCCCGCTCTCGCCGAGCACCGGCGCATCGTCGCGGCAGCCGGGGCGATGGCCCACCCACATCTCCTGGATCGGCAAATCCTCGACCGCCGGCACCGCCCGCCACGCGCCATCGAGCAAGGCCAGCACGCCGCCGGCGGTCAGCTCGTTGTCGAAGCCGCGCTCCTCGACGGTGGCGCCGACCAGCAGCCGACCGTCGCGGCGCGGCACCAGGTAGACCTGCGGCGTCCAGACCACATGGCGCAGCAGTGGCTCGCCCTTGTCCATGCGCAGCGCCAGCATCTGCCCCTTGACCGGCCGTACCGGCGGCCGCATCGGCGCCTCCAGCCCCTCGATCACGCCCGACCACGCCCCGGCCGCGATCACCACCACATCGGCCTCGTGCCGGCCGTCCTCCAGCACGACCCCCTGCGCGACGCCATCGCGGCTGTGCACGGCCAGCACCGGCTCTTCCTCGTGCAAACCAACGCCGGCGCCGCGGCAGGCCCGGGCCAGCGCCTGCACGACCAATCGGTTGTCGACCTGGTGATCGTTCGGGCTGAACACCCCGCCGGCAAGCTGAGCGCCGAGCGCCGGCTCGCGCCGCCGTGCCTCCGCGGGGCTCAGCCACTCGAGCTGCACGCCGAGGCCGCGCTGGAACTCGGCCGAGAACCGCAGCTGCTCAGCATCGTCGCGCGTCAAAGCAAGGCGCAGCGTGCCCTCGCGCCGCAGCTCGACCGGCATCCGCGCCGCCGTCTCGAGCTCGGCGGCAAAGCCCGGCCACAGCGCCTGGCTATGCGCCGCCAGGCCATGCAGCGCCGTCTCGCTCGGCTCGCTCTCCACCCCGGCGGCCAGCATACCGGCAGCGGCGTGGCTGGCCCCGCCACCCAGCCGGTCGCGCTCGAACAAATCCACCCGGCAGCCGCGCTGCGCCAGCCGCCAGGCGAGGCCAAGCCCCACCACGCCGCCGCCGATGATGGCGACACTCGGCAGCGACGCTTGACCCTGACCTCGATGATTGCTCACGGTCTTCCTTCCCTGGTCAGGACCAGACAGGTTCGTGGGTGTGATCTCAGCCGGCATCCGCCACCGGCACCCCAGCCGTCGACGGAAATAAGCGCCCCCGAGGCGCCGTTTGCAACCCGCTCGATCCCGCAGCCTGTTGACCGTCAGGCCGCGCGCGGCACATGAGCAGTCATGCCCGCCGACACAGTCGTCCTGCCCGAGCCGCGCCGGAAGGCCCCTTCGGAGCCCGCCGCCGCGCCGCCCGAGCGTGACGGCCTGCCGCCGCCGCAGCGGCTGTGGGCCAACATCACCATCTGGCTCGCCATCGTGCTGGCGGTGATGGACAGCTCGATCGCCAACGTCGCCTTGCCCTCGATCGCCCGCAGCGTCCACGCGACGCCGTCGAGCTCCATCTGGGTCGTGAACGCCTACCAGCTCTCCATCACCATCTGCCTGCTGCCGCTGGCCTCGCTCGGCGAGATCGTCGGCTATGCGCGCGTCTACCGGGTCGGGCTCGCCGTGTTCACCGCCGCGTCGCTGTGCTGCGCCCTGTCGAGCGGCCTCGTCTCGCTCAGCCTGGCGCGCGTGCTGCAAGGCGTCGGCGCCGCCGGCATCATGAGCGTCAACGGCGCCCTCGTGCGCTTCGTCTATCCGCAGCGGCTGTTCGCCCGCGGCCTGAGCCTGAACGCGATGGTGGTGTCAATCTCGGCCGCCGCCGGCCCCACGGTCGCGGCCGGCATACTGGCGGTCGCCCCTTGGCCGTGGCTGTTCGCCATCAACGTCCCCGTCGGCGCCGCCGCCTTCGTCATCGCCATCCGCAGCCTACCCCGCACGCCGCTCGCCAGCCACCGCTTCGACGTGCCGAGCGCCGCCCTCAACGCCGTCTTCCTCGGCCTGCTCATCGTCGGCCTCGACGACGTCGCCCATGGCGAAGGCCGGACGATCGCCATCGCCAGCTTCGTCGCCTCCGCCCTGGCCGGCACGATCCTGGTGCGCCGCCAACTCAATCTGGCGGCGCCGCTGCTGCCGATCGACCTGCTGCGCATCCCCATCTTCGCGCTGTCCTGCGCCACCTCCATCTGTTCGTTCCTGGCCCAGGCGCTGGCCTTCGTCGCCCTGCCGTTCTTCCTGCAGCGCGATCTTGGCGTCGGCGTCGTCGCCACCGGGCTGCTGATGACGCCGTGGCCGCTCGCCGTCGCCGTCATCTCCCCCGTGTCCGGGCGGCTCTGCGAGCGCGTCCCTGCGGCACTCCTCGGCTTTCTCGGCCTGATCATGCTGGCCATCGGCCTGGCCGCCGTCGGCACCCTGCCGCACGCCGCCGGCGCGCCCGCCGTCGCCTGGCGCATGGCGCTGTGCGGCCTCGGCTTCGGGCTGTTCCAAACCCCCAACAACCGCACCCTGATCGGCTCCGCCCCACGCACCCGCTCCGGCGGCGCCAGCGGCATGCTCGCCACCTCCCGCCTGCTCGGCCAAACCATCGGCGCCAGCCTGGTCGCGCTGATCTTCGCGCTCGCCAGCAACGGCGGCTCGCGCGACGCCGTGCTGACCGCGGCCGGCGTGTCCCTCGTCGCCGCCCTCGTCAGCCTTGCAAGGACGGGCAAGGCAAGGGGCTTTGCCCCTTGACCCCAT
>CAXUCZ010000157.1:0-6540 GCA_964249675.1 uncultured Acetobacteraceae bacterium | reverse complement strand
TCGTCGAGGAGCCCTCGGCCGAGAACCGCCCCGGGCTCGCCGCCGCCGCGGCCAAGCCCGGCGCCCGGCGCGTCGCCTTCGTCGGCCTCGAGGGCACCGCCGAGCCGCCGCCGCGCGACCTGACCGGCATCGCCGAGCTCGACCGCGTGCTCGGCGGCGGCCTGGTGCCCGCCTCCGCCGTGCTGGTCGGCGGCGACCCCGGCATCGGCAAGTCCACCCTGCTGCTCCAGGCCGCCGCCAGCCTCACCGCCCGCGGCCGCCGCGTCCTCTACGTCTCGGGCGAGGAGTCGATCGACCAGATCCGCCTGCGCGCCCGGCGGCTCGGCATCCCTGATGCCGGCTCACGATCCGGCGTCGCCGAGGCCGGCCTGCAGCTCGCCGCCGCGATCAACGTCCGCGACGTCGCCGACAGCCTCGCCGCCGAGCGCGACGTCGCCGCGGTGGTGATCGACTCCATCCAGACGATGTGGCTCGACACCCTCGAGTCCGCCCCCGGCTCGGTCGCCCAGGTCCGCTCGGCCGGCTTCGAGCTCATCCGGCTCGCCAAGTCGCAAGGCTTCGCCCTCATCCTGGTCGGCCACGTCACCAAGGAGGGCACGCTCGCCGGCCCGCGCGTGCTCGAGCACATGGTCGACGCGGTGCTGCACTTCGAAGGCGACCGCGGCCACCAGTTCCGCATCCTGCGCGCCACCAAGAACCGCTTCGGCGCCACCGACGAGATCGGCGTCTTCGAGATGACCGATCGCGGCCTCGCCGAAGTCGCCAACCCCTCCGCCCTCTTCCTCGCCGAACGCCGCGGCAACGTCGCCGGCAGCGCCGTCTTCGCCGGCCTCGAAGGCACCCGCCCGGTGCTGCTGGAGGTGCAGGCGCTGCTGGCGCCGAACGCCGGCGGCTCGCCCCGCCGCTCCGTCGTCGGCTGGGAAGCCGGCCGCCTAGGCATGCTGCTCGCGGTGCTGGAAACCCGCTGCGGCCTGCGCCTGACCGGCTCGGACGTCTATCTCAACATCGCCGGCGGGCTGCGCGTCTCCGAGCCGGCCGCCGACCTCGCCGTCGCCGCCGCCCTCGCCTCGGCAGCCACCGAGACGCCGACCAGCCCCGGCTCGGTCTATTTCGGCGAGGTCGGACTCTCCGGCGAGGTGCGCCAGGTCGCCCAGGCCGAGGCGCGGCTCAAGGAGGCCCAGAAGCTGGGCTTCGACCGCGCCGTGCTGCCGCGACGCGTGGCGCGAGGGTCGAGACCGCCGGCAGCGATCCAGGGACTGCAGCTCGACCAGATCGGGCATCTGGAAGACTTGGTCAGGCAGTTCACCGGCAAGTAAGCAAGCGGTTCTTTTTTAGTAAAAAAGAACCAAAAAACTTTTCACCCGGTAGAGGTCTGTCCGGCTTGGCGCGCGACAGCGCGGACGGAAGTTTTTTGCTTCCTTTTTTGCAAAAAAGAAGCCTTCCCTTGGGACGATCCCGATCTTCAGCGAAATGCCGCCATGAACAAGTGGAGAACTTGGCATGGCGACGCAGACCGCTCTCCTCGTGAAGCAGGCCTTCGACGGCTACGTCACCGGCGCCCTGATCACCGATCCGGCCGCGATGACGGCCGCTCTGAATGCCCATCCTGAAGACGTCGTGCTGATCAACCTGCCGAGCGGCACCACGACGCCGCCGAGCAATGGCGGCACCACGACGAGCGGCGGCAGCAACACCGGGACCGCCACCGGCGGCTCGAGCACCGGCACCTCGACCACCGTCGTCATCCAGACCCCGAACCCGGCCGCCACCGCCGCCAGCCTCGGCGCCCTGCGCGCCCTTGTTCCCGGCGGATCGGGCAGCCCGTCCGCCGTGCTCGTCCAGGGCCAGACGACCCCCGGCGACGGCGCCGACCGCTGGGCCTACTGGAGCGCGGCCAGCACCGCCGCCGATAACGGCGCCACCGTTATCGCCCCGGCCGGCAGCACCGGCGCCGGCCGCTGGATCGTGGCGCTTGGCGCCCAGCCGAGCCTCAACGTCCGCTGGTTCGGCGCCGTCGGCGACGGCGCGACCGACGACAGCGCCGCCTTCACCGCCGCCATCGCAGCCGCCGCCAGCCTCGCCGTGCCCGTCTTCGTCCCCGCCGGCCGCTACGTCGTCAGCCTGTCGATCACCGACGAGGACGTCTGGCTCACCGGCTCCGGCACCCTGGTCCACCAGCTGGCCAAGAGCGTGCTGACCGTCAACCGCACCCCCGGCCCCGCGGTCGCCGTCAGCGCCATCGGCACCGCGCTCATCGGCGCCGTCACCGGCAACGAGTTCACCGACATGGCGGTGACCGAGACGACGCTGACCGTCCCCTCGGTCGCCGGCATGCAGCAGGGCCAGGTCTGGCTGCTCTCCTCGCAGAACGCCTACCCGTGGTCGCCGCCGGTCTCGGGCGTGCCGAACACCGGCATCACCTCCGCCCAGGTCTGGCAATCGCAGCTGTTCCGCATCCAGGGCCTTGGCCTAGCCTACACCGGCGGGGTCGCCGGCCAGTTCGCCGAGCAGCAGACCGTCAGCGGCGCCAAATCCAGCGCCGTGGGTTTGATCCGCTCGCTCGTCGACGGCGCCAGCGGCACCCTGGTGTTCAACACCATCACCGGCAGCTTCGTGGTCGGCGAGAACCTCGTCGTCGGCGGCAAGACCTTCGGCCAGGTCGCCGCAATGCCGTTCGTCATCTCCGCCGACCGCATCTACGACACCTATGCCGCCTCGCCGCAGATGCAGCTCTTCGGCCAGGCCAAGTTCATCCTCGACGGCCTGTCGGTGGACGCGAGCGGCGACACCGACGCGGTGGTCGGCGTCGCCAACCGCCAGCCCGCCTTCATTCTGCAAGGCCTCTACCAGCCGATCATCCGCGACTTCACCATCCATAACGCCTGGACGCGCTGCCTGCAGCTGCTCACCTGCTGGCAGGGCGACGTCTCGGTCTTCATCGAGAAGCTGCCCAACGACGCCAACCTCAGCGAGGGCGCCTACGGCTACGGCGTCGAGCTCGGCGGCTCGACCGACGGCACCCGCGTCTCGGTCCGCGGCGGCAACTGCCGGCACGCGGTCACGACGAACGTCTACTGGGGCGGCTACCAGTACATGGGCACCTGGGTGCGCGGCAACCCGAAGCACTGCCACATCCACGACTGCGTCGTGCGCGACTGCTTCAACGCCGGCCTCGACAATCACTGGGGCTGCTACTTCCTCACCTACGAGAACTGCGTCGTGCACGGCCCCAGCCACGTCAACCGCAACACCTCAGGCTCGGTCGGCTTCCAGAACCGCAGCTTCGGCACCCGCTACATCGACTGCCAGGTGATCGACGCCGTCGACGCCTTCATCGACGGCTCCACCAACCTCGCCGCCACCTTCCTGCACACCATCACCTACATCGACTGCCACGCCATCGACTTCCAGCAGAACGGCTTCGTCGCGGTGATCGCCTCGGCCACCGGCAACAACCGGCTCGAGTATCGCAACTGCTCGGCCCGCGGCGACGGCCGCGCCGTCAACGCGCCCTACGTCCAGTGCGGCTACAACTTCGCCAATTCCAACTACGTCCGGATGATCGGCTGCACCGCCGAGCGCTTCAATGCCTATCCGATCCAGATCGCCCAGTCCGGCCGCGTCGAGATCATCGACTTCTTCGCCTACTACCGCGACAACGCCAACTTCGCCTCCGGCCTGCGTTTCGACGGCGCCCCGGCCGAGCTGCAGATCATCAATTATCGCGTGTTCTACGACGCGGCGACCGGCTCCCCGACGGCGATCTTCCGCAACGCGTTCGCCGGCCCGCTCGCCATCAACCTGGCCGGCTCGGTCGGCTGCGTGAACTCAAACCGGGCGGCGCTGTTCCAGAACACCGCCGGCGGCACGACGACAATCAACTGGCGCGATTACAGCTACGCCGCCGCGCATCCGGTGGTGCCGCTCCAGACCAAGCGCTGGTACGGCCCCACCGCGCAGACCACCGACCAGGCGCCCACCGCCGCCGCGCTGACCGCCATCCCCTACGCCGTCACCTCCGACACCATCACCCTCTCCGCCTTCGGTGTCCTCGTCGCCACCGCCGGCGCCGGCGGCACCACCATCCAGCTCGGCCTCTACGCCGACAACGCCGGCCAGCCCGGCGCCCTGATCGTCGACGCCGGCCATGCCTCCACCGACGTCGCCGGCGAGGCGATCGCGACCCTGCCCGCCTCCATCCCGCTCTCGCGCGGCATCGTCTGGATCGCCGCGCAGCTGCAATCGGCCGGCACCGCCGCGCCGATGCTGGCCTGCATGGCCGCCGGCGGCAGCAGCCTCAGCCAGCTCGGCGGCGTCACCCCCAAGGCGCTGATGGGCCAGGCCGCAACCCTGGGCGTCGCCGGCGCCGGCGCCACCGCCACCGGCGCCCTGCCCGCCAGCTTCCCCTCGCCCGGCTACGTCATCGCCGGCGGCGTCGCCGTGCCCTACATCGCCGTGCAGCTCAGCCCTTCAGCAGTTTAAGACACGGCCAGGGGCTTTGCCCCTGGACCCCATTAAAGGCGAAGCCTTTAAAATCCATTTGTTATACGTGCTTCCGAGCGGACTGCGATGGTGTGCGAAGCAGGATTGAACGGCTTCGCCAAGCAAGAAAGAGCCCATCTGGACTCCGAGTGATGCGGGTCTGGGGGCGCCGCCCCCAGCGAGGTCCAGGAGCAGAGCTCCTGGCCTTTCTTCTTTCTGTAACCTTCTTGCTCTATACGTCCGCGCGCACGCTTCAAAGGGCGAGTCGGATCGCACCATGACCTATGTGGACGGCATTGCTCTCGCGGTGCTCGCCATCTCCGCCCTGGCCGGCCTGGTGCGCGGCCTGGTGCGCGAGGTGCTGGGCCTGCTGGCCTGGATCATCGCCGCCTGGGGCGCCGTCCAGCTCTACCCGTTGCTCGCGCCGACCACGCACGGATGGTTCTCCGACCCGACCACGGGCGACATCCTCGCCTACGCGATCGGCTTCATCGTCCTGCTCATCCTCTTCTCCGTGCTGGCCAATCTTAGCGCCCGCTTCATTCAAATCTCCGTTCTCGGCAGCTTGGATCGCACGCTGGGGCTGCTGTTCGGCGTCGCCAGGGGTGCAGTCGTCCTGGTGCTTGCCTACATCCTCGTCGGGCTGGTGATCCCGGCCGAGGAATGGCCGGCGGTCGTGCAGCACGCGCGCGGCATGCCGCTCGTCTATGCCGGCGCTGTCTGGACTGCTGATCGCCTGCCCAAGGCCTATCGCCCGACCCTGGCGCCGCCGCCCGCCGCCGCGCCGGGCGCTACTGACGAGCTGCACGCGACCCCGGCTCGGCCGACCACCCAGCCCGATGCCGCCCCGGTCCGCGAGTGAGGATGCCGTGATGAACGAGCGACCCGACGACAACCCGGCCGACGACGACATGGCCGGAGAGGCGGACACGCTGCACGAGGAGTGCGGCGTCTTCGGCGTCTTCAACGTCACGGATGCGGCAGCCCTCACCGCGCTCGGTCTGCACGCCCTGCAGCACCGCGGTCAGGAGGCGACGGGGATCGTCTCCTTCGACGGCCGGCGCTTCCACATGCAGAAGGGCCTCGGCCTCGTCGGCGACAATTTCGGCGACGCTCGCGTAATCGCTTCCCTGCCCGGCATCTCCGCCATCGGCCACAACCGCTACGCCACCACCGGCGACACGGTGCTGCGCAACGTCCAGCCGCTCTACGCCGACTTCGAGTTCGGCGGCTTCGCCGTCGCCCATAACGGCAACCTCACCAACGCCCTCGCACTCCGCCGCGCCCTGGTGCGCCGCGGCTGCCTATTCCAATCGACGACCGACAGCGAGGTCTTCGTCCACCTCATCGCCATCAGCCTCTACTCCACCGTCGTCGACCGCCTGATCGACGCCCTCAAGCAGGTCATCGGCGCCTACTCCCTGGTGGCGCTCTCCGACGAAGCGCTGATGGGCGTGCGCGACCCGCTCGGCGTCCGCCCGCTGATCCTCGGCCGCATCTCGCACGCCGACGGCTCGCACGGCTGGATCCTGGCCTCCGAGACCTGCGCGCTCGACATCGTCGGCGCCGAGTTCGTCCGCGACGTCGAGCCCGGCGAGATCGTCATCATCTCGGCTCAGGGCGTGCGCTCGATCAAGCCGTTCGGCGCCCGCGGCCAGGCCCGCTTCTGCGTCTTCGAATACATCTACTTCGCCCGGCCGGACAGCGTCATGGAGGGCATGCCGGTCTACGAGGCCCGCAAGCGCATCGGCCGCGAGCTCGCCTGCGAGGCGCCGGCCGAGGCCGACGTCATCGTCCCGGTGCCCGACAGCGGCGTGCCCGCCGCCATGGGCTACGCGCTGGAAAGCGGCATCCCGTTCGAGCTCGGCATCATCCGCAACCACTATGTCGGGCGCACCTTCATCGAGCCGTCCGACCAGATCCGCAACCTCGGCGTCAAGCTCAAGCACTCCGCCAACCGCGCCATGCTCGCCGGCAAGCGCGTGGTGCTGGTCGACGACAGCATCGTGCGCGGCACCACCAGCCGCAAGATCGTCGAGATGGTGCGCGCCGCCGGCG
>CAXUCZ010000156.1:0-6548 GCA_964249675.1 uncultured Acetobacteraceae bacterium | reverse complement strand
ATGGATTTCAAAGGCTCCGCCTTTGATGGGGTCAAGGGGCAAAGCCCCTTGCCTTCCTGCCTCCTTGCCTACGCTGCGCCTTGCCTTGCCTCGCTCATCTTGCCTAAGCACCAACGTGCGCATTGCCTCCGCTCTCCTACTCCTTCTTCCGCTTGCCGGCTGTGGTGCCTTCCCGCAGCCCTTCGCCGGCAATCCCGGCGCCACCGCCATGCGCCTGGCTCAGCCCACCGAGTTGCGCCTGACGGTGCCGATCCCGTCCACCTCGCTGCTCGGCGCCCAGGCCAGCACCTTCTGGTCGATCCAGACCGCCCGCGCCCTCGCCGCCCGCGAGATCCCCGCCGTCGCTACGCCCACCCGCCCGGCCGACTGGGCGCTGCGCCTGGACGCCCAACTCACCGGCACGACGGTGCAGCCGCGCTACGTCGTGCTCGACCCGAGCGGCAAGACGCTGGGCAGCGTCGACGGCGCCCCGGTGCCGGCCGCCGCCTGGGCCAATGGCGACCCGGCCGTCATC
This sequence comes from uncultured Acetobacteraceae bacterium, assembly GCA_964249675.1. Lineage (GTDB taxonomy): Bacteria > Pseudomonadota > Alphaproteobacteria > Acetobacterales > Acetobacteraceae > CAXMMR01. Next base: position 6,034 of record CAXUCZ010000156.1, on the reverse strand, counting down.
ACCGCCTCGGCCGTGCAGGCCGCGCCCGAGATCGTCACCACGCTGACCGCGATCCAGGCCAGCCTGCGCCAGAGCGATCCGCACTCGCTGGTCAACCGCCCCGCCCGCATCTTCTTCACCGGCGTCGCCGGCGCACCCGGCGACGGCAACCGCGTGCTCGCCCAGCAAGTGCGCCTCAAGCTGCCCGACCAGGGCGACATCGTGCAGGACAGCATCGGCAATGCCGACTTCATCCTGCGCGGCCGTGTCGCCGTCAGCACGGTGCCGAGCGGTCAGCAGCAGGTCGAGATCCACTGGACGGTCACCGAGGCCGCCACCGGCAAGGTCGCCGGCGACGTGGCGCAGGGCCACGACATCGACGCCGGCTCGCTCGATCATTACTGGGGCGAGGTGGCCTCGGTGGTCGCCAACGAGGCCGCGGCCGGCGTGCACGAAGTCATCACCAACTGGACCGGCCGCCGCAACGCGGCGCCGGCAGGAGTACCTGCTTCATGACCCGCCTGATCCGAGCGCCGCTCCTCGTCATGCTGCTCGCTGCCCTGGCGAGCTGCGCCGCCGCGCCGCCGCCGCCCGACGCGCCGCGCATCCTGGTATTCTTCGGCCTGTGGTCGGCGCTGATCGACCCGGCCGCCTCATCGACCATCGCCAGCGCCGCCCAACGCGCCGCCGCCGACCCCGCCGCCACCGTCTGGGTCCGCGGCTTCGCCGATCCCTCCGGCAGCCAGGCGGCCAACAAGCTGATCTCCGGCCTGCGCGCCCAGATGGTCGTCGACACGCTGGTCGCCGACGGCGTGCCGGCCGCGCGCATCCAGCAGCAGGCGCTGAGCAGCACCGACTACATCGCCTCGCCCCAGGAGAGCCGCCGCGCCGCAATCATCATCGCTCGTGCGGCGCCGTAGACAGAAAGATCTTCTTTTTTGAAAAAAAGAAGCAAAAAACTTTGATCACTGCGCGAACAGCGAACCAGCGACAAACGGAGGAGAGTTTTTTGGTTCTTTTTTGCAAAAAAGAACCTCTTCCTTCCTGCCTGAACAGGTCACATGAGACGATGCGGTGTTTGTGCTAGCACGCTCACCGAGGCTGCGCCTCCGCTGGGACATCGTATCTTGCCTATGGGCAAGATTTCAGTAACCCATTGATAAACATGGATACTGCTCCGATCTTGCGGTATTTGGCCATCGCAGTTTTGTAGGGCCCTGGCCTTCTTCGCCTCCCCTGGCTACAGCCCAGCCATGGACGCCCCGACCCCTGCGGCACCACCCGAGACGACCACGCGCGCCCTGATGTGGCGGCTCTGGCGCGAGCACATCCGCCGCCACCGCGGCCGCCTGCTCCTCGTGCTGCTGCTAACCGCCATCATGGCCGGCCTCACCGGCCTGTACCCGATCGTCATCCAGCGCGCGCTGTCGATGTTCGAGGCGCACGACCCGCGCATCCTCTATCAGATCCCCGCCATCGTGCTGGCCGTCACCATCGCCAAGGCCGCTGCCCAGTACGGTCAGGCGGTGTTCGTCCAGGAGCTGGTGCTGCGCGTCATCCGCGAGCTGCAGCGCCGGATGTTCGTCCACCTCGTCCACACCGACCTCGCCCGCCTCGAGCGCGAGGCCCCGGCGACGCTCGCCTCCCGCTTCACCACCGACGCGACGACGGTGCGCGAGGCGATGATCCGCGCCGTCAACAGCCTCGGCGACGGCGTGACCGTGGTCAGCCTGGTCGGCACGATGGTGTATCTCGACTGGCAGTTCAGCCTGATCGCCGCCGCGCTGTATCCGCTCGCCGCGGTGCCGATCCAGCGCATCGGCCGCCGCGTCCGCCGCGCCTCGGGCGGCATGCAGGAGCGCATGGGCGAGGCCGCCGCGATGCTGCACGAGAGCTTCGCGCAAGCCCGCACGGTGCGCGCCTACCGCCTGGAGGCGGTCGAGATCGCACGCGCCGACCACGCCTTCGACCGGCTCTACGCCTCGCTGCTGCGCATGACCCGCGGCCGCGCCCGCGTCGACCCGGTGCTCGAGGTGCTGGGCGGCGCCGCGGTCGCCGCGGTGCTGGGCTTTGCCGGCTGGCGCGCCGCGATGGGCGGCAACACGCTCGGCGATTTCACCGGCTTCGTCGCCGCACTTCTTCTCGCCTCGCGCCCGCTGCGCGCCTTGGGCTCGCTCAACGCGGCCTTGCAGGAGGGCATGGCCGGCCTCGCCCGCGTCTTCTCGGTGATCGACGAGGAGCCGCGCATCGTCGAGCCGCCCGCCGCCCGGCCGCTGCCGCTGACCAAGCCAGGCCGCGGCGGCCACCTGCGCTTCGACGACGTCCACTTCATCTATCCCGACGGCCGCGCCGGCCTGCGCGGCCTCAGCTTCGAGGCCCGTCCCGGCCAGACCGTCGCCCTGGTCGGCGCGTCAGGCGCAGGCAAATCCACCGCGCTGGCGCTCATTCCCCGCCTGCACGACGTCGCCGGCGGCGCCATCAGCATCGACGGCGAGGATTTGCGCGACCTGGGCCTCGCCGGCCTGCGCAACGCCATCGCCTATGTCGGCCAGGAGCAGCTGCTGTTCGACGACAGCGTCGGCGCCAACATCCTGCTCGGCCGGCCCGGCGCCAGCCGCGACGAGATGGAGCAGGCCGCCGCGGCCGCCGCGGCCGCCTTCGTCGCCGACCTGCCGGAGGGCTTCGCCACCATCGTCGGCCCGGGCGGCCAGCGCCTCTCCGGCGGTCAGCGCCAGCGCGTGGCCCTGGCCCGCGCCCTGCTGCGCGACCCCTTGATCCTGCTGCTCGACGAGGCGACCAGCGCGCTCGACGCCGAGAGCGAGGTGCTGGTGCAGCAGGCGCTGACCCGCCTGCGCGCCGGCCGCACCACCGTCGTCGTCGCCCACCGCCTGTCCACCGTGCGCGATGCCGACCTGGTGGTGGCCATGCAGGAGGGCCGCGCCGTCGAGGCCGGCACCCACGCCGCCCTGATCGCCGCCGACGGCTTCTACGCCCGCCTGGTGCGCAGCCAGGCCCTCAGCCACTAAACCGTGTGCCGTCGGCCGGCCGCCGTGGCCGCGAGGCTCTTGCCTTGCCTGCCCCGGCAGGCATAACTGACCGATCGGTCATCCATCCCGTGGACGACCCAGGCAGGTGAGCCAATGGACACGCAGCAGGGTCCGGTCCGGACCGACGAGGATCTAGAAGGCGGTCAGCTCAGCCGCGCCGAGCAGCCCGCCCGGCCAGGCGAGGCGGCGCCCCCACCGGCCGAGCGCCAGGCGAGCGGCGCCAAATCGCCTGCCGACCAGCAGGCCCAGGTCAAGCAGGAGGGCCGCCGCAACGCCGCCCGCCCTTGGGTGCGCGCAATCATGATCATCGTGCTGATCGCGCTGATCGCCGGCGGCGTGTGGTACTATCTCGCCACCAAGGACATCGCCTCGACCGACGATGCCTTCACCGACGGCCGCGCCGTCACCATCGCCCCGCACGTCAACGGCTACGTCGTCTCGCTCGACGTCAACGACAACGCCTTCGTCCACAAGGGCGACCCGTTGATCCACATCGACCCGCGCGACTACGTCGCCGCCCGCAACCGCGCCGAAGGCCAGCTCGCCTCCGCCGAGGGTCAGCTCGAAGGCAACCGCTCCGCCGTCGAGGTCGCCAAGATCAGCTTCCCGGCCCGCCTCGCCTCGGCCCAGGCCCAGCTCGCCACCGCTCAGGCCAACCTCTACAAGGCCAACACCGACTACAAGCGCCAGCACAATCTGCCGGTCGCCGCCAGAACCCAGCAGGACGTCGATTACGCCACCGCCGCCCAGCAATCAGCGGCCGCCCAGGTCACCCAGGCCGAGGCCGCGGTGCGGGAGGCGACGCCGATCAAGCCGAACATCAACCAGACCAGCTCGAACGTCAGCCAGGTCCAGGGCAGCATTGAGCAGGCCCGCGCCCAGCTCGTTCAGGCCCAGCTTGACCTGGAAAGAACGGTCGTGCGCGCGCCGCAGGACGGCTGGATCACCAAGCGCAACGTCGAGCAGGGCAACTACGTCGACGCCGGCCAGCAGATCTTCTCCATCGTCTCGCCCGACGTCTGGATCACCGCCAACTTCAAGGAAGACCAGCTCAATCGCATGCGCCCCGGCCAGCCGGTCGACATCAGCGTCGACGCCTATCCGACCCTGAAGCTCACCGGCCACGTCGACAGCGTCCAGCTCGGCACCGGCTCCAAGTTCACCGCCTTCCCGCCCGAGAACGCCACCGGCAACTTCGTCAAGATCGTCCAGCGCGTCCCGGTCAAGATCGTCATCGACAGCGGCCTCGACCCCGCCCTGCCGCTGCCGCTCGGCATCTCCGTCGAGCCCTCCGTCAGGCTGAAGTGAAGCTCGCTTGAGCGCCTCCCTGGCCGCGCCGACCGCCACCGGCGCCGGCACACCGAGCAGCGACGCCCAGACCTGGCGCCCCAAGGCCAACCCCTGGCTGATCGCCGTCGTCGTCACGCTGGCCGCGTTCATGGAAGTGCTCGACACCACGATCGTCAACGTCTCGCTGCCGCACATCGCCGGCAGCCTGTCCTCGTCGTATGACGACGCCACCTGGTGCCTCACCTCCTACCTCGTCGCCAACGGCATCGTGCTGACCATCAGCGGCTGGCTGTCCGACTATTTCGGCCGCAAGCGCTACTTCATGACCTGCATCCTGATGTTCACCGTCTGCTCGTTCGCCTGCGGCCTGTCGCAGTCGCTGCCGCAGCTGATCGTCTTCCGCCTGCTGCAGGGCTTCTTCGGCGGCGGCCTGCAACCCAATCAGCAGTCGATCATCCTCGACACCTTCGAGCCCGCCCAGCGCGGCCGCGCCTTCTCCATCGTCGCCATCGCGACCATCGTCGCCCCGATCATCGGCCCCACCCTCGGCGGCTACATCACCGACAACGCCAGCTGGCGGTGGATCTTCCTGATCAACATCCCGGTCGGCCTGTTCGCCTTCTTCGCCGTCGGCGCGCTGGTCGAGGACCCGCCCTGGATCCAGAACCGACGCCGCAAGATCGACGCCATCGGCCTCGCCCTCATCACCATCGGCCTCGGCTGCCTGCAGGTCGCGCTTGACCGCGGCGAGGATGCCGACTGGCTCGGCTCGCCGTTCATCCGGGTAATGCTGCTGCTCGCCGTGCTCGGTATCCTCGGCGCCATCGGCTGGCTGCTCACCGCCAAGAACCCGGTCGTCAACCTCTACGTCATGGCCGACCGCAACTTCACCCTCGGCATCACGATGATCGCCGCCATGGGCTTCATCCTCTATTCAGGCTCGATCGTAATCCCGCAATTCGCCCAGCAGGTGATCGGCTACACCGCGACCTGGGCCGGCCTGATCCTCTCGCCCGGCGGCGTCTGCATCATCCTCATCATCCCGGTCATGGGACGATTGCTGCCGCTCGTTCAGACGCGGCTGCTGATCTTCACCGGCTTCACCGTCATGGGATGCGCCTTCCTCTACTCCAGCACCCTGTCGCCCGACATCGACTTCTGGACGCTGGTCAGCATGCGCGCCGCCCAGACCGCCGGCCTCGGCTTCCTGTTCGTGCCGATCAGCACCATCTCCTACACGACGCTCGACAAGCGCCTCAACGGCGACGCCGCGGCGCTCTACACCATGTTTCGCAACGTCTCCGGCGCCATCGGCATCTCCACCGCCACCGCCCTGGTTACCTCGCGCGGCCAGATCCGCCAGGCCCATCTCAGCGTCTGGACCACGCCGTTCAACCAGCCCTACAACGCCCTCGTCGCACAGTACGAGGCCGCCCTGCGATCCCTCGGCCGGGCCTCGTCGATGGTCCATTCCCAGGCCGTCGGCCAGGTCTTCCAGCAATTCCGCCGCCAGGCCACCGTGCTCGCGTACTCGGACGTGTTCGCCCTGTGCGCCCTGCTCGCCTTCAGCATGGTCCCGCTCGCCCTGCTGTTCTCCCCCAGCAAAGCCGGCGGCAAGGCTGCTCCACCGGCGCATTAGGCAAGGGCTCTGCCCTTGACCCGCTGGGGCCCGCGGCCCAGACCCCGTCCGTTTAAAGCCTCAGCCGGGACCTCGCCGC
>CAXUCZ010000155.1:0-6555 GCA_964249675.1 uncultured Acetobacteraceae bacterium | reverse complement strand
ATCTGCTTCGGCATGCAGATGGCGGTGATCGAATGCGCCCGCAACCTCGCCGGCCTGCCAGACGCCTCGTCGACCGAGTTCGGGCCGACCGAGCAGCCGGTCGTCGGCCTGCTCACCGAGTGGGCGCGCGGGCCAGAACGCGAGCGGCGCGAGGCCGGCGGCGACATGGGCGGCACCATGCGCGTCGGCGCCTATCCGGCGGAGCTGGCGGAAACCTCTCTGGTGCGCACCGTCTATGGCGGGCAACTCCACATCGAGGAGCGGCATCGGCATCGGTTCGAGGTCAACGTGCACTATCGTGACCGGCTGGAAGCCGCCGGGCTGATCTTCTCCGGCCTGTCGCCCGACGGCATCCTGCCCGAGATCGTCGAGTATCCCCGCCACCCGTGGTTCATCGGCGTGCAGTATCATCCCGAGTTGAAGTCGAAGCCGTTCGACCCGCACCCGCTGTTCTCCGGCTTCATCACCGCCGCGGTGAAGCACTCGCGGCTGGTCTAAACAGGAAGGGTTCTTTTCGAAAAAAAACCAAAATTTCTGCTCCCTGGAGGAGCTCTGGTCGCGCGACGTCACTCAAACGGGTAAAAGTTTTTTGCTTCTTTTTTCCAAAAAAGAAGCCTTCTCTTTCCTGATCGATCGAGGCTTTTGCTTTGACAGACGTCACCGTCGGCTCCGTCACCTTCGCCCAAGATCGTCCGTTCGTGCTGATCTCCGGTCCCTGCCAGATCGAGAGCCGCGCGCATGCGCGCGAGGTCGCGGGCGCTCTCGTCGAGATGACGGCGCAGCTCGGTATTCCGCTCGTCTACAAGAGCAGCTTCGACAAGGCGAACCGCACCTCCGCCGGAGCGGCGCGCGGCGTCGGCCTGCACGAGGGACTTGAGATCCTCGCCGGCCTTCGTGCGGAGTTCGGCGTGCCGGTGCTGACCGACGTGCACGCCGTCGAGCAATGCGCGCCGGCGGCGCAAGCGGTGGACGTCCTCCAAATTCCGGCGTTCCTGTGCCGCCAGACCGACCTGCTGCTGGCCGCGGGCGAGACCGGGGCGGCGGTCAACATCAAGAAGGGTCAGTTCCTGGCACCGTGGGACATGGCCAACGTCGCCGCCAAGGTCGCCTCCACCGGCAACCAGCGCATCCTGCTGACCGAGCGCGGCGCCTCCTTCGGCTACAACACGTTGGTGAGCGACATGCGCGCCCTGCCGGTGCTCGCCGCCACCGGCTATCCCGTGGTGTTCGACGCGACGCACTCGGTGCAGCAGCCCGGCGGCCTCGGCGGCGCCTCCGGTGGGCAACGCGAGTTCGCCCCGGTGCTGGCGCGTGCCGCGCTCGCCGTCGGCGTCGCCGCGCTGTTCGTCGAGTGCCACCCGGATCCCGACCACGCGCCGAGCGACGGGCCGACGATGCTGCCGCTCGCCCAGATGCCGGCGCTGCTGGCGCGGCTCGCTGCGTTCGACCGGTTGGCCAAGGAGTAGCGATAGGACGGCCAGGAGCTCTGCTCCTGGACCTCGCTGGGGGCGGCGCCCCCAGACCCGCATCAATGGGAGCTTAAACGGGTTTTTCCTTGGCGAAGCCGTTCAATCCTGCCTCCTACGGGACTGACCCCACTCAAGAGACACGACTAAGAAATGGATTTTAAAGGCTCCGCCTTTAATCGGGTCCAGGGGCGAAGCTCCTGGCCTTACTTTCGCTACAGCCGAAACGCGTCCCGCGTCCCAAGCCAGCCCTGCACGCGCTCGACGGCCTCTTCCATGCAGGCCTCGAAGCCGAGCGTGTCGGCCAGGCTGGCGGCGGTATCCGCCAGCTGGCGCGTTCTCGCCTCGTGCTGCCTTGTCCAGTCGACCGCCTCCGCCAGGTCGGAGAGGTCGGGCGCGACCGGCACGTGCGTCTGCCAGGGCGCCAACCGGTCATAATACCACTGCCGAAAGCCGTGCTCCGAGCCGACCTTGAGGATGCAGGAGCGGCTGAGCAGCGAGCAGAACAGGCCGCTCCAGGCGTTGCTGTTGCCGTCCACGTCGATCACGACGCGGTGCTGCAGGAACGCTTCGCGGCTGATCAGCGGGCGCAGCAGGCCGGCCGCGGTCACCCGTTCGGCAAGCCATGGTTCGTGCATCTGCGCGAGCGTCGTGATGCCGCAATCGGTGAGCGGGGCGAGGTCCGGCTGGGCGGCGCGGCGGCACAGCGACAGCCGCTGCAGCCAGTCCAGATCGTCCGGCGCGCCTTCGCCGGGCGGCTGCACGCGCCGCATGCCGGTGGACGAGCCGCGCCAGAACACGCGCGCGTCGCGCGCCTCCCAGGCCGGCAGCGCGTCGCGGCAGTGCTGGCGAAACTGCGCATAGCCGCCGCTCGCATAGAAGTCCGGGTCCGGCACGAGGCAGACGCGCGGGTCATAGCTGCAGAAGCCGAGTGCGGCGTGATACGACGCGTCGCCCACCTCGGCGTGCAGGGTGCATGCGCCGGAGAGCCGCCCGGCGATGGCGAGCAGCACCGCGCTGCGCCGCAGGATTTCGAACAGCGAGCCATGCCGGTAGGTGATCGGCCGCAGCGTCACCTCGATCGCTGCCCCGTCGAGGCGCAGCGTCAGCAGCTCGCTCGCCCACTCCGGCGGCACGCCGTCGAGCTCCGCCAGCCGCCAGCGCACCGGCCGGCCGCCGGCAATCGGCCGCGCATGGCTGTCGAGCACGCGGTTCACGGCAGCGACGAACTGCTCCTGCGACAGCCGCGCATGGTCCGGCGCCAGGGCGAACAGGGCCTGCTGAAAGGCCAAGTTCTCGGCGATCGCGGACTGGCTCGAAAAGGTCACGACTGTACTCCGGTCGGGAAGGAAGGCCAGGGCGTCCCCTTCGTGAGCCTTTCCAACTGCGCTGTGCGCAGTCGGAACCTTTAGCTCACTTCGCCCCTGGACCCGACTAAAGGCGGAGCCTTTAAAATCCATTTTCTTCGAGTACGATACGGTCGGGCTGATAGTCTCGAACGTGATCTGATTGGCCGTGGGAGGCTGAAAAAGACCCTCATGGGTGGAGGTCTGGGGCCTCAGGCCCCAGCGGTGTCCAGAGGCAGAGCCTCTGGCCTTCCTGACCGAACCCGTGGCACACGACCGCCGCAGCAGGAGCCCCACCGTCATGAGCGCCATCACCGACATCATTGCGCGCGAGATCCTCGACAGCCGCGGCAATCCGACGGTCGAGGTCGACGTGATCCTTGAGTCCGGCGCGGTCGGCCGCGCGGCGGTGCCGTCCGGCGCCTCCACCGGCGCGCACGAGGCGGCCGAGCTGCGCGACGGCGACAAGGCGCGCTATGGCGGCAAGGGCGTGCTGCAGGCGGTCGCCAACGTCGAGGGCGAGATTTTCGATCTTGTCGGCGGCCAGGATCCGACCGAGCAGATCCGGCTGGACAATGCGATGATCGATCTCGACGGCACGCCGAACAAGTCGCGGCTGGGTGCGAACGCCATCCTCGCGGTGTCGCTGGCGATCGCCAAGGCATCGGCCACCGAGCTCGGCATGCCGCTTTACCGCTATGTCGGCGGCGTGTTCGCCCGCACCCTGCCGGTGCCGATGATGAACATCGTCAACGGCGGCCAGCACGCCGACAACCCGATCGACATCCAGGAATTCATGATCCAGCCGGTCGCCGCCGGCACGGTCGCGGACGCCGTGCGCGTCGGCTCGGAGATCTTCTCGCAGCTCAGACGCGGTCTGAAGGACGCCGGCTACAACACCAACGTCGGCGACGAGGGCGGTTTTGCGCCGGCGTTGAAGTCGGCCGACGAGGCGCTCGCCCTCATCACCCGCGCCTGCGAGCGCGCCGGCTATCGCCCGGGCGAGGACGTGACCTTCGCGCTCGATTGCGCCGCCACCGAGTTCTATCGCGACGGCCGCTACGAACTCGTCGGCGAGGGCAAGTCGCTCGATGCGGGCGGCATGGTCGACTATCTCGCCGAACTGTGCGGCCGCTACCCGATCGTCTCGGTCGAGGATGGCTGCGCCGAGGATGATTGGGACGGCTGGAAACTGCTGACCGATCGGCTCGGCGCCAAGCTGCAGATCGTTGGCGACGACCTGTTCGTGACCAACCCGGAGCGGCTGGCGCGCGGCATCGAGAGCGCGACGGGCAACGCGATCCTGGTCAAGGTGAACCAGATCGGCACCCTGAGCGAGACGCTCGAGACGGTGGAGATGGCGCAGCGTGCGGGCATGCGCGCGGTGATGAGCCATCGCTCGGGCGAGACCGAGGACAGCACCATCGCCGACCTCGCGGTGGCGACCAATTGCGGGCAGATCAAGACCGGCAGCCTCAGCCGCAGCGACCGGATGGCGAAATACAACCAGCTGATCCGCATCGAGGCCGAGCTCGGCCCGGCGGCGCGCTATGCCGGACGCACCATCCTGAAGCAATAAAGTCGTTCTGCCCGCCTGCACGCCGTGGTAGAACTAGGCCGCGAAAACGGGGGAAGCCGATGGATCTGGCGCAGTCGGTCAAGCGGAAGAGCAAGGCGCTGCTGCCGCCGGCGCTGTTCCTCGCACTCACCGGCTACTTCGGCTGGAACGCGACGCAGGGCGATCGCGGGCTGCGCAGCTATGCGCTGCGCGAGCAGCAGCTTGCCAGCGTGCAGGCCGAGCTCGTCGTGGCGCAGGGCGAGGCGGCGGACTGGGCGCGCAAGGTCGCCGGCCTGCAATCCGCCCATCTCGACGCGGACACCGTCGACGAACGCGCCCGCGCGATGCTCAACCTGGCCGATCCGACCGACGTGGTCGTGCCGTATGGGCCCGATAAGAAGCTCTACTAGAGCGAGGAAGGCCAGGGGCGTCGCCCTTGGACCCGATTAAAGGTAAAGCCTGTAAAATCCGCCTGTTCGTTCATGCTCGACAGGCCGGACGTCGCTGCCAGGCGCCGACACCAAGCGGCTTGGCCAAGCAAGCTAGAGGTTGTCGTCCACACCCAGGAATGGGGTCTGGGGCCGCGGGCCCCAGCGAGGTCCAGGAGCAGCGCTCCTGGCCTTGCCTTACCTTGCCCCGTCACTGCTCCAGCCCTAGGTCTTGGCTCAAGGCCAGGAGACCTAACACCATGGACCAGATGCCAGCCGCCGCCGCGTCGCTCGATCGCGATCGCCTGCGCGAGGCTTATCGCATCATGTACCTCATCCGCCGCTTTGAGGAGCGTGCCGGCCAGCTCTACGGCATGGGGCTGATCGGCGGCTTCTGCCACCTCTACATCGGCCAGGAGGCGGTCGTCACCGGCGTCCAGCTCGCGCTCGCCGAGGGCGACCAGGTCATCACCTCCTATCGCGAGCACGGCCACATGCTGGCGACGGGCATGGAGGCGCGCGGCGTGATGGCCGAGCTGACCGGGCGGGCGACCGGCTACTCGCGCGGCAAGGGCGGCTCGATGCACATGTTCTCCAAGGAGAAGCACTTCTACGGCGGCCACGGCATCGTCGGCGCCCAGGTCAGCCTCGGCACCGGGCTTGCGTTCTCCAACTGGTATCGCGGCACGGACCGCGTGACCGTCGCCTACATGGGCGAGGGCGCCTCGAACCAGGGCCAGGTGTTTGAGAGCTTCAACATCGCCGCGCTGATGAAGCTGCCCTGCGTCTACGTGATCGAGAACAATCGTTACGGCATGGGCACCAGCGTCGAGCGCGCCTCCGCCTCGCGCGATCTCTCCGGCAACGGCTCGCCCTGGGGCATTCCGGGCGAGCGGGTGGACGGCATGGAGGTGAACGCGGTGCATGCCGCCGCCAGCCGCGCCGTCGCGCATTGCCGGGCCGGCCATGGCCCCTACCTGCTCGAGATGTCGACCTACCGCTATCGCGGCCATTCGATGTCCGACCCGGCGAAGTATCGCACCCGCGACGAGGTGCAGAAGATGCGCAGCGAGCGCGATTGCCTGGAGAGCGCGCGCGCCATGCTGCTGGCCCAAGGGGTCGACGAGGCGTCGCTCAAGGCAATGGAGGACGCGGTGAAGGAGACCGTCGCCGAGGCGGCCGCCTTCGCCCAGTCCAGCCCCGAGCCGGACCCGTCGGAGCTGTGGACGGACGTCCTGGTGGGTGAGCGCGGCTGATGTCGACGCAGATCCTGATGCCGGCGCTCAGCCCGACGATGACGGAGGGCAAGATCGCCCGCTGGCTGATCAAGGAGGGCGCGGCGGTGCATGCCGGCGACGTCATTGCCGAGATCGAGACCGACAAGGCGACGATGGAGGTCGAGGCGGTCGACGAGGGCACGCTGGCCCGCATCCTGGTCGGCGAGGGCACCGACGGGGTCGCGGTGAACACGCCGATCGCGGTGCTGTCCGGCGAGGGCGAGGCTCGCGACGCGCCGCCCACCGCCGAGGACGCGCCGCTCCCGCGCGTCGCCGCCGAGGGCGAGGGCATGCGCGAGATCGCCGACCGCTCGGCGCAGAATTGGTCTGCCGAGCTCGGCGCCACGCCCGCGCCAGAGCGGACCCCCAGCGACCAGGGTGGGGACGACAAGGATTGGGGTCCGACGGCCTCGATCACCGTGCGCGAGGCGCTGCGCGACGCGATGGCGGCGGAGCTGCGCGCCGACGACGGCGTGTTCC
>CAXUCZ010000154.1:0-6600 GCA_964249675.1 uncultured Acetobacteraceae bacterium | reverse complement strand
CATCGAGCATGCCTTCCTCGAGGTCGAACTCCCAGGCGCGGGTCTGCTGCGCCATCAGCCGCCGCTGCAGGCGATTGGCCAGCCGCGAGACGACGCCTTGCAGGTGTTGAAGCTGCTGGTCGAGCTGCTGGCGCAGCCGGGCCAGCTCGTCGGTGTCACAGAGATCCTCGGCGCCGACGGTCTCATCGAAGGCGTTGGTGAAGGCGCGGTAGGCCTGGAGCGACGGGTCGTCGGGCCGCTCGCGCTGTTGCTGCGGCCCGCCTGGCCGGTCGTCGCCCTCGGACGCGGCGCCGTCCTCCTGGTCGTCCTCGCCGGTGGCGGCCTCGGCCGCGTCGCCCTCGGCGACCTCAGGCTGAGCGCCGAGCAGCGATTCGCTCTCGCTCTGCTGGCTGCCCTGCTGGTCCTGGTCGTTGTTCTGGGCGCCGGCATCCTCGCTCTGGTCGGGCGCCTCGTCGCTCGTCTCCTCGGGCTCGGCCTCCTGCTCAGCCTCGGCCAGGTCCAGCGCCGCCAGCAGCCGGCGCGCGGCGCGGGTGAAGTTGCCCTGATGCGTCTGCGCCGCCGCCATGTCCGCCAGGGCCCGCTCGCCGGCCTCGCCCAGGCCGTCGCGCCAGAGGTCGAGCACGTCGCGCACGCTGTCCGGCGACGGCTCGCCCGACATCCGCTCGCGCGCCAGCAGCGACAGCGCCGCGGCCAGCGGCAGCTGCTCCTTGCGCGTCATCCGATCATAGCCTTCCTGCTCGCAGGTCTCGCTCAGACGAGCGCGCAGGTTGGCGGCGACGCCGCTCATGTGGGTGCCGCCGACAACCTCGACGCGCGCCTGCTCCAGCGCGTCGTAGACATCGCGCGCCTCGCGTCGGGCGGGCGAACGGGCAGCGTGAATCGCGTCGTCGTGCTGCCGCACGCGGAGTGCGCCGCTCTCGGCGGCGCCGCGCACGCGCGCCATCTCGGCGGGCGGCAGGGCGCGGGCCGGCAGCGGCAGGCGGGCGCGCTTGCCGCTGACCCCGGAGGGGCCGGGCTGGAAGGCGACCTGGATGTCCTGCACTTGGGCGAGGGCGCGCAGCGTGCCGGCGGTGGCGCGCTTGAACTCCTCGCCACGGGTGTTGTCTTTGATGGTCATCAGGACGGAAAGCCTTCTTTTTTGAAAAAAAGAAGCAAAAAACTTCTGTCGGTCTCGGGGCGCACGGTCGGGCCTGTCGCCTTCTTGGGCAAAAGTTTTTTGGTTCTTTTTTTCAAAAAAGAACCCTTAGCCTTTCTTGTACAGCCCGGTCGGCAGGTCCTCGTTAAAGCAACGCTGGTAATATTCGGCGACGGTCGCGCGCTCCGCCTCGTCGCACTTGTTCAGGAACGTCACCCGGAAGGCGAAGCCCACATCCTTGAAGATGCGGGCGTTCTCGGCCCAGGTGATGACGGTGCGGGGCGACATGACGGTGGAGATATCGCCGTTGATGAAGCCGGCGCGCGTCAGGTCGGCAAGCGCCACCATGCTTTCTACCCGGCGCTTGCTCGCGGCGTCCGGGGAGTCGAGCCCCATCTTGGCCAGCACGATCGCGGTTTCCTGCGCATGCGGCAGGTAGTTCAGCGTCGCCACAACGTTCCAGCGGTCCATCTGGCCCTGATTGATCTGCTGGGTGCCGTGATAGAGCCCGGTGGTGTCGCCCAGGCCTACCGTGTTGGCGGTGGCGAACAGGCGAAAGCTCGGATGCGGGCGGATGACCTTGTTCTGGTCGAGCAGGGTAAGCCTGCCCTCGACCTCGAGCACCCGCTGGATCACGAACATCACGTCCGGACGGCCGGCATCGTACTCGTCGAACACCAGGGCGCAGGGGTTTTGCAGCGCCCAGGGCAGGATGCCCTCGCGGAACTCGGTCACCTGCTTGCCGTCCTTGAGGACGATCGCGTCCTTGCCGATCAGGTCGATCCGGCTGATGTGGCTGTCCAGGTTGATGCGGATGCAGGGCCAGTTCAGCCGGGCCGCCACCTGCTCGATGTGGGTCGACTTGCCGGTGCCATGATAGCCCTGGATCATCACGCGGCGGTTGAAGGCAAAGCCGGCCAGGATCGCCGTCGTGGTCTCGCGGTCAAACTTGTAGGACAGGTCGCGGTCCGGCACGTGCTCGGCGGCGGTGCTGAAGGCGGGCACGTCGAAGTCGACATCGATGCCGAAGGCCTCGCGCGCAGAGACGGTCGTATCCGGACGGCCCGCGGCGGGAGTGTCGGGGCGGGACGGGTCGCGCGTCTCGGCCAGGGTGGCGATCTTGTTCATGGAGCCAGCTGTCCTATCGTCGGCCGCATCGCGGCGGTCTTGGGGGCAACGTCGCCGTCACACCCCTGTTGCACCACGCAGACGCCATACCCGCACGGCGCGTGCTTGTCGCCACCAGGGGCAAGATCACGCGCCCGGCGCACCGCTATCCCGCCATTGCGGCGGGCTCGGGTGCGAGATGGGCACGCAGCGCCGCGTAGGCCAGGTTGATCGCCTTGAAGCGTTCCTCCGCCGATCGGCTGCCGCCATTGGCGTCCGGATGGTGTTGCTTGGCGAGCACTTTCCACCGCGACTTCGCATCCGTCATCGACACCGGCCACTCCAGCCCGAGCGTCGCCAGCGGCTCGCGCAGGCCGGTCGGCATCTGCTCTGCCGGCGGCCGCGCCGGCCGACGGGAGACGCCGCCGGCGCGCAGCACGCCAAGCGGATCGTGCAGCAGGTCCTCGTCGATCGGCCCGTTGCCCAGGCGGCCCAGCGGCCAAGTCGGGCGTTGCCAGCCGGTGTCGGCCCGCACCTGCTGCTCGATCTCGTCAGGCGACATGCCGCGGTAGAAATCCCACGCGGCGTTATACTCGCGCACATGCTCCAGGCAGAACCACCAGTACTCGCGAATGGAATTGCGCGACTTCGGCGCCCGATACTCGCCGGGCTGCGCGCAGTCCGGCTTGTCGCAGGTGCGGCCCGGCGCGGCCGGATCGGGCGCGTAGGCCCGGGCTCGGGGTGGGCGTCGGTTCATGGCGTCCCTTATGTGCGTTGGCAGCCGCGCGGAGCAAGACATGACACGTGCCGACAGGCTCAGGCAGACGCTGGCGACGGCGCTTGCTCCGGAGCGCCTCGAGATCGCCGACGACAGCGCCCAGCACGCCCATCATGCGGGCGCCCGCGACGGCGGGCAGACGCATTACAGCGTGCTGATCGTCAGCGCCGCCTTCGCCGGCCAGTCCCGCGTCGAACGCTCGCGCACCGTGCATGCGCTGCTGGAAAGCGAGTTCGGCACCGGGCTGCACGCCTTGTCGTTGACGTTGCGCACCCCGGCCGAGGCCGGGGCGAAGCGCCTCGTGAGCTGAGGCCTTGCCTTGGCTCGCGTCCTTCGCCACATCGACGGCTATGTCGACACGCGTTCTGATCGACCACCGTCATCCGGAAAAGGCGCATCGTCCGGACAACCCGATCCAGCGCAAGCCGGACTGGATCCGGGTGCGCGCGCCCACCAGCCCGGTCTATCGCGAGACCCAGGCGCTGATGCGGGACCATCGTTTGGTCACGGTGTGTGAAGAGGCTGCGTGCCCCAACATCGGCGAGTGCTGGTCGCAGCGCCACGCCACGATGATGATCATGGGCGACACCTGCACCCGCGCCTGCGCCTTTTGCAACGTGCGCACGGGGGTGCCGGTTGGACTCGATGCTGGCGAGCCGGACCGGGTGGCCGACGCGGTGGCCAGGCTTGGGCTGCGCCACGTCGTCATCACCTCGGTGGACCGCGACGACTTGGCCGATGGCGGTGCGGCGCACTTCGCCGCCGTGATCCGCGCCCTGCGCGCCGCCGCGCCGTCGACGACGGTGGAGATCCTCACACCCGACTTCCTGCGCAAGCCCGGCGCGGTCGAGGCCGTCGTCGCCGCCAGGCCGGACGTCTTCAACCACAATCTAGAGACCGTGCCGCGGCTTTATCCGATGATCCGTCCTGGTGCGCGCTACTACCAGTCGCTGCGCCTGCTCGATCAGGTCAAACAGCTCGATCCGACGGTCTTCACCAAGTCAGGCATGATGGTGGGGCTTGGCGAGGCCAAGCCGGAGATCATGCAGGTGATGGATGACCTACGGGTCGCGGACGTCGATTTTCTGACCCTCGGGCAATACCTGCAGCCGACGGTCAAGCATGCCAAGCTCGAGCGCTTCGTGCCGCCCGACGAGTTTGCCGACTACGCCTCGCTGGCACGGGCACGGGGATTTCTGATGGTGAGCGCGACGCCGCTCACCCGCTCGTCCTATCACGCCGATGCCGATTTCGCGGCATTGCGGAACGCGCGACATCTAAAGCTCGCCGCGCGCGTTGCCGCCTGATGCCAACACATGCCGAGCACAAGATCGTCGCCTACCGTCCCGAGCAGCTGTTCGACCTCGTGGCCGACGTCCAGCACTATCCGGAGTTCCTGCCCTGGTGCGTCGGCGCCACGGTGAAGAGCCGGAGCGCGACCGACCTCGTCGCCGACCTGGTGATCGGCTTCGGGCCGTTCCGGGAGGGCTTCACGAGCCATGTCGAGCTCGAGCATCCCCACAAGGTCGTGGTGCGCTACGAGAAGGGGCCGTTCCGCTACCTCAACAACCAGTGGACGTTCACGGCCGAACCGCGCGGCTGCAGGGTCGACTTCTTCGTCGAGTTCGAGTTTCGCTCGAAGCTGCTGCAATCGGCGATCGGGCTGGTGTTCAACGAGGCCGTGCGCCGGATGGTGAACGCGTTCCTCAAGCGTGCGCGGGAGATCTATGGCCCGACGCCGCTGACCACGCCAACCGTGGCGACGCCGGTCACCGCCACGACCTGAGCTCTGGCGGGTGAGATCGATGCGTCGCCTCGCCCGCGCCGCCGCCTGGACAACCCTGACATGGCTGCGCCGGGTCCGATAAGGGCGAAATACCGCAAGATCGGCTGGGCTAGGACGTGACGCCATACAGCTACTCGCCCCAGTCTCGAGCGGAGAAGCACGTCAAATCAATGAGTTACCAAGATCTTGCTTATAGGCAAGACGTCGGCGGGCCGTGGCCGTTGGTTGCCGATGGAATGGCTAGCACGGCGATCGCATCGTCCCATCCCGCGCGGGCAGCGCTACTGCGAGGATAGGGGCACCAATCCGGCGTCCGCCAGGATCGACTGGCCTCTGGCCGAGAGCATGAACAATGCCAGTCGCATGGCGGCGCGCGACGGTCGCAGCACGACCAGGCCGTAGGTCGACGCGACGCTGAGGGCGGCCGGGAGGGAGGTGGCGACGATGTCAGGCGCCTCGCCGCGCAGCGAGGCTTCCTGGCTGCAGAAATCGACCAGCGCGTCGGCCTTGTGGCTCAGGAAGATCGTCGCCGCCGGACTGTGGCCGCCGCTGCCGGACGCCGTCAGCAGGCGCTGCGCCTTGGCGCTGAGCGCGGCGCCGGCACCGGCGCGGATCGCGTCGGCTCGGCTGAACATCGCGAAGGCGTAGTCGCCGATTGCGGAGTCGCCGGGGGCGCCGGTGGCCAGACGCAGCCTGGGGTCGAGCAGCTGGTCGAGCAGGTCGGCGCTGCGCAGGCCCGCCGAGCGCGGCGCCAGCACGCAGACGTGGTTGGTGGCGAATGCGACCGCGGGCAGGGCGCCGGGCCGCGTCTCCAGCCGCTTCGGCTGGTCAAGGTCGGCCGACACGAAGAGCGCTGCCGGCGCGCCGGCCTCGATCTGGGCGCGCAAGGTGCCGGACATGCCGAATACCGGCTCGGCGACGTCCGCCGGGTCGAGCCCGGAGGCGGCGATCAGCTCCTGCATCGGCCCGGACAGGCTGGCGGCGGCGTAGACGTGCAGCCGGGCGTTGAACAGGCCGAAGGTCTGCGCCTCGGCCGGGCCCGCCAATGACAGCGCCGCGGCCAGCCAGAGCAGGTGACGCATCAGGCTCGCTTTCGCTGGGCAGCCGGCTTCTTGGCGGCCGGCGGCTTGATCGCCTTGTGCGTCGAGGCGCCCATCTTGGCGGTCGTCTTCGGGGCGGCCTTCGAGGCGGGCTTCTTCAAGGCTGGCGGCTTCGCGCTCGGCGCATCCGCGGTCTGGCCGAGGCTGCGTTTCAGCGCCGCCATCAGGTCGATGACGTTGCCGCGGTCCTCCTCCTCCGCCGCCTCGGGCTGCACGCCCTCGCCGGCGAGCTTGGCGTCGATCACCTGGCGCAGCTTGGCCTCGTAGCGGTCCTCCAGGTCGGCCGGCTCGAACGCCTCGCTCTGCCGGTCGATCAGCTGCGTTGCCAGCGTCACCATCGCCGGGTCCGGCTTGTCGGCCGGCACGGCGGCGAACAGCTCGGCCGGGTTGGAGACGTCGCGCGCCTCGTGCAGCGTGTGCAGGACAAGGCCGCGGCCCATCGGCATGATCGCCACCGCCCGCTCGCGCCGCGCCATGACGACCCGGGAGAGCGCCACCTTCCCGGTCTTGGCGATCGCCTCGCGCAGCACGAGGTAGACATCCTGCGAGCCCTCGCCGTCCGGCGCCAGGTAGTAGCTCTGGTCGTAGTAGACCGGGTCGATCTCGCCCGCGGGGACGAACTTGGCGACGCTCAGGATCGACGAGCTGTCGATCCGGGCGGACTCGAAATCCTCATCGTCGAGCAGGACGAAGT
>CAXUCZ010000153.1:2112-6600 GCA_964249675.1 uncultured Acetobacteraceae bacterium | reverse complement strand
CAGGGGATCGAGATGGCGCACTTCCAGATCGTCCACACCGGCGTGACGCTGGCGGTGTGCTCGCGCCTCCGCCGCGACGGCTTCATCGAGATCGAGCTCGGCCTCGGTGACCCGAGGCAGGCGGCGCGGGTCATCCCGGCGGCGCAGCTCCGACGGGCCGAGGCGTGGGTGGCCTCGCGGCGCAGCCATTCGGGGCGGCGGTAATGCGGATCAAGCAGGGGCAGTTCTGCTGCCCCCGTGCGGCGTGCGCCGGTGTTGACGGCGCATGCTCGCAGTCTTATGCCGCTGCTTCCGCACGCACCAGACTGCCTCATCCATCCCGCCACGCAGCTTTCCCCGCCGGCCCTTCGGCCGCGCGGTGCTGCCTCATGTCCGGACGATGGACGGCAAGCCGCTTGCGGCGCGCCCGCATCCCTGCGTCCGGTTCTGACGCCGATGCGACGCATCCCTTCCCCATGCACCGATCGGAGAGACTGACATGAGCGCCCCCTTCGCGCGCCATTCGGCTACGCGCGGCGTTGCCACCAGCGGCTCGCTGCTGGCGCTGGAGTGCGCCCGCAACGTCCACGCGGCGGTGGATCGCCGCATGCCGGAAGCCGGAGCGCTGGCGTCCTGGCTGGCGCAGAGCGCCACCGCCTTCGGTTTGTCCGATGCCGACATCCCTGGCGATCCCGACGACCGCGGCCGGTCACGCCGTCGTGGCGTTACCGCGCCCGATTGGCGCAGGATCGACGCAGCACTGGAAACGGCCGTCGCCGGCCTGCCGGACGCGTTCGACGCGCCGGCCGACCGCTGGATCGCGGCGATCGCCGAAGCGCTCGAGCTCGATCATCTGGCCATCCGCATCCTGGCGCTGGCGTTGCAATACAAGCTGGATCAGCGGGTGGTTGGGCTGTTCGACGCCATGAGCCAGTGCCGCGGCCGCGTCACCCAGTTCAGCCGGAATGCCAGCCTGATCGGGATGCTGCTGCGGGAGCCCACGGCGGAGGTCGCCGCGCGGTTGGCGGGTGGTGCCAAGCTGTTGGCCAGTGGCCTGCTCCAGCTTGACGAGCGTGGCGGCCTGTCCGTGTTGTCGCGACTGAAGTCGCTGATCCGCCAGGAGGTGCCGCCGGCGGCGGACTTCTACGACCAGCTGCTGGGCGCGACGCAGGCGGAACCGCTGCCGTGGGAGGCGTTCGCCCATCTTGGCCGCGAGGCGGAGGTGGCCGTCTCCGTGCTGCGGGCGGCGCTGGCGGGGAAAGAGGACGGGGTCAGCATCCTGCTCTATGGCCCGCCCGGCACGGGCAAGACGTCGTTCGCCGCGACCCTGGCGGCCCGGGTTGGCGCCCGGCTGCGCCCGGTTGGCGAGGCGGACGAGAGTGGGGATGAGCCGCAGCGTCACGAGCGGCTGGCCGGGCTGCGCCTGGCTCAGCGCCTCGCTGCGCCCGGCCACACGCTGCTGCTGTTCGACGAGGCGGAGGACCTCTTCGTCAGACGTGACGCGATATCTGAAGGGTCTGCAGCCAGCTCGCGCGTGTTCATCCACCGCCTGCTGGAGCGCCTGACGGTGCCGGTGATCTGGACGGCCAACGACATCGGCGTGCTCGGCCCGGCGGTGCTGCGCCGGATGACCATGTGCCTGGAGCTGAAGGTGCCCAACCTGGCCACCCGCACGAGGCTGTGGCGCAGCATGGGCGAGGCGGAGGGCATCATGCTGCCCGATCCCGAGGCGGCGCGGCTGGCCCGCCTGGTTCCGGCCGCCCCCGCCGTGGCTTCGGCCGCGCTGCGGGCGACGCGACTGGCCGGGGGTGGGGCGGAGATCGCGCGCCTGATCGTCGAGGGCGTGGCGCGGGCCGTGCGAGGCGGCGAACTGCCGTTGCCCGCGCCGGAACCGGACGCGATCTACGACGCGGCGCTGGTCAACGCCGATTGCGACCTGGCCGCGCTGACGGCGGACCTGCTGTGCCCCGGCGCGCCACGCGCGGTGTCGTTCCTGCTGTCCGGACCGCCCGGGGCGGGCAAGAGCGCCTGGGTGCGGCACCTGGCCCGGTGCATGGGCATGCCGGTGCTGCAAAAGCGCGCCTCCGACCTGCTCAACCCGTATGTCGGCGGCACGGAGCAGAATATCGCGCGCGCCTTCGCCGAGGCGCGGGAAGCGCAGGCGTTCCTGGTGTTCGACGAGGCGGACAGCCTGCTGCTGGAGCGGGCCGACGCGGTGCGGAGCTGGGAGATCAGCCAGGTCAACGAGATGCTGACCTGGATGGAAAGCCACGAACTGCCGTTCGCCTGCACCACCAATCTTCTCGAGCGGCTGGACCGTGCCAGCCTGCGCCGCTTCCTGGTCAAGCTGCGCTTCGGCTGGCTGACGCCGGCACAGGCACGGCTGGCGTTCCAGCGATTCTTCAACCTGCCGGCCCCACCGGGTCTGGAGGCGCTGCGGACACTGACGCCGGCCGACTTCGCGCTGGTGCGGCGGCGGGCCGCGGTGCGCGGTGGCCCGGCGGATCCGGCCATGCTGCTGCGTCTGCTTGCCGCTGAGTGCGAGGGGCGGATCGGCGGACGGCTGCCGGCCGGTTTTGGTCAGACGAGTGCGGCGGCATGATTGCGCTCGTCGACAACCCGAAGCAGCATTCGCCCATGCGCTATGCCCCCGCCGAAAGACTGTTCCGCCTTGCCCGGCATCTTGCCGCGACCCGCATCGGCCTCACGCTTGACGAGATGGCAACGGAGCTGGAGGTCGTGCGCCGCACGGCCGAGCGGCTGCGCGACTCCCTGATGGCCATGTTTCCGCAGATGGAGTGCTGGGACGACGAGGAGCGCGTGCGGCGCTGGCGGTTGCCCAGCAGCGCCCTGGTCGGCGTGGTCGAACTGAGGGCCGAGGCGGTGGCGGCGATAGAAACGGCAGCGCGTGAATGTGACGCGAGAGGCGAGGAGAACCGGGCGTCCTTGCTGCGCGAGGCCTCCACGACCTTGCGTGCTGTCATGCGGCCGGATGCCCTGCGTCAAGCTGAGCCCGACATTGCCGCGCTGATGGAGGCGGAAGGTATTGCGATGCGGCCAGGACCTCGACCGACGATCGCAGTCGGAGTTCTGTCCGCTCTGCGCCGCGCGATCCTTGGCATGCAGCTCGTGGTAGTGCGCTATGCCAACCCAGACTCAATAGAGCCGATAGCCCGCATCTTATGCCCCTACGGGCTTCTTTATGGCGGACGTGGTTGGCTGGTCGGGCACGTTGATGAGCTACCGGAGATGCGGTTGTGGCGTCTGGATCGAATTGTCGCTGTTGATCTGCTCGACCGCAGCTTTTCAAGACGGGAGGATTTCTCACTGGCAGCCTATGCAGCGCAGTCATTCGGTGTATTCCAAGAAGAGCCGTTCGACGTGATACTGCGGTTTGCGCTGAACGCTGCGGATGACGCTGCTCGATGGCTGTTTCATCCGTCGCAGAGCGTTGAGCGAGAGCCGGACGGCGCGCTGACTGTGCGTTTTAGAGCTGGCGGGATGCAGGAGATATCTTGGCATCTATTCACGTGGGGAACCGCAGTCACCATCGTGGCGCCAACTAAATTGCATGCCACAATGGCGCAAATGACAATGGAGACAGCACGACACTACGCGCGAAAGTAGTGAAAGTATCACATGTATCACGGAGAAGGTCGCCTGCTTCGCTGCAGTCCGTGCAGGCACTGGTTCCGAAGAACGGATCAAGGAACCTCGGGTCGGAAGAGATCGTGCACTTCTGTCTTCGCTTTGGCTTCAAGGCGCCCTCAGTCTGCCCCATCGGCAATCCTGAGGGTTTCTTACGGTCACGGCCTTAAGCACAGCTCATCAGCGATAACGCTAGCAGTGAAACGATCAAGCCCATCATGTCGATTTACAGGATGTGATCAGCATGCCTGACCAGGACATCGGGTATCGTGTATCAACAATCGGACAATGTGGAAGATAGAACGCTATGCAGCCTGCACAGGAACCGATGCAACTGGATGAAACTCGGTGGACACGCTTGGCGGATGCAACGGCCTTCGCGCTGCAGATCCATAGCCGGCAGACGCGAAAAGGCAGTAACATGCCTTACATCTCACATCTGCTTAGCGTCGCCGGTCTGGTGCTCGAGCATGGTGGCGACGAGGAACAGGCGATCGCAGCCCTGCTCCATGACGCGGTTGAGGACCAGGGAGCGCATCAGGCGACGGCCATCGCTGATCGCTTCGGCGATCGCGTCACGGCCATCGTCATCGGGTGCACGGACGCCGACACCCTGCCCAAGCCCCCCTGGCAGCCACGGAAGGAGGCCTACATCGCGCACCTGGAGCACGCGACTGCCGACATTCTGCTGGTCTCTTGTGCGGACAAGCTGCACAATGCCCGGGCGATCTGCACCGACCTGCGCACGATCGGTTCCGCTGTTTATGATCGCTTCACCGGCGGGCGCGACGGCACGCTCTGGTATTACGAAACCTTGTCGAAGGTCTTCACCCGGCTGCTTCCAGGCCCGCTCTCGGCCGA
>CAXUCZ010000153.1:0-2012 GCA_964249675.1 uncultured Acetobacteraceae bacterium | reverse complement strand
CACCGTGTAACCACCGGGAGAACAAAGGTCCGGCGGCGGCCCGACATACCGGGTGCTCATGCAGCTATCAGAACAAATCGGCAATCAGAGAACATTGATCACGACCGGTTTTGACGTCCTGCTGTCGTCACATGGGCTCCCTCGCGAGGGCCGCCAGGTGCAGCCCCGCTTCAGTCTTCAGGACCAGCAGGTGCGCTTCGTCATCATGCACGACCTAGCGGATCCTATTGGAGTACAAGATGCAAATTGTAGTGAGCGTCCCATTCTGGTGGCTGATCGTCAAATACGCCACGAACGTCCTCATCGTGTTGATGTTCGTTGTCTACCTCATCCTGTTTGGCTTCTCCTGGAGCCCGTTCACTCCGACGATCTACAGCATGCCGATCGTCGCAGGCTGCTTCATCGCCGGGGTGCTCAGCATTCCATTCTTCATGATCCGTGGCGAGAAGCGCGCCAGGAAGCGCAACCATGACCGCGTCTATGCTCGCCTCGCTGCCTACAAGGTGAGGCCGCGCAGCCGGGATCCGGTGGAGGATGCCAAGCTGCGGCACCAGTGCGATCTTGAGATCAACCGGCTGTATCCACGCTGAGCCTGTAAAGCCGAGCCGGCAGCCGGCAGCAGCCAGGTCTGCCATGTTATGGTTGCGCATTCGTGCCGGATCTTATCCGGAGCCGGTATGCCGCGTCCGGCGTGCGTCGTGCCGGAACTGTGTCTCACGCTCGGCTGAACAGATCGTCCAACGTAGTCCCTCCAGCACGATGTTCCTCTTCCAGGCGGGAGAGGCTGATGCCGAGCAGGCGGACGCTCTTCTCGAACGGGAACACGGACTGCAACAAGGCGATGGCGGCAGACACCACCTCATCATGGGCAGTGATCGTCCTGCCGCTGGACGAGGCGCGGGTGATCAGCCGGAAGTCGGAGAACTTCACCTTGAGCGTGACGGTGCGGGCGCGTCGGGCGCTGTTGGCGTAGGTGCGCCAGACCTTGTCGATCACCGGCTGGATCGCCGCGATGGCGTCGTCCCAGGTGGTGATGTCGCGCTCGAAGGTCTGCTCGGCGCCGATCGACTTCCTGGGCTGATCCGACAGCACCGGACGATCGTCCTGCCCGCGCGCGATCGCGTGGTAGTGCGGACCGGCCTTACCGAAATGCTGCATCAGGAACGCCTGCGTCCGTTGCCGCAGGTCACGGCCGGTGTGGATGCCGAGACGCTCCATCCGGCCGGCGGTCACCGGTCCGACGCCGTGAAACTGGCTGACCCGCAGGTCCTCGACGAAGGCCGGCCCCATGCTGGGGGTGATGACGAAGAGCCCATCCGGCTTGCGGTGGTCGGAGGCCAGCTTGGCCAGGAACTTGTTGTAGGACACGCCGGCGGACGCGGTCAGGCCGGTCTGCTCGCGGATCCGGGCGCGGATCTCGCGCGCGATCGCTGTCGCCGAGCCGAGATCGCGCAGCGGCTGGCTGACGTCGAGATAGGCTTCGTCCAGGGAGAGCGGCTGGATCAGCGCCGTGTAGTCGGCGAAGATCCGCCGGATCTGCAGCGACACCTCGCGATAGACCTCGAAGCGCGGCTTCACGAAGATCAGGTCCGGGCACTGCCGTCGCGCCGTGACCGACGGCATCGCCGAGCGCACGCCGTAGCGCCGCGCCTCGTAGCTCGCGGCTGCGACCACGCCACGCTCGCGCGAGCCGCCGACGGCAAGCGGCTTGCCGCGCAGGCTGGGATCGTCGCGCTGTTCCACCGAGGCGTAGAACGCGTCCATGTCGACGTGGATGATCCGGCGATGATCCGGCTTCAGCGCTGGGTCACGGACCACGTTTACCTCCCTGCGGCGGCACCGTTTACCGCAAGCTGACGCTGCCCACGCCGAAACGCGCTTCGCCTCACGGAATGTTCCCTATACGTTCTTACAGCTGGAACGTCGAGTAGCGAGGAAACCGATGCTGCAGTCGGCCGTGCTTTCCCGACCGCGCGCCCGGATTGCCACCATGACGCGGGTGGGCAAGGGCA
>CAXUCZ010000152.1:350-6672 GCA_964249675.1 uncultured Acetobacteraceae bacterium | reverse complement strand
GGCTAGAGGCGAGTGAAGGCCAGGGGCTTTGCCCCTGGACCCCATTAAAGGCGTAGCCTTTAAAATCCAATCGTTAGGTTTGTGCCGGCATTGATGTTTCAGTGCTTGCCGAACTCTTGTGGATGGATTGTAAAGGTTTCGCCTTTACCGGGATCAAAGGGCAGAGCCCTTTGCCTTCCTGACCAGGGCCAAATCAAAATGACCGCCAAGACTGTCGTGATTACAGGCGCCGGCTCGGGTATCGGGCTGGCTGCTGCGTTGCATTTTGCCCGGCACGGCTGGCATGTCGGCCTGATCGGCCGCAGCGAGACGACGTTGCGCTCCGCCAAAGCGAAGGTCGCGGCGGCGGGCGGCAAGGCTGAGTTCGCCATCGCCGACGTCTCGGACAGTGCGGAACTCGAGCGTGCGGCGGACAAGCTGGAGGCGGCGCTGGGCCCGGCCGACGTGTGGGTCAACAATGCCGGCATCGGCTATTACGGCAAGTTCGCCGACGTGTCCGAGGCGGCGTTCCGCCAGGTGATCGAGGTCAACCTGTTCGGCACGGTAAACGGCACGCGCATCGCGCTGGCGCGCATGAGCAAGCGCAAGCGTGGAACGATCGTGCAGGTCCTGTCGGCGATTTCCTATCGCGCAATCCCGCTGCAATCGGCCTATGGCACGTCGAAATACGGCCTGCGCGGATTTACCGAGGCGGTGCGCAGCGAGTTGCTGCATGACCGCTCCAACATCCACATCACCATGGTTCATCCGCCGTCGGTGAACACGCCGTTCTACAGCCATGCCGGCTCGATTCTGAGCCGCGCGCCGCGGCCGCCGCCGCCGATCTACCAGCCGGAGCTCATCGGCGAGGCGATCTACGTCGCCGCCACCGGCGAGCGCCGGCGCGAGTGGAAGGTCAGCGGCGCGAGCCTTGCCTTCGCGGTCGGCAACAAGGTCGCGCCCGGGCTGATCGACCGGCTGTCGGGGCGCTTCGCGGTCGCCGTGCAGCAGACGACGGACGCGGCGGTGGTGCAGGCACGCGACCCGAACACGTTCTCGGCCGCCAAGCGGGACCTCGGCGAGCATGGCCCGTTCGACCCGGAATCGCTGGCCACCAGCCTGCAGTGGCGCTTGAACCGCGGCTCCACGTCGCTGAAGCTCGGCGTCGGCCTGCTGGCGCTCGGATTGTTCGTGTTGGCCCGCCCAAGAGCCTGAGGGCTTGCCAGCGTCGCGCGCAGCGGCTTGGCTGCGCGGCGTGACCACCCGACACGCCTTGCCGCCGCTGCTGGCGATCCTCGCCGGCCTGTGCTCGCTGTCGCCGGCGTCCGCTGCGTCGCCGGCGCAATGCCCCGACGGCGACCAGCCGGCTCCGGAACTCGTGCATACCGCGACAAGGCTTGCGGCCGACAGGCCGGTGGTGGTGGTGGCGGTCGGTTCGTCCTCCACGCGCGGCTGGTTGGCCAGCGACCCTGCGCACAGCTACCCGGCGCTGCTGCAGGAGTTGCTGAACCAGGCCTTCCCGCATGCCGCCTTCAGCGTGATCAACCGCGGCGTGAACGGCGAGGATGCGGCTGAGGAGGTGCTGCGCCTCGACACCGACGTGCTGGCGGTGCATCCCGACCTGGTGATCTGGCAGGTCGGCGCCAACGGCGCGCTGCGGGCGGTCGACCCCGCCGTGTTCGCAAGGCTGGTGAGCGCCGGCATCGCCAAGCTCAAGTCCAACTCCGACGTGATCCTGATGGACAACCAGCGCACCGCCCGGGTGATGGCGGCGCCGGAGAACGACCGGATTGACCATGTGCTGGCGATGATCGCGAGCGAGCAGCGTGTCGGCCTGTTCCAGCGCAGCACCCTGATGGATGGCTGGAAGACGCAGGGCCGCTCCATGCAGGAGTTCACCGCCTCGGACGGGTTGCACATGAACGACCTGGGCTACCGCTGCATCGCGCAAGCGTTGTCGCGCTCGATTGCCAAGGGCCTGGAGAGTACCAGGCCCGCTGCCGTCGCTCCAGAGCCCGCCCCCGCCCCCGACCTCAAGTGATCCGGGTCTGTGGCCTCAGGCCGTCATGCGGAGGCACGCTGTCGGCGTGACGTTGCCCAGCGGCGGCGCCCTTGGCCTTTCTCGCCTCCATCGCCAAGCCCACGACGCACATGCCGCCGATTCCGACCACGTTGACGAGCACCTGGCCGGCCAGGCCCGCGTCGTGGGTGCGAAACCACAGCCGGCCGCACAGCGCGAGCACGCAGCAGGTGGAGAACACCTCGAGCGAATGCCGCCCGCAGGCGTTGAGCGGCTGCAGCCAGCGGCTGGCGCAGATCCGCCGCGCCCGCTCCGAGCTCAGCACCAGGTACATGAGCGCCAGGATGTCGACGATGCGCGGCCAGGCGAGCGTCGACTTGTCCGGCGAGGCCATGGCGAACAGCTTGTGGTCCGCCATGTTCCAGTCGTTCCAGGGCGCGCCCTGGAAAAAGGCGACGACGAGGTAGGCGACAGCGGCGCCGATCAGCCAGCGCCGGCGCGGCAGGGCGCCGCCGCTGGCGGCTGCGCACAGGCTGAGCACGGCGCCGATGGTGAACAGGAACTGCCAGGCGAACGGGTCGAAATACCAGCGCTTGCCGTCCATCCAGTTCGGCAGGTTCAGCGCCGGCACCTGCCCGGCAACGAGCCACAGCAGCGCCGAGGCGCCGAGCCCGAGCCAGACGTTGAGCCGCAGCACGCCGTAGAGCAGCGGAAAGGCGGCGAGCAGGATGACGTAGAGCGGCAGGATGTCGAGGTAGGACGGCAGCGCCCGGAACGTGACCGCATGCGCCAGCCCGCGCAGCGGCGCGTGCAGCATTGGCGCGATCACCCCCGGCTTGAGCCCGGTGTACTGGGTCCAGAGCTGCACCGTCGCCATGGTGAACAGCAGCAGGCCGAGCTGGAAGACGTAGATCTTGGCGCAGCGTGCGGCGATGCGGCGCAGCGCCGGGCCGGTGCCGTCGCGCTGGAAGGCGCGGCCGTAGGCGATCATCGAGGAGTAGCCGGCCAGCAACACGAACACCTCGGCCGCATCGCAGAAGCCGTAGGCGTGCAGGGTCACGTGGTTGAGCAGGTCGGGCGGCACGTGGTCGGCAAAGATCATCAGCAGCGCCGCGCCACGCATGACGTCCACTCGCGGGTCGCGCGTCGTCTTGCCGGGCGTCATGTCCATGACATACGACAATGCGTGAGAGCCGGCTCGAATCAAGGTGTAAGCGTCGCGACCTGGTAACTGTGCATGGCAGCATACGTGACGCTGCCGGCGCTTGGCTCGCGGGAAGGCCAGGGCTCTGCCCTGGACCCGCTGGGGCCTGAGGCCCCAGACCCCATCCGATCGGAGTCCGGGCGGGCTCCTTCTTGCCCGGGCCTCTCTTCGGCCTGATGTCACATTTCGATAATTGACGAGCGGCGTCTCGCTGCCAACCTCAGCTTCTGTGTAACCCCCGATACGAGCAGATCCGCATGCGCAAGATCCTGGCTGCCGGACTAGTCGCCGCCTCTCTCGCCCCGTTGTCGCCTCAGCCGGCTCACGCCTGGGGTGGTTTCGGCTTCGGCCTCGCCGGAGGGCTGATCGCCGGCACCGCGATCGGCATCGCGGTAACCCACCCCTACGGCTACTACCCTTACCCCTACGCTTATCCGTACGCGTATCCGTCCTACCCGGCTTACGCCTATCCGCCGGCCTACGCGCCGTATCCGTATGCGCCGTCCGGCGCCTACGCCCCGACGCCCTACGCACCGACGACCTATGCTCCGACACCCTATGCGGCCCCGTACGGCTACCCGACCGGCCGCATCATCGGTCCGCCGCCAGCCGCCCCGGCGCCCCAGGCTCAATACCAGTCCCAGTACCAGGCTCAGGCGCCCGCCTGCCATAGCGGCCAGTTCTACAATACTCTGACCGGCACCTGCGACCGAAGCTGACCGGCTGCGATCAAGCGTGCCGGCCGAGACCCGCCAGGTCTCGGCCGGCACGCCGGACTCAGGGGGTCGCCGCGGTGCTCGCGGCACCCTGCTGCATCACCGCGCGCTCCTGCTGGTGCAGGGATGTCAACTGCGCGTGCACCGAAGCGGCCTGGCTGAGTTGATCCGTGCTCAGCAGCTGGCGCACCTGCAGCGCCGACGACAGCTCGGCCTGGTCGAGCTGCGCCTTCAACGCCTCGGCCTGCTGCTGCTGCGAGGCCAACGTCGCCGGGCTGATCGCGCTGGCGGAGGCCAGCTCGCCGCTGATCTGCTCGTGCAACGCGCGCAGCTGCCGCCACTGCGGCTTCATCTGCTGCATGCTGGCATGCATGATGCCGTGCATCTGCGACTTTTGGTTGTCGCTCAGGGTGACGCCCTGCAGGAAGCCGAGATAGCCGTGCCCCCAGGCGCCGTGACCACCGGCGTGAGCCTGCATGTCCTGAGCGACGAGCGGCCCCGTCACCGCCGCCAGCAATCCGCCGGCACACATCGCCATCAGCATCGTCTTGCGCATCACAGGCTCCTCATCGGTTCGAACCGGCACCACCGTGCCGACGACTGCACACCACAGCACGAGCGTGTCTGGCTATGCTGACATCTTGAAACGAAGTGTAAGAGCGTCGGAGGCAGGCCAGGGCGCTGCCCTGGTGGGGTTAAAGGGCAAAGCCCCTTGCCGTCACTTGCCGGTCTTCTCCTCGATCAAGCCCACCATGTCCCCCACGCAGCCGATCCGGTCCATATCGCGCGAGCCGAAGCGGACGCCGAAGCGTTCCTCGACCGCCATGATGATCTCCACCATCGCGACCGAGTCCCATCCCGTCACGTCGGCCGCCCGGGTGTGCGGCGTCACCGCCAGCGACGGGTTGTCGAAGGTCGTGCGCACGATGTCGGTGATCCCTGCCAGGACGTCGCTCATGCCGCCTCACGCATTGCCGCCTCATTCATCGCCATGGCCCTCCAGCACCTGCATGAACAGCTCCGTCCGCGGCGCCGCCTCCAGCCGCAGCACGAAGCGCGCCGGGCCATCGTCCGCCGCCGCGATCCCCACCAGGTCGGGCGCGAAGCCGAGCGATCGATACAGTCCGCGCACCATGGCGTTCTTGGCCGTCGGGACGTAGCTGCCGACCAGCCGGCTGGCGCCGAGCCGCCGCGCCTGCCCGGCGATCAGCGCCAGCGTCGCCTGCTCCACTTGCCGCCCCAGCACCCGGCAGCTCATCAGCCAGTCGGTGATCTCCAGCGCCGCGCCGTCCGCCGACAGCGCGCCGATGATCACGACGACGATGCCGTTGTCGCCAAAGCGGTCGAGCAGACGTAGCTGCAGGCCGATGCGCCGCGGGTCGGCGAGCAGCGCCCGCATCGCCTCGACGGTGGTGCGCCGGGTGGTCAGGTTGAACTGGTTGGTCTTGTTGATCAGCTGGACGATGCGCAGCAGCCCGGCCTCGTCGAAGCGCCGCCAGACCAGGCGCATCTCGAGCGAGCGCAGGTAGCCGGGCAGGTCGGTGGCCGCTTCGGCGAGTGCGACGCGGGCGCGGTTGTCGCGATACTGCGCGGTCCGCGCCCGGTCGTCGGCGGTCACCCCCAGGCTCTCGAAGTAGCCGGCATCGGCCAGGCGCTGCGGCACCAGAGCCGGGTCATCGTCGATCTCGGGCACCTGCACGCCCGGCAACTCGCGCCGGATCAGCGCCCGCTCGGCCGGGTTGTCGTCGAGCAGCACCAGGCTGTCGAGGCCGAGCTGCAGGCTGGCGGCGATGCGCCTGAGGCCGGTCGCCTTGTCGTCCCAGTTGGCGACGAAGCAGGCGATGTCGTCACGCTTGAGCCGCATTTCGGGATGGTGGTCGAACGGCGCGTAGGCGTTGGCCTCGTCGTTCTTGGAGCACACGGCGAGGACGACGCCGCGTTGCGCCAGCGCGAGCGCGTAGTCCTGCACGGCGACGAACGCCTCGCCGGCGGCGGAGCCCTGGCCGAGCACGATGCCGTCCAGCCCGTCATCGCCGATCACCCCGCCCCACAACGTGTTGTCGAGGTCGAGCACCAGCACCTTGGCCGAGCGGCCGCGAGCGGCGGCGAGCAGGCGCGCCACGAGGTCGCCGTAGAGCAGGGTGGCGCGGCCGGAGACCTCCTGCTTGGCGTGGTGCCAGGCGGCCGGGTCGTGCCAGGCGGCGATGCCGGCCTGGGCGGCGGCGGCGTCGAGCGCCAGCAGCGCGACGCCGTCCTGCTCGGCCGCCTCGCGCAGCCGGGCGTTGAGGCGGCGGACGAACTCGGCCGGCGACCCGGGCAGGCGCTGCTCGTTCAGCCCGAGCAGCGCGGGATGCACCGGCAGCACCGTCTGCTGGATCACCGCCATGCCGGGCGCGAGGCGCC
>CAXUCZ010000152.1:0-340 GCA_964249675.1 uncultured Acetobacteraceae bacterium | reverse complement strand
CCAGCTGGAGCGGATCGCCCCCAGCCGCTGGGCGAGCAAGGCCTCGGCGGCCGCGTCGTCCAGCGTCGGCGACAGGCCGGCGGCGCAGTGCCGCGCGTCCAGGCTGAGCAGCACCGTGTCCGGCGCAAAGGCGGCGAGCGCCGGGTCAGGGGCCAGCAGGTCCTGGCGATACTGGCCGTACACGCCCTGGTGGATGGTCACGTACAGGCCGCGGCGCAAGGCGGCGAGCATCCCGCGCGGCATCGCTTCGGCGACGCCGACGGTCTCCGCGATGGGGTTGGCCCCTTCGTCTACGGTGGGTGTGTTGGCGGCAGGATCGCTCATGGCAGGGGCAGCGTGT
>CAXUCZ010000151.1:0-6820 GCA_964249675.1 uncultured Acetobacteraceae bacterium | reverse complement strand
ATCCTCGACCGCGCTCGTCGAGCTGCGGCGCCGTCTGGCGGCGTGCTACGGCGAGGCCGGGCAGGTGGCGCCGGCCGACCGCGCCTTCGCCGAGCTGGTCGCGCGGCACGGCCTGCCCCGCGTCCTGCCCGAGGCGCTGCTCGACGGCTTCGGCTGGGACGCGGCAGGTCGCCGCTACCGCACGCTGGAGGCGCTGCTCGAATACGCCATGTGCGTCGCCGGCTCGGTCGGCGCGATGATGGCGGTGCTGATGGGCGTGCGCGACGCCGCGGTGCTGCAGGCGGCCTGCGAGCTCGGCTGCGCGATGCAGCTCACCAACATCGCCCGCGACGTCGGCGAGGACGCGCGCGCCGGCCGGCTCTACCTGCCGCTCGACTGGCTCGCCGAGGCCGGCATCGACCCGGCCGCCTTCCTGGCCGCGCCCGCGTTCAGCCCCGCCCTCGGCGGCGTCGTCGCGAGATTGCTCGACGAGGCGGCGCGGCGTTACGCCAGCGCGGCCGCCGGGATCCGCCGGCTGCCGGCGGCGTGCCGCCCGGCCATCCGCGCCGCCGCGCTGCTCTACGCCGGCATCGGCGGCGAGATCCGCCGGCAGGGCTGCGACACGGTGTCCACCCGCGCCGTGCTGCGGCGGCGGCGCAAGCTGATGCTCCTGCCGCTGATGGTGATGCCGGGCGGCGCGCGAAGGCTTGACGACTTCCCAGCGTCACGCGGGTTGGTCGATCTCGTCAGCGTTGCGATGCCAAAACAAATTCCGCTGCTGCAGCGCATCGACAATCGGATCGCCTGGACGGCCGACCTGTTTGCGAGACTGGAGAACGGAGGCAAGGCAAGGGGCTTTGCCCCTTGACCCCACAAAAGGCCGGCGGCCTTTTGAAACTGGCTAGTTAGGGTCAGGGCCTCGCGGCCCCGTCGTGCGAATGCACGCTTACGCGTGGCGGGTCCAGGGCAGAGCCCTGGCCTTGCCGACCCTGAATGCCAGCATCGCCTGCGTCGACAACGCCCTGAAACGATCCAGATCGACGCTCTCATGCACCGCCTCGACGCTCTGGCCGAACAGCGTCGTGCGCAGCACCGAGCGGGCGTAGAACGGCGCGTCGACCAGGCTGCGCGTGACC
Organism: uncultured Acetobacteraceae bacterium; assembly: GCA_964249675.1. Lineage (GTDB taxonomy): Bacteria > Pseudomonadota > Alphaproteobacteria > Acetobacterales > Acetobacteraceae > CAXMMR01. The sequence continues at coordinate 5,705 of CAXUCZ010000151.1, read as the reverse complement.
GTCGCGCCGGCCTCCGCCCGCGTCGCCCGGCCGATCCGCCAGCGGCTGGCGGGCAGCGCCACACGGGCCGGCGGCGTGAACCGCTCGACCGTCCTGTCGCCGCCGATGCACAGGGCGATATTGCGTCCGCTGCCCTCGCGGCACTCGGTCTCGTAGAGGATCGCGGCGCGGCCGTCCGCCAGTAGAGCGCGCGACCAGTGCCAGCGCCGGAAGTCGCGCTCCAGCGGCGCGTCGCCGTCGTTGCTGTCGAGGTAGCCTGTGCCGCGCCAGGCGAGCGACGGCTCGCTGAGCGCCACCTCGACGCGGCAGGCCGGCGCGATCGGCCGCCAGCGATGCGCGCCGTCGCTGTCGATCGTCTCCTGATGATGCGTCACCGCATCGACATGCACGCGCACCTGGCCGCGCACGCGGCGCGGCAGCGGCGTGCCGCGCTCCTCGATGTCGATGACCAGCGTGCCGCCGTCCCAGCGCCACGCGCTCGGCCCGATCGCCAGCTGCGTCGCGTCGCGCATGAGGCTCGCGGCGCCGCGCTCGGTCATCGCCCAGCGCGCCGGCGCGCCATACAGCGCCACATGGAGGCAGACATGCTCGAGCGGGTCGGCCGGGCCGCGCCGCCGCGCAAACGCATACCAGGGCGAGAAGACGCTGCCGAGAAAGGCGATCAGGGTGATGCCGTGGCGGCCGTCCTCGCTCAGCGCGTCGACATACCACCAGCAATAGCCGTCATGCGGGACCGCGACGTCGAAGCGCGGTCCGCCATCAGCGCCGACGCCGCCAGCTGTCCGGAGATCGCCGCCATCGGCACGCCCGGTCCCGGATGCGTGCTGCCGCCCGCCAGGTACAGTCCCGGCAGCTTGGTGCGCGAGCCCGGCCGTCTGAACGACGCCGCCCAGCCGTGCGAGGCCGGGCCGTAGAGCGCCCCGCCCGTCCCCGGGAAGAGCTGCGCGAACTCCCGCGGCCCGGTCAGCCGCGTCGCCTCCTCCGGCAGCTCGAGCGTCAGCCCGCACGCACGCAGCTGCGCGAGCATCGTTGTCCGGCATTGCGTGATCTCCTCGAGTGTGGGTCGGCCGACATCACCATCAGCCGGCGCGTTGACCAGGATGAGCAGCCGCTCCGGTTCGCCCTCGCGCACGCCGTGGCCGTTGTCGTCGCGATCCTGGGCGCAGACATAGACCGTCGGCTGCTCGGGCAGCATGCAGTACTCGAAAATCGCCTCGAACTCGGCGCGGTAGGCGTCGGAGAAGAAGACGTTGTGGCGCACGAGGCTCATGCCGCGCGTCGGCGTGCGCGTCGCCCAGGTGAGGGCGGAGAGCGAGCGCACGGCGGTCGGGATCCCGGCTTTGACGTCGTTACCGAACAGGCCGGCGGCCAGCGCCGCCGCGTCGGCGTTGCAGATCACGGCCCCGGCCGCGATACGCTCGCCACCCGCCAGCACCACGCCGCCGACCCGTCCGCGCGCAACCTCGATGCGCTCTACCGCCGCCCCGGTGCGGATGGTCGCGCCCAGCGCGCGGGCGGCGTCGGCGAGCGCCCGGGCGAGGCTGTGCATGCCGCCCTCGACGAGCCAGACGCCGGACTGCTCGACATGCGCGACCAGCATCAGCGTCGCCGGGGCACTGAACGGCGACGAGCCGCAATAGGTGGCGTAGCGGCCGAACAGCTGGCGCAGGCGCGGATCGTCGAAATGCGCGCCGAGCGCCTGCCACAGCGTGCTGAACGGGGTGATGCCGGCAAGCGCCCGTGGCCCGGCGCGGGCGATGAGGCCAGGCAGGCTTGGCCGCGCGGCGGCGATGAAGCTCGGCTCCAGCGTCTCGAAGATCCGCGCCGAGCGGGCGCAGAACTCGCGGTAGCCGCGCGCTGCCGCACTCCCCGCGAAGTCGCCGATCGCTGCGGCCGAGCGCTCGACGTCGGCGAACAGGTCGAGCCGGCTGCCGTCGCGCCAGGCGTGCCGGGCAAGGCGCTCGGCCGCGCGCAGGGTGAGGGCGGCCTCCAGCGTCGTGCCGGCGCGGGCGAACAACGCCTCGAACACGCCGCGCATGGTGAGCACGGTCGGCCCGGCATCAATGCCGACGCCGCCGGCGACAACCTGGCGCATCTTGCCGCCAACAGCCGCGGCGCGCTCGAGCACCAGCACCGGCAGGCCGCACGCCGCCAGCTCGATCGCCGCGGCAAGGCCGCCGATGCCGGCGCCGATCACAACCACGCGGGCGGCATCCATCATGCGCTCTCCGATTGAGCGAAGCGAAAGGCCAGAGGCTCTGCCTCTGGACTCCGCTGGGGCTCGCGGCCCCAGACCCCGACCTGAAGCCATCGTGTCTTGCTTGGCGAAGCCGGTAAATTCGTCGCCGCAGCCGCACCGGCTTGCCCATTCAGCATAGACGAAAAATGGATTTTAAAGGCTCCGCCTTTAATGGGGTCCAGGGGCAAAGCCCCTGGCCTTCCTTGCCTGCTCCGGCGACGTTGCAGTTGACGCAGGTGTCTATAATGCCTGACAGTCTGCACTGACAATACACAATGACAGCTCGCCGCATGCGGGCCGTCCGCAGAGGGGGCGCGCCGATGGATGCGGTTCAGCTGATCGAGGCGACGCTGGCGGACGCGCTGGCTGCCGCGCTGCCCGGCGGGCCGCCGCGCCTCGGCGCGGCGATCCGCCATGCGGTGTTCCCTGGCGGCGCGCGCATCCGGCCGCGGCTATGCCTGGCGGTGCATGCCGCCTGCGACGGGCGCGACGTCGCGGCGGCGGCGGCGGTCGGCGGCGCCATCGAGATGCTGCATTGCGCCTCGCTCGCGCATGACGACCTGCCGTGCTTCGACGATGCGGCGACGCGTCGCGGCGCGCCCTCGGTGCACGCCGCGCATGGCGAGGCGCTGGCCGTGCTGGCCGGCGACGCGCTCATCGTCTGCGCCTTCGAGATGCTGGCGCGGGCGGCGTTGCCGGCCGGAACGCTGGCCAGCCTGACGCTGCTGCTGGCCCGCGCCGCCGGCATGCCGCACGGCATCGTCGCCGGCCAGGGCTGGGAGGCCGAGGAGCGGGTGCCGCTCGCGGCCTATCACCGCGCCAAGACCGCGGCGCTGTTCTCGCTGGCGAGCCAGGCGGGGGCCGCCGTCGCCGGCCTCGCGCCGGCGCCATGGAACGCGCTGGGCGAGCGGCTCGGCGAGGCCTACCAGATGGCCGACGACATTCGTGACCTGACGCTGGACGCGCAGCGCCTCGGCAAGCCGGCCGGGCGCGACGCCGCGCTCGATCGCCCCAACGTCGCGCGCCGCTATGGTTTGGACGGCGCGCGCGCGCGGCTCGACGGCCTGGTCGCGGAGGCGAACGCCGCCATTCCCGACTGCCCGCATGCCGGCTCGCTGCGACGGCTGATCCTGGCCGAGCTGCAGCGTCTGCTGCCCGCCGAGATGCTGCTGCACGCGGCGTGAGCGAGGCGCTCCTCGTCGCCGGCCCGACGCCGGCCGAGCGGCTTGGACAGGTCATCGCCCGTCTGCAGGCGCGGCCAGGATTTCGCGACCTCGCCAGCCGGTTCGCGATCACCCGGCCGGTGGCGCGCCGCCGCGCCGCCGCCCTGTTCGACCTCTGCGCCGGCTTCGTCTACTCGCAGACGCTGCTCGCGGCGGTCACGCTCGAGCTGCCGAGGCTGTTGGCGGCCGGCCGGTGCGACGCGGCCGCGATTGCGCGCCAGGCCGGGCTCGGCGAGGCGGCGGCGCTGCGGCTGCTCGATGCCTGCGTCGCGCTGCGCCTGGCGGTGCGTCATCGCGACGGCCGCTACGCGCTCGGACCGCTCGGCGCCGCGCTGATCGACAATCCGGGCGTGGTCGCGATGATCGAGCATCACGCGATGCTGTATCGCGACCTGCAGGATCCGGTGGCGTTGCTGCGGCAGGGCGGCGGCGGCGCGGCGGCGCTCGCCGGCTACTGGCCCTATGCCGGCGGCGCGACGGCGCCTAACCGGGCCGACGTGGAGCCCTACTCGCGGCTGATGGCGGCCTCGCAGGCGATGGTCGCGACGGAAGCCCTGGCGGCCTACGACGTGCGCCGGCATCGCTGCCTGCTCGACGTGGGCGGCGGCGATGGCAGCTTCGTCGAGCGGGCGGCGCGTGCCGCGCCGCGGCTGCGGCTGACGGTGTTTGACCTGCCCGCCGTCGCCGAGCTGGCCGAGGCCCGGCTCGAGGCGGCCGGGCTCGGCGCGCGGGCGCGCGCCGTCGGCGGCGATTTTACCCGCATGCCGCTGCCGGCGGGCGCCGACCTCGTGACGCTCGTTCGGGTGCTGCACGATCATGACGACGCGGCGGCGATGGCGCTGCTCCGCGGCGTGCGCGCGGCGCTGCCCGCCGGCGGGCGGTTGCTGATCGTCGAGCCGATGGCCGGAACGCCAGGGGCGGCCGCCAGCGGCGACGCCTATTTCGGCTGGTATCTCTACGTCATGGGCAGCGGCCGGCCGCGCAGCCCGGCGCGCATCAGGCAGATGCTGCACGAGGCGGGATTTGCCCGCTCGCGCCTGCTGCGCACCCGCACGCCGATCATCGCGCGTACGATCCTGGCCAGCTGATCGCGCCGAGTGTCAAATCGGCTTGCCTATGTAAAGTGTTATGCTAGGTTGACACATCGGATGACGAGCGCGACTGTCGGGCGGCAGTCTCAGGCGTGAGTGCCGGCGCCGCAGCAGCAACCATCGGGACGACAGATGACCGCGATCAGGCAGACCAGAGCGGTGGTGATGGAGCGGCCCGGACGGGCGATGCTCAGCACCCTCGACCTGTCCGACGCCGGCGACGAGGACGTCGTGGTCGACATCGCCTATAGCGGCATCAGCGCCGGCACCGAGCGGCTGCTCTGGTCGGGCCGGATGCCGGACTTTCCGGGCATGGGCTATCCGCTGGTTCCCGGCTACGAGTCGGTCGGCCGCATCGTCGAGGCCGGGCGGCGCTCCGGTCGTGCCGATGGCGAAACGGTGTTCGTTCCGGGCGCGCGCTGCTTCGGCGCCGTTCGTGGCCTGTTCGGCGGCGCGGCGGCGCAGCTCGTGGTGCCGGGCAGCCGGGCGCTGCCGATCGACGCCGCACTCGGCGAACGGGGAACGCTGCTGGCCCTGGCCGCGACCGCCGCGCACGCCATGGCCGATGCGACGCCGCCCGACCTGATCGTCGGGCACGGCGTTCTGGGCCGGCTGCTGGCCCGGCTCACGGTCGCCGCCGGGCACGAGCCGCCGACGGTGTGGGAGCGCAGCGCCTCGCGCCACGACGGCGCGCTCGGCTACGACGTCGTCGATCCGGCCGACGACGAGCGGCGTGACTACCACGCGATCTACGACGCGAGCGGGGATTCCGGGTTGCTCGACACGCTGATCGGCCGGCTGGCGCCGCGCGGCGAGGTCGTGCTCGCCGGCTTCTACGCCGGCGCGCTGAGCTTCGCCTTTCCGCCGGCCTTCATGCGCGAGGCGCGGCTGCGCTGCGCCGCCGAATGGCAGCCGGCAGACCTTGCGAGCGCGCAACGACTGATCGCCGAGGGCGCGCTGTCGCTCGACGGCCTGATCAGCCATCGCCGCGCCGCCGCCGACGCCGACGCGGCCTACCGCACCGCGTTCGAGGATCCCGACTGCATCAAGATGATCCTGGATTGGAGAACGCCCGCATGAGCGGCAAGACCGAGACGCAGATCATCGCCATCTACGGCAAGGGCGGCATCGGCAAGAGTTTCACTCTCGCCA
>CAXUCZ010000150.1:0-6858 GCA_964249675.1 uncultured Acetobacteraceae bacterium | reverse complement strand
ATATCGGCCTGTTCGTCATCGGCGGCCTGACCGGTCTGTTCCTCGCCACGCTGTCGATCGACGAGCATGTGCACGGCACCTACTTCGTGGTCGCGCATTTCCACTACATCATGGTGGGTGGCACCGTGCTCGCCTTTCTCGGCGGGCTGCACTTCTGGTGGCCGAAGATGACGGGCCGCATGTACAACGAGGCCTGGGGCCGGGTCGGCGCGCTGCTGATCTTCCTCGGCTTCAACCTGACCTTCTTCCCGCAATTTCTGCTCGGCTATCTCGGCATGCCGCGGCGCTACCATCAGTATCCGCCGGAGTTCCAGCTGCTCAACATCCTCAGCTCCGCCGGCTCGACGATCCTGGCAGTCGGCTACTTTTTTCCGATGATCTACCTGGTCTGGTCGCTCTGGTTCGGCAAGCGAGCCTCGGCCAATCCCTGGGAGGCAAAGGGTTTGGAGTGGACGACGAGTTCGCCGCCGCCCACCCACAACTTCCTGTCCGAGCCGGTGGTCGACTTCGAGCCGTACGACTATCCGATCAAGGCGCGCGAGCGTGTCTGAGGCCGTCGCGAGGGGTGGGATGTCGGCGATCGGCGTCTCGCCGATCGGGGTGGAGCTGCGTGAGCAGTTCAACAATCAGGCGCAGCAGCGTCATGCCGCGACGATGGGCATGTTCATCTGGCTCATCACCGAGCTTCTGCTGTTCGCGGGGCTGTTTCTCGTCGCGCTGATCCTGCGCATCACCCATCCGGCAAGCGTCACCGCCGCGGCCAAGCACTTCAAGTTCTGGATCGGCGCCACCAATACCGCCATCCTGATCTGCTCGTCGCTGACGATGTCGGGCGCGATCGAACTATCGCGGCTTGGTTGGCAACGCGGCATGGTGCGCTTCATGCTGGCGACGGCGTCCCTCGGCTCGCTGTTCATCGTGCTCAAGGGCTATGAATACTTCGTCGACTGGCAAGAGCACATGGTGCCGTTCTTTCTCGACCGGCGCTACGAGCTCGCCGGCGACAGCGCCTCCGAGCTGTTCGTCAACCTGTACTTCGCCACCACCGGGCTGCATGGCCTGCACCTGATCACGGGCGTGTCCATCCTGCTCGTGCTGACACGGCAGGCGGCCGCTCCGGGCTACCTTCAGCGCCATCAAAATCGCATCGAGATCTACGGCCTGTACTGGCACTTCATCGACCTGATCTGGATCATCGTGTTCCCGACCCTCTACGTGCTGAACCGATGAACGACTTCCTGGTCAGACGCCTCGGCCTGTCCGAGGAGGATGCGGGGGTCTTTTGGCAGCACATGCGCACCCCGGCGCGCTCGTTCGTCATGCTGCTCTGCCTGCTCGGCATCACCGTGCTGTGCGGCGCGACGCTGCTCGTGCACTGGATCTGGATGGTCGAAGCGTTGTCGACCCTCTGCATGGTCGCGATCGTGCTGGTGATCTCAATGGAAGTGACGCATGAGCCGCCGCTGATCCGTCTGTTCGCGGTTGTGGGCTTCTTCTGGGTGTGCATCCTGTTCGGAATGACGCTGGTTGACTATTTCTTTCGCTAAAAGACAAAAGTCCTTCTGTTGCGGTGGAAGGCGGCAAAGGACGTCTGTCGGGGTAAGGCGATGCGTGGCTTTTGCGCGCCTCAACAAGCAGACGTTCTTTGGTTCTTTTTTTCAAAAAAGAACCCTTGCTGCCGTGCTTGCCGCTTTCGTCACCACCCCTGCCGCGGCGGCCGGCATGGTCGTCACCGCCCAGCACCTGGCGAGCGACGTCGGCGCCGCCGTTCTCGCCAACGGCGGCAATGCGATCGATGCCGCCGTGGCGATCGGCTATGCGCTTGCGGTCGTTGATCCTTGCTGCGGCAACATCGGCGGCGGCGGCTTCATGACGATCCATCGCGCCGACGGCTCGGACCACGTGATCGACTTTCGCGAGCGGGCGCCGTTGCGGGCGACGCCGACGCTGTTTCGGGATGCGCACGGCAACGTTCTGCCCGATGCCAGCCGCAAAGGGTACCTGGCGGTTGGCGTGCCCGGCACCGTTGCCGGCCTTGAGCATGCACGCGAAGCCTATGGAACACAGGCGCGCGCCTTGCTGATGGCGCCGGCCATCAAACTCGCCGAAGACGGCTTCCTGCTCGATGCAGGGGACACTGGTCCGCTCGGTTATGGCGCCGCCAGCTTTAACGGCGAGCCGAATGTTGCCGCCATCTTCACGCGTGACGGCGCGCCGCTCCAGCCGGGCGATCGATTGGTGCAGCACGATCTTGCCGCGAGCCTGCGCCTGATTGCGAAGGACGGCCCGCGCGCCTTCTACGAGGGGCCGATCGCCGCCATGCTGGTGCGCGAAAGCGTGGGCCACGGCGGCATCCTCTCGCTGGCCGACCTTGGCGGCTACACCGCGGTGGAGCAGCCTCCGGTCAGCTGCGACTATCGTGGCTGGACGCTGGTTGCTCCGGCGCCGCCAAGCTCCGGCGGCGTCGTCATGTGCGAAATCCTCGGCATCCTGCAGCCCTACCCGCTCGGCAAGGACGGGCGCGGCTCGGCTGTCGCCACGCACTTGCAGATCGAGGCCGAGCGTGAAGCCTACCTCGACCGCAACACCTCCCTCGGCGACCCGGACTTCGTGGCCGACACGGCTGCCGGCCTGCTCTCGCCCGCCCATTTGCGCCAGCTCCGCGACCGTATCCAACCGGTCGCGGCGACCACGTCATCGTCGCTTGCGCCGGTGCCGGCCGGAGAGGCGGAGGAGAGGCCGCAGACCACCAGCTACTCGGTGATCGATGGCCGCGGCAACGCGGTCGCCGTCACCTACACGATCAACGGCTATTTCGGCGCCGGCGTCATCGCCGGCAGCACCGGCTTCTTTCTCAACAACGAGATGGACGATTTCACCTCGAAGGTCGGCACGCCGAATATGTTCGGCCTGGTGCAAGGGCTCGCCAATCGTATCCAGCCAGGCAAGCGGCCGTTGAGCTCGGTCGCGCCGTCGATCGTGCTACATGGCGGGCACGTCGCCATGGTGCTCGGCGCACCCGGCGGCTCGCGTATTCCGACGGAGGTGCTGAGCGTGTTTCAGGGCGTCGTCGACTATGGTCTGACGCTGCAGCAGGCGGTCGATGCGCCGAGGCTGCACATGCAGTATCTACCCGACACCGTCTACGTCGAGCCGGATGCGCTCGCCCCCGAGACGGAGGCGGCGCTGGTCAAGGCCGGCTACAACTTCACTCGACAGCATCCCTGGGGACTGAACGAGGCGATCGAGGTGATGCCCGACGGCTCGCTGCAGGGAGCGACGGATACACGGCGACCGGGAGGCGAAGTTGCCGCGGTGAAGTAAAAGGCGTCTTTCTGAAAAAAGAGGCAAAACGTTTGGCCGTCGTCGCGGAGGCGCGTCATTAGTATCTTGGCACAGCCGCTGTTTCGTCCGACGCCGTTTAGAAATCAAAAGTTTTTTGGTCCTTTTTTTCAAAAAAGGACTGCTTGTCGTCCTGCACCGGCCCCGTACCACGCCGCGCCTTTTCCTGGCGCAGCGTGAACGCCACATCGGCGTTGCCGCCGCTGACGATCTGATCCAGCATCGCATCGTCGAGCTCGTGCCAGCGACGGCCGCGGAATGGGCCGAACGGCACCCGCACCAGCAGCGCCGGCTCGGCCGACCAGGCGAGCAGCGTTTCCAGTCCTGCCAGCGCCAGCATGTCGCGCAGGTGGTGCGCGGTGACGTAGGCGTCCGGTCCGGCCCGATGTGCCGGCAGTCCGGCCGCGCGGTCGAGGTTTTCCGGCATGCGCCAGTAACGCAGGCCCTGGTTGGAGTGCGTCGGGGCGTCGGGCCATAGTCGCAGGGCGCATTTATAGGTGCAGATCCAGGGCCGTCCGCCGGTGAGGTTCGGCGTGCACCAGCGCTGCTCGAAGGCGGCACGATGCGCGGCGAGCGCCATCGGCGCCGGGCCTGGAGCGGCGCGCAGGATGTCGGGTGCGGCGCCCTGGAAGCTGGGCGCACCGGCGACGTCGGCGTCAATGATGTGGTGGATCGCCGCCGTGTTGGGGCTGATCGGCTTGCCCGGATCGATCAGCGTCGATGCCGGAGCGCCGTCGAGCCGCCAGCTACCGGCATCGTCGACGACGTCCTGCCAGCCGATCTCGACGACGCCGCCGTCAGCCACGCTGTTGCCGGTCGTCTCGAGGTCGATAACCCGCAACCGCAGGCTCATGCGGCCGCGCTCATGCGGAAGCAGGAGGAGGCGAGCGGATCGTGCGCCACCGCCTCGCGCACCGCTGCCTGCGCCTCGGGGTTCGTAGCGACGACGACGACGCGGCGGAAGAAGCCGACCTCGCCGCGGGCGCGCGCCATGAACAGCGCCGAGAGCTGGCGGCCGACCGCGCTACGCGGCAGGCAGCAGGCGCAGTCGGCGGCATGGCTCGTCGCCGACCGGCGCGCCAGCGGTTCGGCCGGTATGCCGGGGGCCGGGGACCTCGCTTGCTCGCCGTCGAGCAGCAGCGCGTCGTCGGCGCCGGCGAGGTCGACATTGCCGAAAACCACCGGGATCCTGGCGTCGATGAACGGGGTCATCGCTGGACATAAAGAAGTCTTTATGCTTCTTGCAAGTCACGATGCATCGCCTGCTCTCCGCCTTGGCTGCCGCTGCCGAGCCGACGCGCCTGCGGCTGCTGGCGCTTGCCGCCACCGGCACGTTTTGCGTGCGCGACTTCGAGACGATCCTCGGCCAGAGCCAGCCGCGCCTGTCGCGCCACCTGCGATTGCTGGCCGAGGCCGGGTTGCTGGAGCGGCTGCGCGAGGGGCCGAATTGCTGGTTCGTGATCCCGCGCGACCGCCGCGGCGACCTGGCGCGCCGGCTGCTGGAGGACGTGCCGGCCGACGACGCCCAGTTGGCGGCGGACCGGCGGGAGGCTGCGCGCGTGCTTGCCGAACGCGCCCGTGTGGCGTCGGCGCAGTTCCAGCGCTCGGGTGCCGACTGGGACGAGATGCGGGCACTCGATTTGCCGGCGCACTGGGTGGAGGAGCGCCTGCTGGCGCTGCTGCCGGCCGCAGGCGGCTCGCTGCTCGACATCGGCACCGGCACCGGCCGCCTGCTGGAGCTGCTCGGGGGGCGCATGCGCGCCGGGCTCGGCATCGACGCCAGCCGGGCGATGCTGGCGCTGGCGCGCGTGCGGCTGGCCCAGCATGGCGCGGCGCTCGGGCATTGCTCGGTGCGGCTGGGCGATTTGTATCGGCTCGACCTGCCCGACGCCTGCATGGACGTCGTCGTGCTGCAAATGGTGCTGCATCACACGCTGGATCCGCGCGCAGCGCTGGCGGAGGCGGTGCGGGTGCTGCGCCCCGGCGGCCGCCTGCTTGTTGTCGACCTGGCGCTGCACGAGCAGGCCGCACTCGCCGACACTCTGGCGCATCGCTGGCACGGCTTTTCCGACGACGCGATCATGACGCCGCTGGCGCAAGCGGGCCTCACGGTTGCCGCCCCCGTCATTATCCCCGGATCGCTCGAAATCCGCATCTGGGCTGCGGCCGTTCCTGCGACGCCAGCGCGTGCTTGCGCCGACGCCCCCATATACGCCGCGCCGAACTGTGACGCGCCCATACTCAACGAGGTTGCCTGAATGATCCGCCCGCATCTGCTCGACGCGTTGCGTGAGAGAGTTCTGCTCTGTGACGGCGGCATGGGCTCGCGCGTGCAGGCGCTCACGCTCGACGTCGAGCGCGACTACTGGAACCAGGAGAACTGCACCGAGGTGCTGACCTTGTCGCGGCCCGAGCTGATCCGCGACATCCATCGCGGCTATTTCGAGGCCGGCGCGGACATGGTGGAGACCAACACCTTCGGCGGCTCGCCGATCACGCTGGCCGAGTTCGGGCTGCAGGACCGCACGCTGGAGATCAACCGGCGCGGGGCGGAGCTGGCGCGCGAGGCGGCGGAGGGGTTTGCCGACGGGCGGCACCGCTACGTTCTTGGCAGCATCGGGCCGGGCACCAAGCTGCCCTCGCTCGGCAACATCGCCTATGACGCGCTCGAGGCGGCGCTCGCCGAGCAGTCGCGCGGGCTGATCGCCGGCGGCGTGGACGCGATCCTGATCGAGACCTGCCAGGACACGCTGCAGATCAAGGCGGCGGTGAACGGCGCCAAGCGCGCGCGCTCGGAGGCGGGCGCCGACACGCCGGTGTTCGTGCAGGTGACGGTGGAGACCACTGGCACGCTGCTGGTGGGGCCCGACATCGCGGCCGCGGCGACGGTGGTGCACGCGCTGGACGTGCCGCTGATCGGCCTGAACTGCGCCACCGGCCCGCAGGAGATGAGCGAGCACGTGCGCTGGCTCGCCGCCAACTGGCCCGGCCTGATCAGCGTGCAGCCGAATGCCGGGCTGCCGGAGCTGGTCGACGGGCAGACGCATTATCCGCTGTCGCCCGAACAGATGGCGATCTGGGTCGAGCGCTTCATCAACGAGGACGGGCTGAACCTGGTCGGCGGCTGCTGCGGCACCTCGACGCCGCACATCGCGGCGCTCGACCAGATGCTGCGCCGGCGCGGCGCCGAACGAGGTCAGGATCGGCCCACACCGGTGCTACGCCGCCCGGTCTGGGTGCCGTCGATCGCCAGCCTCTACGGCCAGACGCCGTTGCGTCAGGAGAACAGCTACTTCTCCATCGGCGAGCGCTGCAATGCCAACGGCTCGAAGAAGTGGCGCGAGCTGCAGGAGGCGGCGGACTGGGACGGCTGCGTCGGTGTTGCGCGCGAGCAGGTGGGGGAGGGCTCGAACAGCCTGGACGTCTGCACCGCCTTCGTCGGGCGCAACGAAATCGTCGAAATGGACGAGGTGATCCGCCGGTTCACCAGCTCGGTGAACGCGCCGCTGGTGATCG
>CAXUCZ010000149.1:0-6986 GCA_964249675.1 uncultured Acetobacteraceae bacterium | reverse complement strand
GCGCCGTCGCGGTCCTTCGCGAAGCAGCGGCGAGCGGCGTCGATCACATCGACACCAGCGACTTCTACGGCCCCCACGTCACCAACCAGCTCATCCGCGAGGCGCTGCACCCCTACCCCGACGACCTGGTGATCGTCACCAAGATCGGCGCCAGGCGCGGCGAGGACGCCTCCTGGAGGCCCGCCTTCTCGGCCGAGGCGCTCACCGGCGCCGTACATGACAACCTTCGCAATCTCGACGTCGAGGCGCTCGACGTGGTCAATCTGCGCGTCATGTTCGGCCATCTTGGCCCAGCCGAGGGCTCGATCGAGGAGCCACTCGGCGTGCTCGCCGGGCTGCAGCGGCAAGGCCTCGTCCGGCACATCGGGCTGAGCAACGTGACGCCGAAGCAGGTCGCCGAAGGACGCGCCATCGCCGACATCGTCTGCGTGCAGAACCTCTATAACGTCGCCCATCGCGAGGACGAGGCCGTGATCGACGAGCTTGCGGCCGGCGGCAGCGCCTACGTGCCGTTCTTCCCGCTCGGCGGCTTCACGCCGCTGCAGTCGACGGCGCTGTCCGACGTCGCGACAGAGCTCGGCGCGACGCCGATGCAGGTGGCGCTCGCCTGGCTGCTTCAGCGCGCGCCCAACATCCTGCTGATCCCCGGCACCGCGTCGGTCGCCCACCTGCGCGAGAACCTGGGCGCGGCGAGCCTGACGCTGCCGAGCGAAGCCGTGGCAAAGCTCGATCAGATCGCAGCCACCTGAGGCCAAGGAAGGCCAGGGCTCTGCCCTGGACCTGCTGGGGTCTGAGACCCCAGACCCCCTTCCGCTAGAGGCTAGATGGGCGCTGTCTTGCCATCAGCACAGCGCCAGCCCGTTGCGCAGCAATGACAAAGGGATCTTAAAGGTTCGCCTTTCATGGGGTCCAGGGGCAAAGCCCCTGCCTTTCTCCGCGAGGCTAGCCTATGCGCCCGACATTGCTGCAGCTTTGCGACCTCATCCCCCCGGTGCAGGCCAGGCTGGACGCCGGCTACGAGGTGCTGCGCTGGCCCGCGGGCGAGACGGCGCGCGAGGCGTTGCTGGCGAGCGAGGCGGGCCGCATCGAGGCGGTGCTGACGGCCGGCAACCTCGGCATCGACACGGCGCTGGCGCGGCGCCTGCCGCGGCTGCACATCGTGGCGATCCACGGCGTCGGCTATGACCGGGTCGAGCTGCCGGCGATGGCCGAGCTGGGCGTGACCGTCACCAACACGCCCGACGTGCTGACCGACGACGTCGCCGACTTGGCGATCGCCCTGATGCTGAACGTGTTCCGCCGCCTGCCGGCGGCCGAGGCGCATATCCGGGCCGGAGCCTGGCCCGCCGGCGCCGTGCCGCCCACGCGCCGCGCCTCGGGGCTGCGCTACGGCATCGTCGGGCTGGGGCGCATCGGCGGAGCGATCGCCGAGCGGCTGCGCGGCTTCGGCGGCAGCATCGCCTACACCGGACGGCGCCGAAAGCCGGTCGACCACGTCTTCCATGCCGAGCTGCTGGCGCTGGCGGGCGCCTCCGACGTGCTGTTCGTCGCCGCTGCCGCCTCGAGCGCCACGGCAGGCATGATCGATCGCGCCGTGCTCGACGCGCTCGGGGCGGACGGCGTGCTGGTCAACGTCGCGCGCGGCGCCCTGATCGACGAGCCGGCGATGGTGGCCGCCCTGGTCGACGGCCGGCTCGGCGGCGCCGGGCTGGACGTGTTCGCCCACGAGCCGGTCGTGCCGCCGGCGCTGCTGCGGCTGCCCAACGTGGCGCTGACGCCGCATGTCGGCAGCGCCACGCTGCAGACCCGCATGGCGATGGGCGAGCTGGTGCTGCGCAATCTCGACGCGTTCTTTGCCGGCCGTGAGCCGCCGACCCAGGTCGTCTGAAGGCGACGGCTGCACCATGGGGATGCCTGGCGCGTTGCTCCCGCAGGAGACTGGCATGACCGCGAACCGACGCTACCGCCGCGACACCTGGCCGATTGCGGCGGCCATGATCCAGTATCCGAACGTGCTGGCGGATGGCAGCAGCGTGCAGGACCAGCCGGCCGAGGCCTGGGCGGCGACGCTGGCCGACGTGACCGATGCCGGCTTTACCGAGCTCGACCCGACGGACTCGTGGATACGGCTGGCCGACCTTGAGCCCGGGCGCCGCAACGAGTTCACGGCGGTCACGCGCGAGGCGGGTTTGTCGATCCCGGCGATCACGACGGCGCGGCGCAGCGTGATCGATCCGCTGCATGGCGAGGAGAACCTCGCCTACAGCCACCGCGTCCTCGACACCGCGGCGGCGGTCGGCGCGGGCGCGGTGTCGTTCGGCTTCCTGGAGGGGCTGAACGAGGCGCAGCGCCAGGCGCTCTGGTTCTGGACCGCGCAGGGGCCGATCAACCCGGACGACCCTGCGGTCTGGGCGCTGGCGGTGCGGCGCGTTCGCGAGCTTGGCGCGCATGCCGCCGACCTCGGCATCGAGGTCGGCTTGGAGATGTATGAGGACACCTATCTCGGCACCGCCGACAGCGCCGTGCGCTTCGCAACCGAAGTCGACCTGCCGAATGTCGGGCTGAATTGCGACCTCGGCAACCTCGTGCGGCTGCACCGTCCGGTCGAGCATTGGCTGTCGATGATGCGCAAGGTCGCCCCCTTCGCGCGCTATTGGCACGTGAAGAACTATTTCCGCAGCGAGGACGAGACCACCGGGCTCGTGGTTTCTTCGCCAGCGCCGCTGGAGCTCGGCGTCATCAGCTACCGCGTCACGATCAAGCTGGCGCTGGAGCATGGCTTCGACAGCCCGTTCCTGGTGGAGCATTACGGCGGCGACGGGCTCAGCGTCTCGGCGCTGAACCGGGACTACATCCGCCGCTTCCTGCCGCGCTGACGCCCGCGCGCGGGCCTGGAGACCGCCATGAGCCACGCCGAACTCCGCTCGACGATCGCCGTGCTCGGGCTCGGCTCGATGGGGCTCGGCATGGCGGCCTCCCTGCTGCGCGCCGGGCACGACGTCGCCGGCTTTGATCTGTCGGTCGCGGCGGCGGCCCGCTTCGAGGCCGCCGGCGGCCGGGTCGCCGCGAGCCCGGCCGAGGCCGCCCGCGACGCCGCGGTGGTGATCGCTGTCGTCGTCAACGCGCTGCAGACCGAGCAGGTGCTGTTCGGCGAGGCCGGCTGCGCCGAGGCGATGCCGCACGGCGCGGTGTTCGTCTCCTCGGCGACGATGTCGCCGCAGCAGGCGCGCGCGCTCGCCGGTCGCGTCGAGGCGCTCGGCCGGCTCTATCTGGACGCGCCGATGAGCGGCGGCGCGGTGCGCGCCGCAGAGGGCAGCCTGACCATGCTGGCCTCCGGCAGCCCGGCCGCCTTCGCCAAGGCCGAGACGGCGCTCGCCGCAATGACCGGCACGCTCTACCGCCTTGGCGACGAGCCGGGCACCGGCGCCGCCTTCAAGATGGTCAACCAGCTGCTCGCCGGCATCCATGTCGCCGCAGCCGCCGAGGCGATGGCGTTCGCGGCGCGGCAGGGACTCGACCTGGCGCGCGTCTACGAGGTGATCACCAAGTCTGCCGGCAACTCGTGGATGTTCGAGAACCGGGTGCCGCATCTGCTTGCCGGCGACGCCACGCCGCATAGCGCGGTGGACATCCTGGTCAAGGACATGGGCATCGTCATCGACATGGCGCGCGACCTGCGCTTCCCGGTGCCGGTCGCCGGCAGCGCGCTGCAGATGTACCTGATGAGCAGCGCCGCCGGGCTCGGCCCGCTGGACGACAGCACCGTGGCTCGGCTCTACGCCCGAATCGCCGGCCTGTCGCTGCCGGGCATGGACGGCGTGCCGTGACCAGGCCTCGGATCTCGATCCTCTCTCTCGGCAGCGTGAACGTCGACATCGTCGCCTATAGCCAGGCCCTGCCGCGCCCGGGCGAGACCATCCATGCCGACCGCACCGCCATCGGCCTGGGCGGCAAGGGCGCCAACCAGGCAGCGAGCGCAGCCCGGCTCGCCGGCCCGCTCGGCGCGACGGCGGCGCTGATCGGGCGCACCGGCGCCGACCCGTTCGGCGACCTCGCGCGTCGAGAGCTCGCCGGCTTCGGCGTCGAGCTCTCGGCCCTGCGGAGTGACTCCGGCCATCCGACCGGGTTCGCCATGATTAGCGTCGACGCCGCCGGCGAGAACGCCATCACGCTTGCGGCCGGCGCCAACATGGCGCTGGACGATACCGACATAGACGCGCTCGCCGGCCTGCTGCCGGACGCCCGCGTGCTGCTGCTGCAGCTCGAGACGCCGCTTGAGGTCAGCCTGCAGGCCGCCCGTCTCGCCCGCGCCGCCGGCGTCACCGTGATCCTCGACCCCGCGCCGGCGCCCGCGAACGGCCTGCCCGACGACGCCTGGACCACGATCGACCTGATCACGCCGAACGAGGTCGAGACCGAGCGTCTGGTCGGCATCCGACCCACCGATCCGGACGCCGCCGCCGCCGCCGCGGATCGGCTGCAGGCCAGGGGCCTGACCCGGGCCATCGTCAAGCTCGGCGCCCGCGGCGTCTATTGGCGCGACCGCCGCCAGAGCGGCTTCGTGCCGCCGTTCAAGGTCGAGGCGATCGACAGCGTCGCCGCCGGCGACTGCTTCAATGGCGGCCTCGCCGTGGCGCTCGCCCGCGGCGACGAGCTCGGCGAGGCGGTGCGCTTCGCGGCAGCCTGCGGCGCGCTGGCGACGACGAAGCAGGGGGCCGCCGAAGCCGCGCCGACCTTTGACGAGGTGATGGCGCTGCTGCGGCAGAGGTAAGGCCAGGGCTCTGCCCTGGACCCGCTGGGGCCGGGAGGCCCCAGACCTCATCCGGTCAGCTTTGATCATCTTTGATGAAGCTGAGGTCTTTGATAGGCGAAATACAGCAAGATTTTCGACGAGTCGGCGTGAGAGCACCTTTGGCGCTTCCGCATCATTAAAGTCATTATTATTTATATTCAATGACTTATGAAAATCTTGCCTATGGGCAAGATTTCAGGAGCACCGCCGGACGGCCTCAACTCAGGGTATTGCTAGCACGATCGGGGCGTCGTCCCATTCGATAGGGGTCTGGGGCCTCACGGCCCCAGCGGGTCCAGGGCAGAGCCCTGCCTTGTGCCTAAGCTGCGCCGCTGGCGCCGAGACGGGCGCGGACGGCGTCCAGGATCACGGCCAGGATGATCACGCCGCCGGTGACGATCTGGCGGACGAAGTCGGTGACGCCCATCAGGATCAGGCCGTTGGCCAGGACGCCGATGATCGCCGCTCCGAGCAGCGTGCCGACCAGCGAGCCGCGGCCGCCGGACAGGCTGGTGCCGCCGATGATCACCGCGGCGATGGCGTTGAGCTCGAAGCCGATGCCCAGGATCGGGTTGGCGATGGTCAGCCGGGTCATGTAGGCGATCGCCGCGACGCCGACGCACAGGCCGGTGACGATGAAGGCCAGCACCTTGGTGGTGAACGGCCGGTGGCCGGACAGCCGCACCGCCTCCTCGTTGTTGCCGATGGCGTAGATCATCCGCCCGAACACGGTGCGGGTGAGCACCAGCCAGCCGATGCCGAGCAGCGCCAGCGCGAGCAGGAACATCACCGGCACGCCGAGCACGCTGGCGGTGCCGAAGGCGGTGAAGGCGTCCGGAAAGTCGTAGATCGTGCGGGCGTTGGTGACCTCGAGCGCGCCGCCGCGGGCGACGTTGAGCATGCCGAGGGTGACGATGAAGGACGGCACGCCCCAGAACGCCGAGATGGCGCCGTTCAGCGCGCCGCACAGCACGCCGACAGCCAGGCTCGCCAGCACCGCAAGGGCGATCGCGGCCGGCACGGAGAGCGCGTCCAGCTTCAGCACGGTGGCCGCGACCACTGCGCACAGCGCCATCACCGCGCCGACCGACAGGTCGATGCCGCCGATCAGGATGGCGAACGTCATGCCCGTGGCCAGGATCAGGTTGATGGTGATCTGGGTCAGGATGTTGGCGACGTTCTCGTGGCTGGTGAAGTCCGGCGCGACAGCGGCGAAAAACACCACCATCGCCAGCAGAGCGAGGCCGATGCCGCCCTCGCGCAGCACGCGTCGCGCCAGGGTCCGGGCGTTGGGGCGGGCAAGCTCCATGGCGGATCTCCCGTTGTCCGTTTGATCGACGAGAAGGCAAGGGGCTTTGCCCCTTGACCCCACCAAAGCCTAGGCTTTGGAAACATTCACTTAAGGGATTGTGGCTCGGGCCGTTCGACAGCGCGCGCGCAGCCATTTGACATGCTGCGCAAGCTGAGAAAGAGCCGCTTGAACACCGGCGCTAAATGGATGGGGGTCTGGGGCCTCAGGCCCCAGCGGAGTCCAGAGGCAGAGCCTCTGGCCTTGCTTTGAGTAGTGTCCAGCTCAGGCGCTCTGCATGAACTGGCTGTAGGCGAGCGATAGGATGCGCTCCTCGCTGAACTCGGGCCGGGCCAGCTCGCCGGCGAGGCGCCCGCGGGAGAGCACCAGGATGCGATCGCACAGGTGCATCAGCTCGGGCAGCTCCGAAGAGACCACCAGGATGGCGCGCCCGGCGGCGGCGAGACGGCCGAGCAGGGCGTAGATCTCGGCCTTGGCGCCGACGTCGATGCCGCGCGTCGGCTCGTCGAGCATCAGCACCTGCGCCTCGTCGAACAGCCACTTGGCCAGCACCACCTTCTGCTGGTTGCCGCCGGAGAGCTGCACCACCGGCTGCTCGGGTCCGCTCAGCCGGATGCCGAGCTCGCCGGCCAGGCGGACCGTCGCCGCGCGCTCGTCGCCGCGGCGCAGCACGCCGCCTTGCGACACCGCCTCGAGGTTGGCGAGCGTGGTATTGACGCGCGCCGCCATCGGCAGCACGAGCCCCTCCTCCTTGCGGTTCTCGGTCAGCAGGCAGATGCCGTGCCGGGTCGCGTCGCGCGGGCTGCGGATCGTGACTTGCCGGCCGTCGCGCAGGATGCGGCCGCTCTGCCGCGCGTCGGCGCCGAAGATCGCGCGCACCGCCTC
>CAXUCZ010000148.1:0-7013 GCA_964249675.1 uncultured Acetobacteraceae bacterium | reverse complement strand
CTGGCTGACCACGGTGCGGCCGAGCGCCTCGAGCTCCTTGCCGTCGCCCTCCTCGTCCGGCAGCATTTCGGTGCGCGCCTCGAAATAGGACTCGGTCTCCCCGAATTCGGTGATTCGCGCCCGCCGGCCGCCCTCGACCAGCACCTTGACAGTGCCGTCCGGCAACTTGAGCAGCTGCAGGATCGTGCTGACCGTGCCGACGCGGTAGATGTCGTCGATCGAGGGATCGTCCTGGGCGGCGTTCTTCTGGGCGACCAGCAGGATCTGCTTGTCGTCCTTCATCACCGCCTCGAGCGCGCGCACGGACTTCTCGCGCCCGACGAACAGCGGCACGATCATGTGCGGAAACACCACGATGTCGCGCAGCGGCAGGACCGCCAACATGTCGGGGTGCTCGGCTGCGGGCTCCTGCTTCGGCCGGCTGCCCGCGGCGCGGCGGCGCGGCTTGACCGCCGGGCGGGCCGACGCGCCGCCTTCGACGGCGTTCTCGTTGGCGCCAACCTGGCCGGCCTTGGCTTTGTCGGTCCCGACGGCGCCCTCAGCAGCCTTGTCGCTGTCGTCCTTGTCGAATTTCGTCATAGTCAGAGACCTCCGTTCAGGACAGTCACGCGCGTCTCGCCCATCGTGGCACGATCGCGTCGGCCGCAGTGCACAATCAGTGCTTCCACATCAGTCGATGTCGCCCCTGGAGGCGGGCGATACAAGGCAGGATGGGCCGTTGCAGCGGAAGACGGCGCTAGGCGCTCTCCTCCGCACGCTCCTTGCCGTAGATGAACAGCGGGCTGGCATTGCCCTCCGCCACCTCACGGCTGATCGACACCTCCTCGACATTGTCGAGCCCGGGCAGGTCGAACATCGTGCTGAGCAGAATCGCCTCCATGATGGAGCGCAAGCCGCGCGCCCCGGTGCGTCGGGCGATCGCTCGTGTCGAGACTGACTTCAGCGCCTCCTCGGTGAAGGAGAGCTTTACCCCCTCCATCTCGAACAACCGGGCGTATTGCTTGACCAGGGCGTTCTTCGGCTTGGTCAGGATCTCGATTAGCGCACCCTCGTCGAGGTCCTCGAGCGTCGCGACCACCGGCAGGCGCCCGATAAACTCCGGAATAAGGCCGAAGCGCAGCAGGTCTTCGGGTTCCACGTCGCGCAACAGGGCGCCCATCCGCCGCTCGTCCGGGTCACGCACCTCGGCGCCGAAGCCGATCCCCGACCCCTTGCCGCGCGCGGCAATGATCTTCTCGAGGCCCGAAAAGGCGCCGCCGCAGATGAACAGGATGTTCGTCGTGTCCACCTGCAGGAACTCCTGCTGCGGATGCTTGCGGCCGCCCTGCGGGGGCACGGAGGCCACGGTCCCCTCCATGATCTTGAGCAACGCCTGCTGCACGCCTTCGCCGGAGACGTCCCGGGTAATCGACGGGTTGTCGGATTTGCGGCTGATCTTGTCGACCTCGTCGATGTAGACGATGCCGCGCTGCGCCCGCTCGACGTTGTAGTCGGCCGACTGCAGCAGCTTGAGGATGATGTTCTCGACGTCCTCGCCGACATAGCCGGCCTCGGTCAGCGTCGTCGCGTCGGCCATGGTGAACGGCACGTCGAGAATGCGGGCGAGCGTCTGCGCCAGCAGCGTCTTGCCTGAGCCGGTCGGCCCAATCAGCATGATGTTGCTCTTGGCGATTTCGACGTCGTTGTTCTTAGCCCCGTGGGCCAGACGCTTGTAGTGGTTGTGAACGGCGACGGAGAGCACCTTCTTGGCGTGGCTCTGGCCGATCACGTAGTCGTCCAGGACCTTGCAGATCTCCTTGGGCGTCGGCACCCCGTCGCGGGACTTCACGAGATGCGTCTTATGCTCCTCGCGAATGATGTCCATGCACAGCTCGACGCACTCGTCACAGATGAACACGGTCGGCCCAGCGATCAGCTTGCGAACTTCATGCTGCGACTTGCCGCAAAAGGAGCAATACAGCGTATTCTTAGACTCACCGGACTTGCTCATGGTGCCTCCAGCCCCGGTCGAGCCCGGGGACCAAATCTCGCGTCCAGGTCAGGCTTGTCGCGCGCCGCGCCAGGCTCGCGTCGTCTCGCGCAAGACATGTGCCGCATAATTGAGCAACAGGCGAGCGTTACGCAACCCGCCAGTTGCATGCTTGTGACCGGCCACGTGCCTAGGTCACAAGCTTCGGGCCATCCTTCTCACCGCCGGTGACCGGCTGCTTGACCACGACCTCGTCGACCAGGCCCCAGTCCCGCGCCTCCTCGGCCGACATATAGGCGTCGCGCTCCAGCTTGCGCTCGATCTCGCCGACCGGCTGACCGGTATGCGTGTGGTAGAGCTCGTTGAGCCGCCCCCGCAGGTGCAGGATCTCGCGTGCCTGGATCTCGATGTCGGCAGCCTGGCCCTGCGCGCCGCCCGAGGGCTGATGCACCATGATGCGGCTGTTCGGCAGGGCGAAGCGCTTGCCCTTCTGGCCGGCGGCGAGCAAAAGCGAGCCCATCGACGCCGCCTGGCCGATGCACACGGTGCTGACCGCCGAGCGCACGTACTGCATCGTGTCATAAATCGCGAGGCCAGCGGACACGACGCCACCTGGGCTGTTGATGTAGAAGAAGATGTCCTTGTTGGGGTTCTCGCTCTCCAGGAACAGCAGCTGCGCGCTGATCAGCGAGGCGACGCCGTCGAACACCGGGCCGACGAGAAAAATGATCCGCTCCTTGAGCAGGCGCGAATAGATGTCGTAAGAGCGCTCGCCGCGGGCGGTCTGCTCGACCACCATGGGCACCAGCGTGTTGGCATAGACCTCGGCGGGATCGCGATCCCTCATGAGCGTTCATCCTTGGCTGGCCGGTCCCCGATATGGGCGACCGATGCGGAAGATAGGCATAAAACCGTCGGAAGCCATAGGCTTGGCCAACTGGCGGCGACAGCAGGAAGCGGGCAATTCCTTTTTAGAAAAAAGAACCAAGCGACTGTTGCCCGCTGAGAGGCGCAAGCCGGATAGAAGTTGCTCGCTTTTTTCTTTTAAGAAGGCACTTGCTTCCTCAAGCCGGCAGTCCCGGCTCCGCCGCCGCCTCGTCCGCCGCGCGCTCCTGCGCCGTCTCGTCCTGCAGCGGCTTGGGATCCTCCTCGACTGCCGGCGTCAGCTCCTCCGGCGGCACCGTCTTGTCGGTCACCTGGGCGAGCTCGAGGATGTAGTCCACCACCTTGTCCTCGAAGATCGGCCCGCGCAGCGTCTCGACCGCCTGCGGGTTCTTACGGAAGAATTCGACCACCTGCGCCTCCTGGCCGGGATAGCGCTGCGCCTCGATCCGCATCGCCCGGGTGAGCTCGTCGGGCGTCACCGCAATCGCGTTCAGGCGGCCGATCTCAGCCAGCAGCAGCCCAAGCCGCACCCGCCGTTCGGCGATGGCGCGATACTCGGCTTGCAACGTGGCGGCATCCTTGTCCTTGTCGTCCGCGTCCGCACGGCCTTCCTTCGCGTCCTGCTCGACCCGCGCCCAGATCGCGTCGAACTCCTGCTTCACCAGGCTGTCGGGCGCCGGAAAATCCGCCCGCTCGGCCAGCGCATCGAGCAGCTCGCGCTTGATCCGCAGCCGCGAGAGCTGGTCGTATTCGCCCTGGATCTGCTGGCTGATCACCGCACGCATCTTGTCCAGCGACTCAAAACCGACCTTGCCGGCCAGCGCGTCGTCGAGCGCCGTCGGCAGCCGGCGCTGCAGCGCCTTGGCCGTCAGCTCGAAGGTCGCCGCCTTGCCGGCGAGCCCGGCCGCCTGATAGTCGGCCGGGAACTGAACATCGATCGTTCGGCTGTCGCCTGCCTTGAGGCCGGCGAATTGTTCCGAGAAGCCCGGGATGAACCCGCCGCCGCCGACCTCGACGTCCATGTCGGTGCCGCTGCCGCCATCGAATGGCACCCCGTCGACGCGGCCGATGAAGTCGACGGTCACGAACTCGCCGCTCTCGGCCTCTCGATCCCCCCTGACCGGCTCGAGCGCGCGCTGGCGCCCGGCGACTGTGGCCACCGCCTCGTCGCTCGTCTCGCTGGACGGCTCGGCCCGCAGCCGGGTCAGGCTGATGGCGGCGAAGTCGGGCGGCGTAATCTGAGGCAGCAGCTCGACCTCGACCTTGAACTCGAGGTCGGACGGCGCATCGCTCGACAAGCCGCTGACCAGGTCGACCTTGGGCTGGCCGGAGGCGCGCAGGCCGCGATCGGCGAGCAGCGTCGTCGTGGCGCTGTCCACGCTCTCCTGCAGCACCTCGGCCATCACCGCCGTGCCGTAGCGCTGGCGCACCAGGCTGGCCGGGATCTTGCCGGGGCGGAAGCCGGGCAGCTTCAGTCCGCGGCCGATCTCGCTGAGCTTGGCCGAGCGCTTGCCCTCGATGTCGGCAGCCGGCACGACCACGGTGAAGCCGCGTCGCAGCCCCTCGGAAAGCGTCTCGATCACCTGCATTGTCTAGAACTACCCTCTGGCGACATCCGGCGGCGAGCCGACCGGTTAATGTGATCCGCAACAACAGTTTACGTGTATAATACGCGCGCGTCGTGTGATGCGGGCGAAGGGACTTGAACCCCCACGGCTTGCGCCACCAGAACCTAAATCTGGCGTGTCTACCATTTCACCACGCCCGCAAGGCCGAGCCGCTGAGATTGGCGTGACGCCCCAGAACGGCGGCACGGCTTAGCCGACTCCGCAACGGCTCACAAGGGCGCGGCATGCCGGCGCCGCGGGCTGGTCGCCTATGCCTCTCGGCGCTGCCACCTGCGCTCATGCGCAGCCATGTCCACCCGGCCATGGCGATCGCGCCGAGTGGTGACAGCGCCGCTTTGTGGCGCCGCGCCCGAAGGAGCGGGCGTCGCGGCTCGCTCCGCACGGCGGTAGGACATGCGCTTAGCACCAGCCCGCTCGCACCGTCTCGCAATGGCAAGGCCGGTATCGCAATGAGCGGCGAGGGCCCACAGGCCGGCAGCTACGCCATCGCCGCCGTCGAGCGCGCGCTCGCCTTGATCGAGGCCATGGCCCGGCTCGGTCCCGCCTCGCTGGCCCAGATCGCGACCGCGACCGGCAGCACCAAGACGGTCGCCTTTCGACTACTGCGCACGATGGAGGCGCACGGCTATGCGGTGCAGTTCGGCGCCCGCGGCCAGTGGCGCCTGGCCGCCGGCTGGAGCGCAATCGGCCGAGCGGCCGAACTGCAGGGTGCGGCGATCACCGCCGCCCAGCCAGCAATGGCGGCACTCGCGACGGCAACCGGCGAGACCGTCTACCTGCGCGGCCGCGATGGCGGCGAAAGCGAGGTGCTCGCCCTCGAACGGGCCACCGGACGCTCGGCGCGCATCCATGCGGCGCTCGGCGAGCGCCGGGGCCTGCATGCCGGCCCCGGGCTGCTGCTGCTCGCCCACGCGCCACCACGGCTCGCCGCCGCCGTCAGCGGCGACCGCGGCATCGAGCTCGCGCGCATCCGCGACCGCGGCTGGCTGGTCAACAGCGACACGACGCTCGGCGGTGTGGTGTGGCTCACCGTACCGGTCGCCGACCGGATCGGCGGCATCGTGCTCGCGCTTTCTGTCGCCGGTCCGGCCAGCCGGATGGTTCCGCCACGGCCGACCGAGTTGTTAAGCGGGCTGCTCGGCGCGGCGCAGGCGATCACGACGGCACTGGGCGGCTCGGCCTTGCCGGCTGAAGAGAACGCCTAGAGCGAAGGCCTGGGCTCTGCCCTGGACCCGCTGGGGGCGGCGCCCCCAGACCCGCATCTGTCCTCCATGCCACCGCACCGACGTCGCCGCTGTCGCCGCTGTC
This sequence comes from uncultured Acetobacteraceae bacterium, assembly GCA_964249675.1. Classification (GTDB taxonomy): domain Bacteria; phylum Pseudomonadota; class Alphaproteobacteria; order Acetobacterales; family Acetobacteraceae; genus CAXMMR01. The sequence goes on along the minus strand of CAXUCZ010000148.1, from coordinate 1,223 downwards.
GCCGAATGACCGGTGGATTTTAGCGCCCCCCATCAATGGGGTCCGGGAGCAAAGCCCCTGGCCTTTGCCTGCGCTGGCGCGAGCGCCGCCAGCAGGTCCTCGGCAATTAGGTCCTCGCCGGCGATACGCCCCGCCTCGCCGTGCACCCACACCGCCGCCGCGGCCGCCTCGAAGGCCGGCAGGCCTTGCGCCAGCATCGCTGCGACGATGCCGGAGAGCACGTCGCCCGAGCCCGCCGTGCCGAGCCAGGGCGGAGCATTGTCGTTGATCGCCGCGCGGCCGTCCGGCGCGGCGATGATCGTGTCACTGCCTTTCAGCACTACGACGCTGCCGGTCTGCGCCGCGGCGGCGCGCGCGGCCGTCAGCCTGTCTTTCCCCGGGTCGCCGAACAGGCGCGCGAACTCGCCGGCATGCGGCGTCATCACCGCGACGCCCCGAAGCGCCGCCAGACTGCCGGCCTGCGCAGTCAGGCCGTCGGCATCGAGCACCACCGTGCGGCCCGCGGCCAGCAGCGCCGGCAGGATGCGCCGCGCCGCCTCCTGCCCCAGGCCCGGCCCGCACACCCAGACTTGCCGTCGGACGTCCGCGAGCAGGGTCGACAGCGGATCGGCATCGACGATCAGCCCCGGCTCGCCGCTGCGGTAGAGCTCCGCGCCCCGCTCGGCGGCGAGGGTCACCAGCCCGGCGCCGCCGCGCCGCGCCGCCGCAGCGGACAGCCGCGCCGCCCCGGTCATCGTCGCGCCGCCGCATACGGTGACGGTGCCGCGGGTATATTTATGATCGCCGGCGGTGAGCCGCTTCAGCGTCCACAGGCCCGGCTCGTTGTGGAAGCAGCGCGGCGTGAGCCCGGCGAGCACCGCGTCCGGCATGCCGATGTCGGCGCACACCGTCTCACCGCACAACGCGCGGCCGGGCAGCAGCAGGTGGCCTGGCTTGCGCCGCACGAAGGTCACCGTGAGCAGCGCCGCCGGCGCGTAGCCGCGTGCGGCGCCATTGGCGCCGTCGAGCCCGCTCGGCACGTCGATCGCGACCAGGCGGCGGCAGGCCTGCAACGTCTCGCGGACCACCGCGTCGAGGTCGCGCGAGAGGCCGGCGCCGAACACCGCATCGATCACCAGTTCCGCTCGCCGCGACGCCCGCGAGCCGAAGGGCAGCAGCGGCCGATGCCAGCGCAACGCCGCCGCGCCCGCCGGACTGCCGCGGCGCGGCGCGCGGGTGGCGGC
>CAXUCZ010000147.1:0-7084 GCA_964249675.1 uncultured Acetobacteraceae bacterium | reverse complement strand
GTCGCGCGGGGCTTTTCCTGGCAGCGGCGGTAGGTTCGGCAGGTGCGCAGGCAGTTCCCCCGGCGACGCCGGCACCGCCCCACGACGCGCCCGATGCGGTGCAAACTGCCGCACCCACACCGACCGTTGCCGCGCCCGCCGGGCGCCCGCCCCGCCCCCCGCCAGCCACCGCCACGACCAGCGCCGCCGCTCCAGCGCCAAGGCAGCCAGCAGCACCAGCGCCATCGACCAGGACGGCGCGACATAGAGCGACAGCAGCGTCCGCCCGACCAGCGGCAGCCGCTCCGACAATCCCGCCAACACCGGCAGACCGCCCGCACATCCCAGCGTCACCAGGAGCCAGCCCGCCAGCAGCCGCCGCAGCCCCGCCTGCGGCCCCGGCGCCACCGCCCCGAGCACCGCCGCCAGCACCAGCGCCAGCCCCGCATAGCCACCGACCGAGTACCAGATCGCCACCCCCGCCGGCGTGCCGAAGCCGTAAAGCGGTGGCCCGTACAGTGTCGGCAGCAACAGCATGGCGTAGCTCGCCGCCATCAGATGTGGGTGCGCCAGCCCGTCATGCTGGCCCAGAAAGGAGTGCGGCAACGTCACCAGGAACGCCGCCAAAGCCGGCGCCGCCAGCATCACGCCGACCCCCACCCCGCCCGCCAGCCGCCCCAGCAACCGCCAGCGCGAGCCGCACTGCCAAAGCCGCAGCAGCGCCCAGGCCGCGCCAAGCAGCCCGTCCAGCAACGCCGTCTCCGGAAATCCGGCAAGCAGCGACATCCCGACCGCAAGCCCGATCCAGGCGATGCCTCGCCCCAGTCGGCGCGCCCGCTCGATGCCGAACAGCAGCAGCGGCAGGAACGCGATCGGCAGGATCGGCGCGTGCCCGAACCAGGCGAAGCTGCCGTTCATCTCGAACAGCAGCCCGCCGATCAGCGCGACGCCGCCAGTCGCGCCAAGCTCGCCCAGCAAGGCCGCCGTCGCCAGCCCCGCCAGCGCCTGCATCACAATCCTGAGCCAGACCAGCCCGCCCGGCAGCCGCAGCAGCAGCACGAAGGGCAGGAAGAACGCCGCCGTCTGCCCCTCGCCCGCCAGCGGCATCCCCAGCCCCGAATAAGGATTCCACCAAGGCAGCCGCCCGGCCAGCCAGTCCTCGGCCGACAACCCGCCCAGCGCCTGCAGCGTCACCCCTGCATTGCCGTCGGCAAACACCGTGCCCGGCAACAGCCCGTTGCCCGTCCAGCTATGCGCCGTCAGCCCGGAGACGACGTAGCGCGGATCCTCGCTCAGCCAGCCGATCAGCGCCGGCCAGTGCAGCAACAGCGGCCAGAGCGCCAGGGCCAGCCAGCAAGGCCAGGGGCGACGCACCTGGACCCGATTAAAGGCGGAGCCTTTAAAATCCATTCCTGATCCATGATCCCACGGCGAGTTCGGTGAACTGGGAAGCAGGATTGATCGGCTTCGCCAAGCAAGAAAGAGCCCGACTAGGTTCCAAACGGATGGGGGTCTGGGGCCTCAGGCCCCAGCGGCGGCCAGAGGCAGAGCCTCTGGCCTTCTTTTCCCGCGCACGCTAGCCAAACCGCCATGCGCTCGCTCGGCCTAGACCTCCTCCGCGCCGTCGCGATCGTGCTGGTGCTGGCCAGCCACACGCACTTGATGGAGGCCAGCTGGGCGCACGGCCGCATCGTGCGCTGGGTCGCAATCGGCGGCTTCGTCGGCGTGCAGCTCTTCTTCGTGCTCAGCGGCTTTCTGATCGGCCGCATCCTGATCCGCCTGTCGGCGCGCCCGGTTAATCGGCTGCGCGGCTGGCGCGTCTTCATGCTGCGGCGCTGGATGCGCACCCTGCCGCTGTATTGGCTGGTGCTGGCGGCGCTGGCGCTGCTCTGGCCGCCGGAGTTCTGGCTTCCGGACAGCCACCGCCTCGCCGGCGACCTGCTCGCCTATGGCAGCATGACCCAGAATCTGCTCTGGCCGATGCGCGACGGATGGTTCTCCGTCTCCTGGTCGCTGGCGGTCGAGGAGTGGTTCTACCTGACGTTCTCGGCGCTGCTGCTCGGCCTGGCGCGCCTGCTCTCGCCCAACCGCGCGCTCGCGGTTGCGCTGGCGCTGTTCGTGCTCAGCCCGCCGCTGCTGCGCCTGCTGGTGCTGGGCGCGACACCGCCGGGCCTGCTCGACGACCACCTGGTGCCGCTCTGGTTCGACGCCATCGCCATCGGCGTCGCCGCCGCCTGGGCGCTCGCGCGGCTGCGGCCGGGCCGGCTTGCGGCCGGCGGCCTGCTCGGCATTGGGCTCGCTTTGGTGCTGCTGGTCTGGAATGACGGGCTCGGCCTGTGGGCCCGCCTCGGCCTGCCGCTGCGCCACGTGCTCGAGGACGACCTGTTGTCGCTCGGCCTTGCGCTCTGCCTGCCCGCGAGCCTGCTGCTGACCCGCTTGCCGGCGCCGCTCGCGCTGGTGGCGCGGCGGCTGAGCGCCTGGTCATACTGCCTGTACCTCACGCATCTCTCGGCGCTCGAGGTCGGCGGCTTCTACGGTCCGCGCTGGGGCCTGTCGCCGCCGCAGATCGCGGTCGGCTGCATCATCGCGGTGCTGGCGTTGTCCTGGCTGTCCTGGCGCCTCTTCGAGCAGCCGATCCTGCGGCTCCGCCCGGCCGAGCCCGCCCCCGCCGAGCTCGTCGCCGCATGATCCCGTTCACCGCCGTGCCGCGCTGGATGATCTGCTACGCGCTGCTCGGCCTGGTGCAGAGCGGCATGGTGCCGGTGATCCTGCCGCTCTCCGCCCGCCCCGGCCCCGCCGCCGGCCTGACTTACGCCGCCTTCGCCGCCGCCGGCATCGCCGCGCCGTTCATCGGCGCCTGGAGCGACCGGCGGCGAGCGCATCGCGCGACGCTGACCGGCGGGCTCTGCCTGGCCGGCCTGGCGCTGCTCGTGCACGCCGTGCCGGGCGGCCTCGCGCAGCACATGGCGAGCGCCGCGGCGATCGGCCTCGGCGTCTCGGCGGCCAGCACCGTGGGCACGATGCTGATCGTCGAGGTCGCGCCCGAGCCGGCGTGGGACGGCCAGATCAGCCTGCTGCAGGGCTGCGCCAGCAGTGGCCAGCTCGTCGGGCTGCTGCTCGCCGGCGCGCTCGGCCTGCATGACGTCCAGGCGGCCTACCTCCTCGCCGCCGCGCTGCTGCTGGCGGCGACGCCGCTGGCGGCGGCCTTCGCGCCAGACCCGGTCTGCGTCGTCTCCCGCCCCTCGCTGGCGCCCCGCCCGGCGCGCGGCGGCGACGCCATCGCGATCGGCGCCCAGCGCTCGCTGCAGAAGGTGACCGTCCGCGCCCTCGCCGGCCTCAGCCATAGCGGCCTGGCGTGGTTCCTCGCCGCCTGGCTGCTGTCCTACACCGCGACCAGCGGGCTGTCCGTGATGTTCGCCGTCGCGATGGTCCGCGGCTACCACACCGCGGCAAGCCTGCCGACCACCGCCTACGCCATCGGCGTCGGCTGCAGCCTGCTGCTCTACCGCCTCGTCGGCCGCTGGGACGTCCGCTTCGGCCCTTGGCAGGTACTCGGCGCCGGCCTGCTCGCCCGCGCGGTGCTGCTCGCCAGCATAACGCTGCTGGCCACCCGCACGCATGGCGCGGTGCTGCCGATCCTAGCCTGCTTCGCCGCCACGCAGGTGATCTGGCCGCTGCTGTCGGTGGCGAGCACGCGGCTGTCGGTCACGCTGTCGCCGGCGCACCGGGCAGAGAGCGTCGGCCTGCTCAACGCGGCGACGGCGCTGGGCGCCACCATGGGCGGCGTGCTCGGCGGCGTTCTGCTCGGCGCCGGCTTCGCCTGGCTCTGCCTGACCGTGCTGGCCTCGCTCCTGGTGGCAACCCTGCTCGCGTGGCATCCGATGATCAGGCTGGAGTAAGCAAGTCGTCCTTTTTGAAAAAAGGACCAAAAACTTTTGCCCGGTGAACCCGCGACAGCCAGATAAAAGTTTTTTGCTGCTTTTTTTCAAAAAAGCAGGCGCTGTCATTCCAGCCAGTCTTGAACAGCCTGCTTCAAAAACGCCGCATCCGCCGGGCTACGTCCCGGGCTGCCCGCGCCATGCCCCCAGATCGAGTCGATCGGCCGCAGCGCGCCATGCCGCAGCGAGGCGAGCTCATCCTCGTTGTCCGCCACCCGGAAATACAGGTCGGTCGTCCCCGGCATCAGCAGCACCCGCGCCTCGATCGCCGCCAGCGCCCGCGCGAGGTCGCCGCCGTAGAGCTCGTTGGCGCTGATGTCCGCCTCGTGCCAGCTCCAGGCCTGGGCGTAGAGGTCGGCGGCGGCACGCGCGGTGAAGCCCGGCTCCCACTGCCGGTCCAGAAAGTCGTCGAGCGAGGCGGCGCCCTGCAGGTGCAGGCCAGCCCGATACCAGTCCTGGCTCATCGCCCAGCCGGCATAGATGCGGGCGAAGGCGCGCAGCGCCGCCTGCGGCTCAGCGCCGAACCGGCCGCCGCCAAGATGCTCGGGCGCCGCCTCCAGCGTCGCCAGCAGGCCGCGCAGGAACACCTGATTGTGCACCGATGTCTTGGCGCTGCCGCACACCACGATCGCGCGCGCCACCTGCGCTGGGAACAGCGCCGCCCAGTGATAGGCCTGTATCGCGCCCATCGAGAAGCCGTAGACCGCATGCACCCGCTCGACGCCGAAGCGCTCGGCGAGCAGCCGCTGCTGGGCGCGCACGTTGTCGGCAACGCTCACCAGCACGGGATAGCCCGCCGCGTTCGAGGGGCTGGAGGACAGCCCGTTGGCAAACATGTCCGGCGTGACGATGAACCAGCGGGTGGGGTCCAGCACCCCGTCGGCGCCGATGAGCCACTCCTGGTCGGCATGCCGGGCGGTGTAGCTCGTCGGGTAGACGACGACGTTGTCGCCCTCGGGTGCGAGCGTGCCATAGGTCTTCCAGCTCAGCCGTGCGTCGCCAAGCACCTCGCCGGAGCCGAGCCGCAGGTCGCCGAGTGGCTGCACGCCGGTCTCTGTTGGCCACGTCATCGGTGCTGGAACTCCTTCGTCAGAGGCGCAGCAGGCCTCGCGTCACAGACCGTCACAGTATGAGATTTCCCGCAATCGCCGCATCCGACTAATGACTATCCCCGGCACGCAACCTGAGTTGCTTCCCTCCGCAGAGCCGGGCCGGACTATGACCTGACCACGGGCCTCGGCACCAAGTAACGTCCAGGCAGAGGCTTCTTTTTTAAAAAAAGAAGCAAAAAACTTTTATCCGGTTATCGCGGAGGCTAATCGGGCAAAAGTTTTTTGGTCATTTTTTTCAAAAAAGGACCCTTGCTTAACTGGCTTTGCTGCGCGCGGCTCGAAAGTACCCGCAGCCGATGCCGTAATCGACCAGCCGCCGCAGGAACGCCGCACCGGTTGACGGGCAGCGCAGGCCGAGCCGCTCGGCCTCGGCCGCATCGAAGCGCGGCGCGCGGCAGAGATAGTTCGCATAGAGCCGCGTCACCTGGCGGAACAGCCGCTGCTCGGACGGGCGCAGCTCCTCCGCCCTGAACGACGCCTCGTCCACCACCGTAGGGACGGAGAACTGCGGATAATCCCGCCCGATCGCGATCAGCGTGGTCAGCAGCACCGGCGCCCCTGATACCAGATGCAGCGTTCGGCCGCGCACCGAAGCGCCATTTTCGGCCATCGCCAGCAGCCCGGCGGCAACGTGGTCTATCGGCACCAGGTCGAGGCTCGCATCGGCGTGCACCGGCAGCACCCGCACGAGGCCGCCGGTGACCAGGCGGATGAAGGCGTAGACGTTGTCGAACGCGCCGACCGTGCCGTCGCTGCTGCGGCCGACGACGATCGACGGGCGGGCGACCGAGGCGTCAAGGCCATCCGCGACGGCCTGGCCGACCAGCTGCTCGGCGCGCATCTTGCTCGCCTCGTAGCCATTGGCGAAGCTCTGGCCGCAGTCCAGATGGCTCTCCAGCACCCTCCCGCTACGCTGGCCGCAGACATAAGCGGTGCTGACGTGCAGCAGCCGCGCGCCAATGGCACGCGCCAGGGCAATCGCGTGCGCCGTGCCGCTCTCGTTGACGGCAGCGTAGGTGGCCTCGTCAAGGTCGAAGCCGGTTAGCGCCGCACAATGCAGCACCAAATCGATCCCGCTCAGCGCCTCGCGCGCAGCCTCGTCCAGGCCAAGCCCCGCCTGCCGCACGTCGCCTCGAAGGCTGGTCACGGCGCCAGGCTCGGGCAGCCGGCCCGCCCATGGCGCGGCGGCGATCGGGCTGCCGTCGTTGCGCCTCAGCGACAGGTTCCGATGCACGAGCCCGACCGCGGCATGGCCGCGCTCGGCCAGCAGGCCGGCGAGCTCTCCTCCAAGCAGCCCGCCGGCGCCGGTGACGAGAACGCGCATCAGCCTGCAGCGCCGAGCGCGGCGGGGGTGGGCGGACGGCGGGTCGGTTCGACCATGCAGATGGGTTCCGTGATCTTGCAGTATTTAGGCGCAACGCTGCGACCGGCCAGGCAGCGCGCCCACCAGTCGCCGCCATTTGCGCCGCCGAGCAGTACAGCTAGGGTCGCGGCGGGTAGCAGCGATGCTGCATGTCGGAGGTTTGATGGATCAGAGTGTCGCCATGGCGGATGGGCGGGAGCGTGACCTGCGCCGCGTCGCAATCAGCCCGGAGTTCTGGCACCCGGTCGCCTGGTCGCGCGAGCTCAAGACCGGCAAGCCGCTGGCGGTCAGCTTCGCCGGCCAGCCGATCGTGCTGGCGCGGCCACGCACCGGCCCGGTCTTCGCGCTGGCGGATCGCTGCGCCCACCGCCAGGTGCCGCTCAGCGACGGCGTGATCGACGGCCAGGGCATCCGCTGCGGCTATCACGGCTGGACCTATGACTGCGCCGGCGCCTGCACCGACGTGCCCTATCTCGGCCGCTCGGCCGACGGCGTTCGCCTCCCGAACGGCGTGCGGTCCTACCCGGTGGTCGAAAAGGAAGGCCTGGTCCTGGTGTTCCCGGGCGACCCGGCGCGGGCCGCGGACGTGCCGCTGCCCGCGCTCGGCTCGGTCGCTAATTCCGCCTACAAGACGCGCCGCTTCGGCCGCGTCGTCGGCTGCCACTACAGCTTCATGCACGAGAACCTGATGG
>CAXUCZ010000146.1:6223-7104 GCA_964249675.1 uncultured Acetobacteraceae bacterium | reverse complement strand
CGGCGACGGTGGCCGCACCCGCGCGCAGCGCGGCGATGGCGCCGGCGGGGGTCGGCCAGGCCGTGAGCGGGGTGAGCGCGCCGAACTGCTCGCGCGCCAGGGCGATCATCGCCGGATCGTCGGCGCCGACGCCGATCGAGAACGGGCCCTGCAGCGCCGTCGAGCCGGCGAGCAGCTCGCGCCAGACGCGGATGACGGTCTGCGCCTGGAGGTGGCCGCGGTCCTGCGCGAGCAGCCGGCGCAGGATCGTCGCCTCGCGGCCGGGACGGATCTTGACCGGACCCTTGACGGCGAGCGCGCCGATCCTGGCCGAGAGCGCCGCCCGCCGCGCCAGGGCGGCGAGCAGGGCGTCGTCGGTGCGATCCAGCTCGGCGCGCAGGTCGGCAAGGTCGTCGGACATCTGCCCGCACAGATAGCCGAGCCGAGGCCAAGGGCCAACGGGCGCCGGGGTCCTAGGGGAGCGGCCCGCTCCCCTAGCCTTCCTTCCCGTCTACCCTTATCTGCCCTCGCCATGGACCAGCCCGTCCCCCTGCCCGAGGTCGACCACACGCATGTCGACTTCGCGGACGGGCTCGCGCTCGAATGCGGGCTGGCGCTGCCGTGGCTCAGCGTCGCCTATCGCACCTATGGGCGGCTGAACGCCGAGCGGTCCAACGCCATCCTGCTGTGCCATGCGCTGACCGGCGACCAGTATGCCGCCGAGCGCCAGCCGGCGACGGGCAAGCCGGGCTGGTGGGCGGCGGTCGTGGGGCCGGGGCGGACGATCGACACCGATCGCTTCTTCGTCATCTGCTCCAACGTGCTCGGCGGCTGCATGGGCTCCACCGGCCCGCGCTCGCCGCGCGACGGGACGGCAGGCGCGCCGTCGCGTGACGGGGCCG
>CAXUCZ010000146.1:0-6213 GCA_964249675.1 uncultured Acetobacteraceae bacterium | reverse complement strand
GGTTTTCCCCCCATCACCGTGGGCGACATGGGGGGCGCCCAGGGCAAGCTCGTGGGTCACCTCGGCGTCGAGCGGCTGTTCGCCGTGATCGGCGGCTCGATGGGCGGCATGCAGGTGCTGGAGTGGGTGGCCTCCTACCCGGAGCGGGTGTTCGCCGCGGTGCCGATCGCCGCCGCCGCCTTCCACTCGGCGCAGAACATCGCCTTTAACGAGGTGTCGCGACAGGCGATCTTCGCCGACCCGGATTGGGAGGGCGGGCAGTATGTCCGCTCGGGCCGGATCCCGGCGCGGGGCCTCGGGGTCGCGCGGATGATGGCGCACATCACCTACCTCTCCGAGGAGGCGCTGACCCGCAAGTTCGGCCGGCGGCTGCGGCGCGACCCCTACAATGCGGCGTCGCCGGCCGATGCTCTCCAAGCGGGGGGGCCGGTCAGCCTGTTTGGCGACATGTTCGAGGTGGAGAGCTACCTGCGCCACCAGGGCAGCAGCTTCGTGCGCCGGTTTGACGCCAACTCCTACCTGACGATCACCCGGGCGATGGATTATTTCGACCTCTCCGCCGAGCACGGCGGCGACGTCGCCGCGGCGTTCGCCGGGGCGGCGAGCCGGTTCTGCATCATCTCGTTCTCGTCGGACTGGCTGTTTCCGACCGCGCAGTCCCGGGCGCTGGCGCATGCGCTGAACCGCGCCGGCGCCAATGTCAGCTTCGTCGAGATCGAGAGCGACAAGGGGCATGACGCGTTTCTGCTCGACGAGCCGGACTTCCATCGCACGGTGGCGGGGTTCCTGGCGGGCTGCGCCGAGCACGCGGGCCTGCGGTGAGGGACGTCCGGCTCGACCTGCAGCTGATGGCCGAGATGATCGCGCCGGGCTCGCGGGTGCTCGACATCGGCAGCGGCGACGGCTCGCTGATCGACCACCTGTTCCGCAATCGCCGCTGCGACGCGCGCGGGCTCGAGCTCGACATGGCGGAGGTCACGCGGTCGGTCGCAAACGGGCTGCCGGTGATGCATGGCGACGCCGACCACGACCTCGCGCAGTATCCCGACGGCGCGTTCGACACCGTGGTGCTGTCGCGCACCCTGCAGGCGGTGGAGCGGCCGCGCGAGGTGCTGCGCCAGATGCTGCGGATCGGCACCCGGGCGATCGTCAGCTTTCCCAATTTCGGCCACTGGCAGGTGCGGCTGCAGCTGCTCGGGCGCGGGCGGATGCCGATGACGCGCGCCTGGGGGCGGCCCTGGCACGAGACGCCGAACATCCATCCGTGCACGGTGCGCGACTTCGTCGAGCTGTGCCGCCAGGACGGCTACGTGGTCGAGCGCTGGCTCGCGGTGGACGAGGCGGGGCGGCGGGCGCCGTGGGCGCGCTCGATCTGGCTGGCCAACTTGTTCGGCGAGCAGGCGTTGTTCCTGCTGCGCCGCGCAGGACACCCCGTCAGGTCATGAGTTCGCCGAAGCACGCCTCCCTCGTTGCGTTTGCCCTCGCCCTGATCGCCTGGTGCGTCCCCGCCCGTGCCCAGCCGGTGCCGCCGCCGCTGCCGTCGACGCTGCCGGAGGTGGCGGACATCCGTGGGCCCGATGCGCCGGGACTCTGGGACGAGATCAACCTCGACACGACGAGCCAGCGCGGCTTCATCGCCCGCCAACGAGGCGTGACGGTGCTCGACCTCAGGACGCTGAAGCTGTTGCCCGAGACCATGCCGGGGCGGGACATCCACGTCGCCTTGCCACTGCCGCTGGACCGGCTGCTGACGACCAGCGCCAGCGCCGGCACCGCCTCCATCATCGACCAGTCGACCGGGATCCTGCGGGCGGTGATCGCGAAACTGTCCGACCCGGACGCGGCGGTCGTCGAGCCGCAGACCGGCGACGTGCTGGTGGCCGAGGCTCATAGCGGCGTGCTGACCGTGGTCGACCCGCAGGCGGGCACCGCGCTCAGCCGCATCCAGGTCGGCGGCCAGCTCGACGGCGTGCAGGCGGAGGGCACCGGCCGCGTCTGGGTCGTGGTCAGCGACCAGGACCTGCTGGCGCTGGTCGACCTGGCGCAGCGTCGCGTGGTCAGCCGCTACAAGCTGGCGGGTTGCCGGCACCCGACGTCGATGGACGACATGCCCTCGCTTGGCCGGCTCGTCGTCGCCTGCAGCAACGGCGTCGCCAAGGTGCTGTCCGGCGTCAATGGCCAGGATCTCGGCACGGTCGCGGTCGGGCCGGATCCGGGCGCGGTGATGTTCGCCGACGCGAAGGCGTGGGTGCCGAGCGCGTCCGGCCTGCTCACCGCCATCTCGCTGGTGCCGACCGGAGCCTTGGCGGCGCAATATCGCACCCGCCCGGGCGCGCGCACGGGCGCGTTCGACGCGCTGAGCCGGCGGTTCTACCTGCCGTATGGCAATACGATCGGCAGCGGCGACCATAAGACGCTGGCGCCGGGAAGTTTCGGGATCCTGGTTCTGCAGGGGCAGTAGGCCCGGCAAGCCGGAGGCCGACCGTCGTTGGCACATGAACGAGCCAAATACCGCAAGATTGGCTTGGCTGACCTGATTTGTTTTGAATCAATGGCTTATGGAAATCTTGCGCATAGGCAAGATGTCGAGGCCGCCGCTGGTGGGCCGTCCGGACGACTGTGCTAGCACGATTGGCGCATCGTCCCATGCTGACCGTGTCGCGCCGCCGCCAAAGCATGGATGAGCCAAGACGCGCCAAGCCATCGTCGATCTGTAAGATGACAATTTGGTCCGTTGTCGAAACGGGACTGCTTGATTTGCCCTATCTCGTTCGGATCATCGCCACATGCGGGATGCCCGCCTCCATGAACTCCTCGCCTTCGGCGGTGTAGCCGAGCCGTTCGTAGAAGCCGAGCGCATGGCTCTGCGCGTTCAGCGCCACCAGGGTGATCGCGGAGGGCAGCAGTGCCGGCAGGGCGGCCATCAGCGCCCGGCCGGCGCCGCGCCGACGCCGCGTGGCGAGCACCGCGACACGGCCGACATGGGCGAGGTCGTCCTCCAGCAGCAGCCTGGCGGTGGCGATCGGCTGGCCGGCGTCGCGCAGTAGAACGTGCAGCGCCTCGCCGTCGCGGCCGTCCACCTCCTCCTCGACCGGGACGCGCTGCTCGCCGACGAAGACCTCGCAGCGGATCGCCAGGCATGCGGCGAAATCGCCGGCGTCGAACGGCGCCGGCTCGGCCAGAGCTTGCCCCTCGACCAGGCGCAGCCGCCAGCCGCGGGCGATGACGGTCGCGCCAGCGGGGGCGGCGCGATGCGGCTGGCTCAGCATTGGGTCGGCTGGGCCACCGGCTTGAACTCGCGCAGCGTGCCGTTCATCACGAACTCGTCGAAATCCATCGTGAGGTCGTTGGCGACGCCGTTCAGGTAGTAGCGCATGGCGATCTGGTAGTTCGGCGTCTGCTCGGTCGGCGCCAGGCCGAAGAACGCGATGTGGACGCGGCCGAAGGGCTGGGTGGACAGCGCGGGCTGCGGCTGGTGGGCCGGGTCGTTCCAGTTCTCGATGACGACGAAGGTGTTCTGGGCGCCGTCCGCACCGGTGCCGTCGAACAGCGGCAGGGTGAGGAAGCGCTTGCCCTGGGTCGCGCCGGCGATGATGCTTTCGGTGTGGGTCGTCGGCAGACGGGTGCCGGGCGGCAGCTTCAGCGTCTTGTTCTCCGGGCTCGTGTAGTGCACCGAGCCGGAGCCGTCCGGGCCGTCGAGCACCGCCGAGCCCTCGATCTTGGAGGTGACGGCGGTGTCGGTCACCTGGCGCATGTGAAAGTCCAGCTCGCGGCCGTCCTTGGTCTCGAAGGTCGCGTAGTCGGAAGTCATCTTGACCAGCTGACCGTCGCGATTGGTGACGTTCATCTGCAGGCGCTGGCTCGTCGCCCAGCCGCGGCAAACGTCGGTCATGTCGTAGCTCATCATGCCGGAGGCGGCGGTGACGGCGCCCTGACGGCTGGAGGCGAGCGACAGGGCGTAGACCGCGTGGTGGGCGATCATCGGCACCGCGTCGGCGGCGAGCGGCGTGCGCAGAGGGGCTGCGGCGGCCGGGGTCACAGCGGCGCACGCGAGCAGGATCAGGGCCAATCGACGCATTCGTACTCTCCAACTCGCCGCCTGCTGACATAGGGGCAAGCGGCGGGCTTGCCCAGGCATCGGCACGGCGGGGAGGAAGGGGTTCTTTTTTGCAAAAAAGAACAAAAAACCTTTGTCCGTTCGGGGTGCTCTTCGGGCGGCGCGACAGCGCGGGAAAAGCTTTTTGCTTCTTTTTTCAAACAAGAAGCGCTTGCCTGAGGGCTGGCGCCTGCGTGGCCAGGCGTCGGAAGGCGGCGGCGGGCAGGACCAGCAGGTGGCAGAAGCGGGTGGCGCGCAGGGTCGCGGGGCTGCGCTGCCGGCTCAGCGCCTCGGCGGCGCCGAACACGTCGCCGTGACGCAGCGTCAGCGTGCCGTCCGCCTCGACGCGCTCGAGCTCGCCGGAGCTGACGAACAGCACCGTGCGCACCCGTTCGCCGCGCCGCAGGATGATCTCGGTCGGGGCGACGTAGCGCAGCGCCAGGCGGCTGGTGAGGTCGTGCAGCGTCGCCTCGGGCAGGCCGGCGAGCAGCGGCACCCGGCGCGCCTGGCGGTCGATCCCGGCCGGCAGGTCGAGCTGCAGCCGGCGCCGGGCGGCGGCGCGACGGCCGTCCAGGTCGCGCCCGAGCCGCTCGTGCAGCTCCTCGCCGATCAACGAGTCCTGACGCAGCTCCTCGAACGCGTCGCCCTCGAGGCGCATGCCGATCTGGCGCAGCAGCCTGGTCTCCAGCGCGTCGGCATAGCCGGGATACTGGATGCGCAGGCTGTCGACCGCATCGTTCAGCAGCATCGTCCGGCGATCGAGGATCTCGGAGACGATCTCGCCGACGCGGGCGCCGAGCACCCGGCGCATCCGGCGGTCGAGGAAGGTCACCAGCGAGAGCGAGATCAAGTGCAGGACGAGCAGGGCCTCGAAGCGCTCCGTCATGCGGCGGGCGAGCGGGCGGTGGACGCCGAGGCGGAGGTGCAGCCATTGAGCGAGGCGGATGGCGGGGCTGGCGGCGAGGCGCCGGCGCGCGGCGCGCAGGTAGCCGGCGCGGCCGCCGGTGCGGGCACCGTCGATCATCTGCTCCGCCGCGCGCAGCAGCGCCTCCAGCATCGGCCGCGGCAGGTCCTGCACGCTGAACAGGTCGAGCAGGATGGAGCGCTCGCGCAAGGCGAGGGTGATCAGCGCCAGCGTCACCCGGTCACGGTCGCCGATCTCGGCGTCGAACGAGTTACGGTCCGCCTCCTGGGCGGCGCGGCGGGCATAGCGCTCCAGCACCGGCGCGCGCGACGCGTCGGTGAAGCCGAGCTCGGTGGAGCGGGCGTCGAGCCGGTCGTGCACGTCGCCGAGCGCGACCGCCAGCACCTGGTGGCGCAGCGCCTGGTCGATCGGCGACAGCTGGTCGAGGCGCAGGCGGCGCACCAGGGCGCGCAGCGTCGTGCCGTTGACGAACAGGGTGAACAGCACGAAGCCGGTGGCGACCGAGGCGACCACGTGCTTGATCGCCGGGTCGAGCGAGCGGTTCTCCGTCACCGCCAGAGCGAGGGCGAGGGTGATGGCGCCGCGGAGCGCGCCCCAGACGATCGTCACCTTGAAGCCGAACGGCACCGCCTCGGACAGGCGGGTCAGTGCGAACAGCGGCATCAGGCCGAACAGCACCGCCACGCGACCCAGCGTCGAGGCGACGATCACCACCAGCACCATCAGCACGTCGCGCCAGGTGACGCCGACCAGCAGCCGGGGCACCAGCATCGAGGCCAGCACGAACACCAGCGAGCTGGCCCAGAAGGCGAGCTGGGCCCAGACCTGCTGCAGGAAGCGCCAGCTCGCCGGGCGGAAGGTGGACGGGCCGTAGGCGCTGATCGTGAGGCCGGCGGCGGCCGCGGCGACGATGCCGGAGAAGTCCAGGAACTGGTCGCACAGGATGTAGGCGACATAGGGCAAGGCAAGGGTGAGGGTGACCTCGCCGGCGGTGATCTCGCCGAGCCACGGGACCGCGAACAGCAGGGCGCGGGCGAGCAGGGCGCCGATCAGCAGGCTGCCGGCGAAGGAGAGCGCGAACAGCCAGCCGGCGGTGAGCAGACCGGCCGCGTGGTGGCTCGTCAGGCTCTCCAGCAGCAGCTCGAAGATGATGATGGCGACGGCGTCGTTGAGCAGCGCCTCGCCCTCGACC
>CAXUCZ010000145.1:0-7136 GCA_964249675.1 uncultured Acetobacteraceae bacterium | reverse complement strand
CGTCGGTCATCAGCACGACGCGTCGGCCGCGCGCCACCAGCGCCTCGGCCAGCGCGTCGGCCGGGAAGAAGTGCCCCCCCGTGCCGCCGGCGGCGATCACGATCGGGCGCACCGCCGGGCCTCTCATGCCCGCTCCGCCAGGCGGTCGACCTGGTTGCGGCGGCGGGTCAGCGCCAGCAGCATGCCCATGCCGAGCGCCACCGACATCGCCGACGAGCCGCCATAGGAGATGAACGGCAGCGTCATCCCCTTGGTCGGGATCAGGTGCAGCGAGGAGGCCATGTTGACGAAGGCCTGCAGGCCGAAACCGGTGACGAGGCCGGAAGCGGCCAGGATGATGAACTCGTCGGTCTCGGCGAGCAGCCGCAGCAGCCCGCGCAGCACGATGAAGGCGAAGATGCCGAGGATCAGCAGGCAGACGAGGAAGCCGAACTCCTCGCCGGCGACGGCGAAGACGAAGTCCGCATGCGCGTCCGGCAGCAGGTCCTTGACCCGGCCCTCGCCGGGGCCGCGGCCGAGCAGCCCGCCATTGCCGAACGCCTGCAGCGCCGTGTCGACCTGATAATGATCGCCCTGCTCGGGATGCAGGAAGCGGGTGACGCGGCTGCGCACGTGCGGAAACAGCGTGTAGGCAGCCACACCCGCCCCGCCCATGGCGGCGAGCGCGATGCCGACCAGCCCGACATTCAGCCCGCCGACGAACAGCTGGGCGAAAAACACCGCGGTGATGACGGTGAGCATGCCGATGTCGGGCTGGGATTTCAGCAGCAGCAGGATCAGCCCGAACATGGCGAACGCGATCACTGTGCCGGGAAAGCCGCGCGTCCGCCGCCCCTCGCTCACCAGCCAGGCGGTCACCACCGCGAAGCACGGCTTGAGGAACTCGCTCGGTTGGATCGACATGCCCGGCAGCGCAATCCAGCGCCGGGCGCCCTTGATCTCGACGCCGTGCACCAGCGTCAGCGCCGTCAGCATCATGGCGACGATGCAGCCCACCAGCCCGACCCGGCGCACGCCGCGCGGGCCAAGCAGCGACACGCCGACCACGATCAGCCCGGCGAGGGCGAGAAACACCACCTGCTTGCCGATGAACAGGTCGCGCGACTGGCCGATGCGCTCGGCGACGGCGGGGCTCGCCGCCAGCATCAGCACGTAGCCGAAGCCGATCAGGGTGGCGATGGCGAACAGCGTCCAGCGGTCAACCGTCCACCACCAGCGGCCGAGGATCGAGGTGTCGGCGCGCGAGAGGGCGGGCATCAGGCGGCGTGCTCCCGCGACGTTGCGGCGAGCGCGCGGACGAGCTCGGCGAAGCGCTCGCCGCGCGCCTCGAAACCGCTGAACTGGTCGAAGCTCGCCGCCGCCGGCGACAGCAGCACCGTGCGGGCGCCGCTCGCCTGAGCGGCGCCGAACGCCGCCGGCACGGCGCGTTCGAGCGTGCCGACAACCTCGTGGGCGACGCCGTGCGCGGCCAGGGTTGCCGCGAAAGCTGGCGCGTCGCGGCCGATCAGCAGCGCGCGCGAGATGCGCCCGAACAGCGGCGCCAGCGCGGCGATGCCGCCGGCCTTGCCGATCCCGCCAGCGATCCAGACCTGCGCGTCGTAGCAGCCCAGGGCGCGCGCCGCCGCATCGGCGTTCGTCGCCTTGCTGTCGTTGACGAACGCGACGCCGTCGATGGTGGCGACAGGCGATTGGCGATGCGGCAGGCCGGAGAAGCTCAGGATGCCGGCGCGGACGGCCTGCGGGTCGACGCCGAGGGCATCGGCGATGGCGGCGGCGGCGGCAGCGTTTTGTGCATTGTGCGCGCCGGGCAGCGCCGCGGCGGCGTCGATGTCGAAGGCGGCGCCGCCGACGAGCACGCGCTCGGCTGAGATCAGATGCGGTCGCCGCGGCAGCCGGGCGGCAAAGGCGACGCTCACCGCATCGTCAGCGCCGACGGCGGCGAAATCGTCCGCGGTCTGGCGGTCGAAGATGGCGCGCTTGGCCTGCTCGTAGCCGGCCATATCGCCGTGGCGATCGACATGGTCGGCGCTGAGGTTGAGCATTACCGCCGCATCGAAGCGGAGGGTCGCGAGTCTCTCCAACATGTAGCTCGACATCTCCAACACGTAGACGCCGTCGTCGTCGAGCAGCGGTAGCGCCGCCGCCGCCGGACCCAAATTGCCGCCGGCGGCGACCGGGATACCGGCGCCGGCCAGGATGTGAGCGAGCAGCGCGGTGGTCGTCGATTTGCCGTTGGTGCCGGTAATGCCGACGAAGCGCGCCCGTGAGCCGGCGGCGCGCACCGCCCGATACAGCAGCTCGGCGTCGCTCAGGATCGGCACGCCGGCGGCCAGCGCCGCGGCGGCGAGCGGGTGCGGCGTCGGCAGGCTGTGCGGTATGCCCGGCGAGAGCACCAGCGCGTCGCAGTCGCTTAGGTCCGGGTGGGCGACGGTCAGGCCGATCGCGGCCGCCGCCACGCGCGCCGCCGCGCTGTCATCCCAGCAGACGACCCTCGCCCCCATCGCTCCCAGCGCCCGGGCTGCCGGCAGGCCGTTGCGCCCAAGACCGACGACGGCGAAGCGCTCGCCGGCGAAGATCGTGCCCGGGAAGACGCGCGCGACGCTCATCGGATCTTCAATGTCGCTAGACCGAACAGTGCGAGGATCATCGAGATGATCCAGAACCGGATGACGATCGTCGGCTCGGACCAGCCCTTCTTCTCATAGTGATGGTGCAGCGGCGCCATCAGGAACACGCGCCGGCCGGTGCGCTTGAACCAGAATACCTGGATGATGACCGACACCGTCTCGACGACGAACAGCCCGCCGACGATGAACAGGACGAGCTCGTGCTTGACCGCGACCGCGACCGCGCCGAGCGCGCCGCCGAGCGCCAGTGAGCCGGTGTCGCCCATGAACACCGCCGCCGGCGGCGCGTTGAACCACAGGAAGCCGAGGCCGGCGCCGATCAGCGCCGAGAGAAACACGCACAGCTCGCCGGTGCCCGGCACGCCGTGCAGCTGAAGGTAGTCGGCGAAGATGCGGTTGCCGACCAGATAGGCGATCAGCGCGAACACGCTGGCGGCGATGATCGTCGGCACGATCGCCAGCCCGTCCAGCCCGTCGGTCAAATTGACCGCGTTGCTCGCGCCCAGCATCACCAGCATGCCGACCAGCGGGAAGGCGAACGAGAACGGGACCAGCACCTCCTTGAAGATCGGCACCGACAGCGAAGTGCCGAGCCGGCCGCCGGTCAGGCTGTCGATCCAGGCGGCAACGCCAAGCCCGATCGCCACCTGCACCATCAGCTTGCCGCGCGCCGAGACGCCTTTCGTGTTGCGCCGCGAGAGCTTCAGGAAGTCGTCGACAAAGCCAATGGCGCCGTAGCCGAGGGTGCAGAGCAGCACCGCCCAGACGTAGCCGTTGCGCAGGTCGCCCCACAGCAGGGTGGAGGCGGTCAAAGCAAGCAGGATCAGAACGCCGCCCATCGTCGGCGTGCCCTTCTTCTCGACCAGGTGGCGCGGCGGCCCGTCGAGGCGGATCGGCTGGCCGCCGCGCTGCACCGACTTCAGCCAGGCGATGACCGGCGAGCCGAGCGCGAAGCTGACTGCGAGCGCGGTGAGGCAGGCCGCGCCCGAGCGGAAGCTGATGTAGCGGAACAGGTTGAACAGGAAGAACTGCTCGGCGAGCGGCCGGCTCAAATCATAGAGCATTCAGGCTGCCCTGGCTTCAAGCGCGGCGACGACAACGCGCATGCGGCTGCCCAGACTGCCCTTGACCAATACCGCGTCGCCCGGCGCGAGGGCATCGGCGACGATCGGCGCCAGCAACTCGGCGCTTTCCTGCCAGGCGCCGCGGCAATGCTCCGGCACTGCCTCGTAAAGCGCCTGCATGTGCTCGCCGCAGGCATAGAGCAGGTCGGCATTCGCCGCGACGGCGGCTGCGAGGTCGCGGTGCTCAGTCGTCGCGTGCTCGCCGAGCTCGCGCATGTCGCCCAGCACAGCGACGCGTCGGTCCGCCGGCAGCAACCGCAGCACCGCCAGCGCGGCGCGCACCGAGGCGCCCGAGGCGTTGTAGCTTTCGTCCAGTAACCGAGCGGCGCCGTCCAGCAACGGCCGCTGCTCGCCGCGCCCCGCCAGGCCCGCGAAGCTCGCGAGGCGGGCGGCGCCGGCGGCCAGGGGCGCGCCGACCAGCACTGCGGCGGTCAGCGCGGCGAGCGCGTTGGCCACCATGTGGGAGCCTGGCGCAGCGAGCCAGAAGCGCACCGGCTGGCCGAGGATGGTTGCGGTGACGCCGCTGCCGCCCGGCTCGAACTGGGTGTCGGCGAGCAGCCGGCTGTCGCCCTCCGTCTCGCCGACCACGACGCAACGTACGCCATGCGCGCGGGCTTGCAGTCGCGCCAGATGCGGGCCGGCCGGCAGCACCGCGTGGCCGCCCTGGGCGACGCCGTCGATGATCGCCGCCTTCTCGTCGGCGATCGCGTCCAGGCTGCCGAGATGGCCGATATGCGCCGCCGCGATCGCGGTGACGACGGCGACGTCGGGCAGCGCAAGGCGCGCGAGCGGGCCGATCTCGCCCGGGTGGTTCATGCCGATCTCGACCACCGCGTAGTCGGCATCCGGGTCGAGACGCGCCAGCGTCAGCGGCACGCCCCAGTGATTGTTATAGGAGGCGGCCGCCGCTTCGACCCGGCCACTGGCGGCCAGGATCAGACGCAGCATCTCCTTGGTCGAGGTCTTGCCGACCGAGCCGGTGATCGCGATCACCGCGCCGGTGAAGCGCTCGCGCCCATACGCGCCAAGCGAGGTCAGGGCTTGGCGGGTGTTGTTGACGATCAGCAGCCCGGCGCCGTCCGGCACGCGCTCCGCGGCGATCGCGTCGTGGCGATGCACCACCGCGCCGCCGGCACCGGCGGCGAACGCTGCGGCGATATGGTCGTGGCCGTCGCCGTTGTCGCCAACGAGTGCGACGAAGAGGTCGCCGGGCCGCAGCGTGCGGGTGTCGATCGACACTCCAGTGGCGTGAAACGGGTGCGTCATCACGCCGCCGGTTGCTGCCTCCAAAGCGTCGGATGTCCAGAGCGCGGTCATGCAGGAAGGCCAGGGCTCTGCCCTGGACCCGCTGGGGCCGTGAGGCCCCAGACCCCGATCCTTAAGAAATGGATTTTAAAGGCTCCGCCTTTAATGGGGTCCAGGGGCAAAGCCCCTGGCCTTCCTTCGCCTCTCACGCGAGCGCCCGCACGACGGCGACATCGTCGAACGGCAGCGTGACGCCATTGACGGTCTGGCCCTGCTCGTGGCCCTTGCCGGCGACCGCCAGGACGTCGCCCGAACCGAGTGCGGCGAGCCCAGCGGCGATCGCCCCGCGCCGGTCGCCGATCTCGTGCGCGACGATGCCATCCATGCCGGCCAGCACGGCGCGGCGGATCGACGCCGGGTCCTCGCCGCGCGGGTTGTCGTCGGTGACGAAGGCGAGGTCGGCATGGCGTGCGACGGCGGCTCCCATCAGCGGCCGCTTGCCGGCGTCACGATCGCCGCCGGCACCGAAGACGCAGACCAGCCGACCGGCCGCATGCGGCCGCAGCGCCGCCAGCAGTCGCTCCAGCGCGTCGGGCGTGTGCGCATAGTCGACATAGGCGGCGGCGCCATTGGCCAGCCGCAGCGCCAGCTCCATCCGGCCGCGCACGCCAGCAAGCCGGCCCAGTCTGTCGAGCGCATCAGGTAGCCCGGTCGCGATCGCAAGCCCGGCGGCGAGCAGCGCGTTGTCGGCCTGGAAGCGGCCAGGCAGGGCGATCTCGATCGTGCGTAGGACCCCGCCGGCCATGAGTTGCAGCGTCTGCCCATTCGGCTGCGGCCGCGCGGCGACCAGACGCAGCATGTCGCCGCGCTCGCCGATCAGCCGCAGGTCGAGCCGGCGAGATCGGGCAACGACGCGCAGCGCCTCCAGGGTTGCGCCATCCATCTCGGCGTTGACGACCGCCGGCGCGCCGGGCGCGAGCAACTCGCCGAACAGCCGCAACTTGGCCGTCCGATAGCCTGCCTCGCTGCCGTGATAGTCGAGATGGTCGCGCGTGAGATTTGAGAACCCGGCTGCCGCCAGCCGCAGCCCGTCCAGCCGGAACTGGTCGAGCCCGTGCGACGAGGCCTCGATCGCGGCATGGTCGATGCCGGCGCGGGCGAGTCGGGCCATCGTCTGGGCCAGCACGACCGGGTCCGGCGTGGTGAGCCCGCCGCCGCCCGGCTCGCCGGGGGCGATCAGCCCGAGCGTGCCGAGGCTGGCCGCCGGCAGCTGCGCATCGGCCCAGAGCTGGCGTAGGAACTCGACGGTGCTGGTCTTGCCGTTGGTGCCGGTCACCGCGACGACGTGGCCGGGCTGGCTGCCGGCGTGCAGCGCCGCCAGCCGGGCGAGCGCCCGCCGCGGTTCGCCGTCCTCGATCAGCGGCCGCGGCGGCACGGCCGGCGGCCAGGCGGGGCCGGGCGGCGCGAGCACCGCAATGGCCCCGCGCGAGACCGCCCCGCCGATAAAGGCGCGGCCGTCGGCCCGCGCGCCGGGCAGGGCGGCGAACACCCAGCCGGGCGCGACCTGGCGGCTGTCGGCGGTGATGCCGCGCGCTTCCAGCCTCAAGGCCGCGCTAGTGGCCCCGCTCGTCTCGGCGTGCATCCGTGCCGCATCCAGCATCTCAGCGAGCCGCAAGTGCTGCGGCCGGCGGCTCGAGCTCGGCGACGCGGCGGGACGGCAACGCCGCCTGCTGGCGCACTGCGACGTGCTTCGCCGGGGGCTGCGGCTGCACCGGTGTGGTGGCCGCCGCCGTGGCGGTTGCCGCCACCGGCGGCGGGTCGGGCCAGGGATGCAGCCCGGTGGGCTCGCCCGAGCCGCGCTCCGGCTGCATCGGGATCGCCAGCGACGCCTGGATCTGCTCAAGATGCGCAATGTCGGGGAACATGTTCAGCATCGGCGCGATGCGCGCGATTACCCGGCCCGCACCTGGAGCGCTCACCGCGCCGGCGGTGGAGTAGCCGCCAGTCGACTTGTTGCCCTTCGGCTCGTCGAGCATGAAGTAGACGGCGTAGCGCGGTGCGTTCATCGGGAACACGCTCATGAAGGCGCTGACGTTGGCGTGCTTCTTGTAGCCGTGCGCGCCGGTCTTCTCCGCGGTCC
>CAXUCZ010000144.1:0-7148 GCA_964249675.1 uncultured Acetobacteraceae bacterium | reverse complement strand
CCAATAAGCAAGAGAAACTCTCGCCAACAGCACGCAGCGAAGGGTATCTAGGCTCCAAGGCCTGGGCGGTCAACAGGCGAAAGGCGAAAACTATGCGAGCCGGTGATAGTCGCTGAACCAGGCGACGAAACGCGGCACGCCCTGCTCCAGCGTGGTGCTCGGTGCATAGCCGGTCAACGCCGCGATCGCCTCGACCGAGGCCAGCGTGCTGGCAACATCGGCCGCCGGACGCGTCGCGATGTGAACCACCGCATGTCGGCCGAGCGCCTGCTCCAGCAGGGCGATCAATCGCGCCACCGGCTCGCGGCGGGTGTTGCCGATGTTGAGCAGCCGCAACTCGCCCGCCGCAGGCGGTTTGCCAAGCACGCCGAGCACGCCGCGCACGATGTCGTCGACATAGGTGAAGTCGCGCTCCGGATTGCCCTCGTAGAGGGTGATCGGACGGCCGCCGACGATCGCCTGGGCGAAGGCGTAATACGCCATATCGGGCCGTCCCCAGGGCCCATAGACGGTGAAGAAGCGCAGCCCGGTCTGCGCCAGGCCATACAGATGCCCGTAGGCGTGGCTCATCAGCTCGTCAGCGCGCTTGGTCGCGGCATAGAGCGAGGTCGGCGTGTCGCAGCGCTGGCTCTCGCGAAACGGCGTCTGCCGCTCCAGGCCATAGACGGAGGAGGTGGAGGCGAACACCAGGTGCTCGAGCGCGTCGAACCGGCGCGCGAGCTCAAGCATGACCAGGTGGCCGAGCACATTGGCGTGCACATAGGCGTACGGATCGACCATCGAGAACCGCACGCCGGCCTGAGCGGCAAGGTGGATGATGCAGGTGACGCGCCCGGCGCGCCCGGCGAGTGCCGCCATCGCGTCGCGGTCGGCGATGTCGGCCTGCTCGAAGCGGAAGCCGGCGTGACCCGCCAGGCGGCCAAGCCGGGCGCGCTTCAGCCCGACATCGTAGTAGTCGTTCAGGTTGTCGACGCCGACCACCGTCTCGCCCTGGCCGAGCAGCGCCTCGGCGACGTGGTAGCCGATGAAGCCGGCCGCCCCCGTCAGCAGCACCGTCACCGCGCGCGCGCCTCAGCCCGCCGTCCAGCCGCCATCCATCGACACCGGCACACCGGTCATCGAGGCGGCGGCCTCGCTGCACAGGAACACCGCCAGCGCGCCGAGCTGGGCGGTGGTCGTGAAGCGGGGGAGCGGCTGCTTCTCGGCCAGGAAGTCGTGCGTCACCGCCGCCACCGTCTGCGCCTCGCGAGCGGCGCGCGCCTCCAGCTGGCGCTGCACCAGCGGGGTGAGCACCCAGCCGGGGCAGATCGCGTTGGCGGTGATGCCGGCCCCGGCCAGTTCGAGGGCTGCCACCTTGGTCAAGCCGATCAGGCCGTGCTTGGCGGCGACGTAGGCGGATTTGTGGATGCTGGCGACCAGGCCGTGCGCCGAGGCAATGTTGATGATCCGGCCCCAGCCGGCCGCGCGCATGACCGGGATCGCGGCCTGCATGGCGTGAAAGGCGGCCGACAAGTTGATTGCGATCACCGCGTCCCAGCGCTCGACGGGAAAGTCCTCGATCGGCGCGGTGTGCTGGATGCCGGCATTGTTGACCAGGATGTGCAGGCCGCCGAGCTGCGCCTCGGTGCGTCGCACCAGCTCGGCGATCTGCTCGGGACGCGTCATGTCGGCAGGGTCGTGCAGCACGGTGACGCCATGCCGCTCGGCAAGCTCCGCCCGCGTCGCCTCGATCGCGTCGGGCTCGCCGAGGCCGTTGAGCATCACCGCCGCGCCCTCGGCGGCCAGCGCCTCGGCGATGCCCTGGCCGATGCCGCTCGTCGAGCCGGTCACCAGGGCGACCTTGCCGCGCAGCGCGCCCGTTATGCCTGCCATGGACCATTCTCCTGCGCTGAACCTAGGGTGCTGTCCTGATAGCGGCCATAACGGCCGATCGAAACAGCCGAACGGAGCCTCAGCGCCGATGGATGCACGATGGCAGAGCGGCGATGCGCCCGCGAGCGCCGACGGGATCGTCTCGACGCCGCAGGCAGAGCGTCGGGCAACGCCGAAGGTGGCGCTGGTGCTGCAGGGCGGCGGCGCGCTCGGCGCCTACCAGGCCGGCGTCTACCAGGCGCTGCACGAGGCGGGGCACGACCCGGACTGGATCGCCGGCGTCTCGATCGGCGGCATCAACGCGGCGATCATCGCCGGCAATCCGCGCGAGCGCCGGCTGGAGCGGCTGCGCGAGTTCTGGGAGACGATCACCGCCCGCCCGCTCGGGCTGATGCCGCCGGACGGCGACGCGATGCGGCGGATGTATAACGGCGTGTCGTCGATGATGACGACGATGATGGGCCAGCCGAGCTTCTTCTCGCCGCTGTTCCCAGGCCCGTGGTTCGCCGCGCGCGGCTCGAGCCAGGCGACCAGCCTCTACGACAACGCGCCGCTCCGCCAAACCTTGGCCCGGCTGATCGACTTCGACCTGATCAACGCCGGGCAGATCCGCGTCGCCGTCGGCGCGACCAACGTGACCAGCGGCAACTTTTCGTATTTCGACAACGCCAACCTGACGCTCAATGCAGAGCATGTGCTGGCCTCCGGCGCCTTGCCACCGGCCTTGCCGATGGTGCGGGTCGGCACCGACTGGTTCTGGGACGGCGGGCTGGTGTCCAACACGCCGCTGCAGCACCTGCTCGACAATGCCGGCAGCGACGACATGCTGGTGTTCCAGGTCGACCTGTTCAGCGCCCGCGGCGACCTGCCGCGCGACCTGCTGGAGGTCATGTCGCGGCAGAAGGACATCATGTATTCGTCGCGCACGCGCTCGGTCACGCAGTACTACGCGCGGCTGCTGCGTGGGCAGGGCCAGCTCAAGAAGCTGCTCGACCGGCTGCCCGAGGAGGCGCTGGATGCCGAGGAGCAGGCGCTCAAGCGGCAGCTGCAGAGCGTGCCGCGCTACTCGATCCTGCACCTGATCTACCAGGAGGCGGCCTCCGAGAGCCAGGTCAAGGACTACGAGGTCTCGGCCGCCTCGATGCGCGAGCACTGGGAGGCCGGCTGCCGCGACACCCGGCAGACGCTGACGCACGAGGACTGGCTGACGGTGCCGCCGGCCGAAGAGGGCATCGCCGTGCATGACGTGCATCGGACGAAGGGGTGAGGCGAAAAGGCCAGGGCTCTGCCCTGGACCCGCTGGGGCCCGCGGCCCCAGACCCCCCTCGTTCAAGGAATAAGCCTGCAGTCCTTCTCCAACGTTGGACCTGCCCGGATGATGAAAATAGATAGTTTTCAAAGGCTCCGCCTTTGACGGGACCGAGGGGGCAAAGCCGCCTGCCTTGCCCGCCTCGCCCCTCCTGGCGCAACGGCGCGTCGCAACCCACGTTGTCTGGGCCACACCGGACAGCAGGGAGTTCCAACGGATGTCCAGCAGCACAGCGGCGCCTGCCAAGCCCACCCACAACCGTTTTCATCGCACCCGCAACAACCTCGAGAGCAACGCCAAAAGCGCCGCCATCGAAATGCTCAACGCGCGGCTTGCCGACGGCATCGACCTCGCGCTCGCCACCAAGCAGGCGCACTGGAACCTGAAGGGCCCGCAGTTCATCGGCATCCACCTGATGCTCGACGGGTTCCGCACCGAGCAGGACGAGTGGAACGACGAGATGGCCGAGCGCGCGACGCAGCTCGGCGGCACGGCCAAGGGCACCGCGCAGGCGGTCTCGGCGGCGAGCGCGCTGGCGCCCTATCCGACCGACGTCTACGCCGTCGCCGACCACCTGGCGGCGCTGATCGATCGCTATGCGCAGTATGGCAACGCGCTGCGCAAGAACATCGACGAGGTCGACGAGGCTGGCGATCCGGACACCGCCGACCTGTTCACCGAGGTCAGCCGCGGCATCGACAAGCAGCTGTGGTTTCTTGAGGCGCACGTGCAGGAGCCGACCGGCTTGATGCGCGACGGCGACGGCAACGACAGCTCGAGCTGAGGCGACAGGCGCCCGGTCTTCCGGATCGGGCGCTTGCTCCGGCGCGCTGCCCAACGCTAGGTTGCGGCGATCGGCCGGGAACACAGCATGAACGACCTCTTCTCTTCCGCGCCCGGCGCCGGCAAGCGCGACGGCCAGGCAAAGCGCGCCAAGCGGGCCACGAAGCCGTCTTCCCGGGAGCCGGCTCCCGAGCACGACTACTCGGCCAAGGACATCGAGGTGCTCGAGGGCCTGGAGCCGGTTCGGCGCCGCCCGGGCATGTATATCGGCGGCACCGACGAGACCGCCTACCATCACCTCGCCGCCGAGCTCATCGACAACGCCATGGACGAGGCGGTCGCCGGCCATGCGAGCGCCATCGACGTGACGCTTGCGGCCGGCGACTGGCTCAGCGTGCGCGACAACGGCCGCGGCATCCCCGTGGACCCGCACCCCAAATTCCCGGACCGCAGCGCCCTGGAGGTGATCCTCACGACGCTGCACTCCGGCGGCAAGTTCTCCGGCAAGGCGTATGCAACATCGGGCGGGCTGCACGGTGTCGGCAGCTCGGTGGTGAACGCGCTGGCCGAGCGGCTGGAGGTCGAGGTGGCGCGCGACCGCGTGCTCTACCGGCAGGCATTCGCGCGCGGCCTGCCGCTCGGGCCGATCGAGAATGCCGGCCCGGTGCAGAACCGCCGCGGCACCCAGCTGCGCTTCCGTCCGGACCCGCAGATCTTCGGCGCCCAGCACTTCTCGCCGGCGCGGCTGTACCGGTTCTGCCGCTCCAAGGCCTACCTGTTCCGCGGCGTGCGCATCCGCTGGAGCTGCGAGCCGTCGCTGCTGCGCGGCGACGAGGTGCCGGCCGAGGCGCTGCTGCATTTCCCCGGCGGTCTGCGCGACAGCCTGACCGAGGATCTGGGCACGACCGCGCTCGCCGTGCCGGAGCTATGGGCCGGCGAGGCGACCCTGCCGCGCGCCGGCGGACGCGAGACCGGGCGCGCCGAGTGGGCCATCGCCTGGGTCGAGCGCGGCGACAGCCATCTCGCCTCGTATTGCAACACCGTGCCGACGACCCAGGGCGGCACGCACGAGGCGGGCTTTCGCAACGCGCTGCTGAAGGGCCTGCGCGCCTGGGGCGAGCAGCGCGGCCAGAGCAAGCGGGCGGCGGCAATCACGGTCGAGGACCTGCTCGGCTGCACCGTCGGCAAGCTGTCGGTCTTCGTGCGCGAGCCGCAATTCCAGGGGCAGACCAAGGAGAAGCTGACCAGCCCGGAGGCCACGCGCCTGGTCGAGCAGGCGCTGCGCGACCGCTTCGACAGCTTCCTCGCCGGCAACCCGACGCAGTCCGACGGCCTGCTCGCCTTTGTCATCGAGCGGGCCGAGGACAGGCTGCGCCGGCGCGAGCTGCGCGACACGCCGCGCAAGTCGGCGACGCGGCGGCTGCGGCTGCCGGGCAAGCTCGCGGACTGCACCTCCGAGGACGCGGCGCGCACCGAGATCTTTCTGGTCGAGGGCGACAGCGCCGGCGGCTCGGCCAAGCAGGCGCGCAACCGCGACACCCAGGCGGTGCTGCCGCTGCGCGGCAAGATCCTCAACGTCGCCAGCGCCAGTGTGGAGAAGCTGCGCCAGAACCAGGAGCTCAAGGACCTGGTGGAAGCGCTGGGCTGCGGCGTCGGCGACCGCTTCGAGGCCGCCCGGCTGCGCTACGGCCGGGTGATCGTGATGACCGACGCCGACGTCGACGGCGCCCACATCGCCTCGCTGCTGATGACGTTCTTCTACCGCGAGTTGCCGGAGCTGATCCGGCTCGGCCACGTCTACCTGGCGCAGCCGCCGCTCTATCGCCTCACCCAGGGCGCAAAGTCGCTCTACGCGATGAACGACGCCGACCGCGACCGCAAGCTGCGCTCGGGCTTCAAGGCCGGCGCCAAGGTCGAGATCAGCCGCTTCAAGGGCTTGGGCGAGATGCCGCCGGCGGCGCTGCGCGAAACCACGATGGACCCGGCGCGCCGCACCCTGCTCAAGGTCATGGCCACGGCGGAGACGCGGCTCGCCACCAGCACGATGGTGGAAAACCTGATGGGCCGGCGGCCGGAGCTACGCTTCCAGTTCATCCAGGACCGGGCGACAAGCGCGGGCGAGCTGGATATCTGACCCCTGCAGCGAGCCAGTCGCGCAGCGCCCCGACAGAGCGGCTGGGCGCGCCGAGGGTGGATTCGTTCTGCTCCAAGATGACGATGTCGGCTGCGTCCAGCTCGCGGTCCCGCAGCGCCGGCTCGATGGCGGCGCGCGAGCGGACGCCATCCCGCCACGAGAAGCGGGCGACCTGCCAGTAGAAATACTCCACGACGCTGCCGACGCAGGGCGCGACCGACAGACGGGCGGCGACCGCCTCCATGAAGCTGCCGCCGATGATGACGATGCGCAGCCGCTGGCAACCGGCGAGCGGGCTCGGCTGCACCGCGGCGACCACCGGGACGACGAACCGGCGCGGCAGCCGAAAGAGGTTCATCAGGTTGGCCAGGTCAACATCGTCCTCGGTCGGCTCGGGCGCGAGGCGCCAGGTGAAGCGGAGCGGCGTGAAGGCGGGCGCCGCACGCGCCGCCTGCAGGGCCTGCTCGACAGCGGCGGTCGCCAGCGTGCTGCCGACGGCGTTCCAATGCGTGCCGGCGCGCGGGAACAGCTCGAACGGATAGGCGCCATGCGCGGCCCAGAGCGTCGCGGTGGTGTCGAGGGCGTGAACGTCGTCCCGCGCCAGCAGCGCCGTCCAGGCCGGCACCAGGCCGAGGCGGTCCGCCCGGCTTGAGGGGCACGGCATCGCCGGCGGCAGGTCCGCCGGGTATTGCGCCGCCTTGGACGGCGTCACGACGTAGAGAAAGCTCTGGGCGCGGCCCTCCACCATGTCCTGCACCCGCCGCACGTCCTGCGCCCAGGCCGGCGCGCGACGCCGAAAGGCCGCCAGGTCACGGTCGCAATACTCGGTGGCGTAGCCGGTCTCCAGCAGCGCGCCATTGCCGCCGACGAGGACCACCGGCTCGGCCGAGACGCCAAGCAGACTGTACTCGACCTGATTGCGCAGCCGGATCGCGGTCGCATAATACGGCTCGAGGCTGCCGGCGTCGCGCGAGACCGCGGCCTCGAGGCGGCCGTCGAGCACAGTGGGCCAGGAGAGCGGCACCGGGTCTGCGGGCGCGACGACGCCGG
>CAXUCZ010000143.1:279-7180 GCA_964249675.1 uncultured Acetobacteraceae bacterium | reverse complement strand
CGCCAGCGCCCCCATCGGCGCCCAAGGTCGCGGCCGGCGCGATGCCCGGGCCGCTCACCGCCGCACCGTCCGCCCCTGGTCCCGCCGTCCCGGCGGCGCAGCCCGGCGGCGGCCTCGCCCTGGCCGGCAGCACGGCCGATACCGGCGTGAGCTTGCCCATGGTTGCCGCCGCACCGCCCGATCCGGCCCAGTTCGAGGGTGTCGCCGCCTTCCCGCAGCCGAGCGCCGCGCCGCCCGTGCCCGTCTACGTCCCGGCTGCGGCGCGCGGCACTCAGCTCGGCTTCGCACCCGGCTCGGACCAGCTCGCCAACGGCAGTCAAGGCGCCCTGCACGCGCTAAGCGCACGGCGCGGCGCCGGCGCCATCGTCATCACCGGCTATGGCGACGCGAGCTCCGACCAGCCCGACGCCCAGCTCGTGGCGCTCGATCTCGGCCTGCGCCGGGCGCAGACGGTGGCGAGCGAGCTCACCGCGCTCGGCGTGCCCGTCTCCGCGCTGCGTATCGACGCGGCCGCGTTTGGTCGCGGCGCGAGCGCGTTGCTGGTAAACTGAGGCGCCGCCGCTTGATCGGCGAGGCGCCTGTCCGCAGCCACCGTTAGGCCCGTCATGACCGAAGAGTTCCACCGCATCCGCCGCCTGCCGCCCTACATGTTCGCCGAGGTGAACCAGGCGAAGGCGCTTGCCCGCGCCCGCTCGGAGGACATCATCGACCTCGGCATGGGCAACCCGGACAGCCCCACCCCGCCGCACATCGTCGCCAAGCTGATCGAGACCGTGCAGGACCCGCGGTCGCATCGCTACTCCACCAGCAAGGGCATCCCGGGCCTCCGCCGCGCGCTCGCCGGCTACTACGAGCGGCGGTTCGGCGTGTCGCTGAACCCGGAGAGCGAGGTCATCGCGACGCTGGGCAGCAAGGAGGGGCTGGCCAATCTAGCCTCCGCCATCACCAGCCCGGGCGACACCATCCTGGTGCCGAACCCCTCCTACCCGATCCACCAGTTCGGCTTCATCATCGCCGGCGCCGCCGTGCGCTCCATCCCGGCCGAGCCGGGCGACGCCATGCTGGCGGCGATCGACCGGGCGGTGCGCCATTCCACGCCCAAGCCGACCGCGCTCGTGGTCAACTTCCCCTCCAACCCGACCGCCATGCTGGCCGAGCTGTCGTTCTACCGCGAGCTCGTCGCCGTCGCCCGGCGGCACGAGTTCTGGATCCTCTCCGACCTCGCCTATGCCGAGATCTACTTCGGCGCGACCCCGCCGCCGTCGATCCTGCAGGTGGCCGGCGCCAAGGAGGTCGCCGTCGAGTTTACCTCGATGAGCAAGACCTACTCCATGGCCGGCTGGCGGATGGGGTTCGCCGCCGGCAACCCGCGGCTGGTCTCGGCCCTGGCGCGCATGAAGTCATATCTCGATTACGGCGCCTTCACGCCGATCCAGGTGGCCGCCGTCGCGGCGCTGAACGGTCCGCAGGACTGCGTGGCCGACATGCGGGCGCTGTATCGCGAGCGGCGCGACGTCCTCGTCCGCGGCCTGGCCGCCGCCGGCTGGGACATGCCGAGCCCCGAGGGATCGATGTTCGTCTGGGCGCCGATCCCGCCGCGCTACGCCCATCTCGGCTCGGTCGCCTTTTCCAAGCTGCTGCTGGAGCAGGCCCGGGTCGCGGTCGCCCCCGGTCTCGGCTTTGGCGAGCAGGGCGAGGGCTACGTCCGAATCGGCCTGGTCGAGAACACCCACCGGCTGCGCCAGGCGGTGCGCTCCATCCGCCACTTCCTGCAGGCCGGCGGCCTCGTGGCGAGTCCCGCCTCGGCGCCTGAGGCGGAGGCGCTGGAGACCGCCCATTGAGCGAGCTCCGCCTCGGCCTCGCAGGCCTCGGCACCGTCGGCGCCGGCTTGCTGCTCCTGCTGTCGAGCAACGCCGAGCTGATCGCCCTGCGGGCCGGCCGGCCGATCGTCGTCACCGCGGTGTCAGCCCGGCGCCGAACCCTCGACCGCGGCCTGCCGATCGAGCCCCTGCGCTGGCATGACGATCCGCTCGACCTCGTGCGCGACCCGCAGGTCGACGTCGTGGTCGAGCTGATCGGCGGCGCCGAGGGCGTGGCGCGCACCCTGGTCGAGGCCGCGATCGCCGCCGGCAAGCCCGTCGTCACCGCCAACAAGGCCCTGCTGGCCGTGCATGGCGCCGCCCTCGCCGCGAGCGCCGAACGCGCCGGCGTCGTGCTCGCCTTCGAGGCTACCGTCGGCGGCGGCATGCCGGTCATCAAGACGCTGCGCGAGAGCCTGGCCGCGAACCGCATCGACCGCGTGGTCGGCATCCTGAACGGCACCTGCAACTACATCCTGACCACGATGCGTGAAACCGGCCGGGAATACGCCGTGATCCTCGCCGAGGCGCAGCGCCTGGGCTACGCCGAGGCGGACCCGGCCGTCGACGTCGACGGCATCGACGCGGCGCACAAGCTGGCGATCCTGGCGGCGCTCGCCTTCGGCCGGCCGGTCGCCCTGGACGAGATCCACGTCGAGGGCATTCGCGCCATGTCGCCGCTCGACATCGGTTTCGCCGGCGAGCTCGGCTACCGCATTAAGCTCCTCGGCATCGCCCGCCGGACCAGCGGCGGCATCGAAGCCCGCGTGCATCCCTGCCTGGTCGGCGCGGCGACGCCGATTGCAACCGTCGACGGCGTGTTCAACGCCGTGGTGGCCGAGGGCGATTTCGTCGGCCGCCTGATGCTGGAAGGCCGCGGCGCCGGCGCCGGGCCAACCGCCTCCGCGGTCGCCGCCGACCTGATCGACATCGCGCGCGGCCGCCATACGCCGGTCTGGGGCGCCGCCTCCTCCGCGCTCTCGGTCGCCGAGGCGATCCCGATGTCGGCCCACCGCGGCACCTACTACCTGCGGCTCATGGTCACCGACCGGCCAGGCGTGATCGCCGACGTGACCGCAGCACTGCGCGACAGCGGCGTGTCGCTGGAGAGCATGCTGCAGCACGGCCGCGCGCCGGGAGAGGCCGTTCCCGTGGTGCTGGTGACGCACGAGACATGCGAAGCCGACATGCGCGCCGCCATCGAGCGCATCGCCGGCCTCGAGGCGATCATCGAGCAGCCGACGATGATCAGGATCGAGCCGGCCTGACGTGACGCAAAGAAAGACAGCGGTCCTTTTTTTGAAAAAAGGACCAAAAACGTCTGTCAAAGATCGTGGGCATCCGTCTCTACTGTCGAGGTCGCACCCAAGCATAATAGATAGAGTTTTTTGCTTCTTTTTTTCAAAAAAGAAGCCTTTTTCCTTTCGACACAAGACGCATGAGACGATGCCGCAAGCGTGGTAACACCGTGCTTGGCCACATCGTGCGAAGCGCAGCCGAAAATCTTGCCTATGGGCAAGATTTCGCTAAGCAATTGATAACAAACAAAAGTGCTTGTAGCGCTTGTGGTTGCCCCCGCTACGGATCTTGCGGTATTTCGCCGAATCGGCGGATTTGAGGGCCTGCCGGTCCGTGGCGGCTTCGGGGCAGAGCGCCCAGCTTTCTTATGCTAGGCTAGGCCGGCAGATCGAAAGGACTCGTCGATGGATAGCCCCAGCATGGACGCCTATCACGCCAGCGACCGCAACCTGGCGCTCGACCTGGTGCGCGTCACCGAGGCGGCCGCGCTGGGTGCGTCGCGCTGGATGGGTCTGGGCAAGAAGAACGAGGCTGACGCCGCCGCGGTCGAGGCGATGCGCCGCGCCTTCGACAGCGTCGCCATCGACGGCACGGTGGTGATCGGCGAGGGCGAGATGGACGAGGCGCCGATGCTCTACATCGGCGAGCGCGTCGGCGCCGGCGGCCCGCCGATGGACATCGCCGTCGACCCGCTCGAAGGCACCACGCTGACCGCAAAGGCCGGCCCGAACGCGCTGACGGTCGTCGCCCTGGCCGAGCAGGGCAAGTTCCTGCACGCCCCCGACATCTACATGGACAAGATCGCCGTCGGCGGCGGCCTGCCGCCCAACGTCGTCGACCTGGACGCCCCGGTGCTCGAGAACCTGCGCAATCTCGCGCGCGCCAAGAAGTGCGCGGTGACCGACCTTGTCGTCTGCACCCTCGATCGCGAGCGCCACGCCGAGCTGATCGCCCGCTGCCGCGAGGCGGGCGCGCGCATCATGCTGCTGTCGGACGGCGACGTCGCCGGGGTGATCGCGACGACGCTGCCCGACAGCGGTGTGGATCTCTATATCGGGTCCGGCGGCGCGCCGGAGGGCGTGCTGGCGGCAGCCGCACTCCGCTGCACCGGCGGGCTGATGCAGGGACGGCTGCTCTACGAGGACGATGCGCAGATCGCCCGCGCCCGCGAGATGGGCATTAGCGATCCTCAGCAGAAATATGAGCTGCACGAGATGGCCCAGGGCGACGTGATGTTCGCCGCGACCGGCGTCACCGGTGGGCCGATGCTGCGCGGCGTGCAGCGCCGCGGCACCACGGCGGTCACCCATTCCATCGTCATGCGCAGCAAGTCGGGCACGCAGCGCTACATCGAGGCGCATCATAACTTCACGACCAAGACGTGGTCGGAAAGCTAGGCAAGGAAGGGCTTCTTTTTTGAAAAAAGAAGCAAAAAACTTCTATTTCCGATCGGCGCATGAATAATCCGATAAAAGTTTTTTGGTCCTTTTTTTCAAAAAAGGACTGCTTCCTTTGACAGAGCCCGTTCTAGGCGTCGCCTCCAGTCTGACCGGCCGACGCTGGCTATGGCGGCACGGCGAAGACCGCATCGGCCTCGGCATCGCCGAGCGGCTCGGCCTGCCGGAGATCGTCGGCCGGCTGCTCGCCGCACGAGGCGTCGGCGTCGAGGCCGCGGCGGACTTCATCGCACCGACGCTGCGCGCGCTGTTGCCGGACCCGTCCGTGCTGCTGGACATGGACATCGCCGCCGAGCGCCTGGCGCGGGCGGCGACCGCCGGCGAGACGGTCGCGGTGTTCGGCGACTATGACGTGGACGGCGCCTGCTCGGCTGCGATCATCACCCTGCTGCTGCGAGGCTTGGGCTGCCGCGTGCTGACCCACGTGCCGGACCGGCTGCTGGAGGGCTACGGCCCGAATGCCCCGGCGCTGATCGCCCTGGCGGAACGCGGCGCGAGCCTGCTGGTCTGCGTCGACTGCGGCACCGCGGCCCATGCGGCGCTGGCGGTGCTGGCCGGCCGGGCCGACGTGGTGGTGCTGGACCATCACAAGGCGGAGGGCTTGCCGCCCGCGGTGCTGGCGACGGTCAACCCCAACCGTCTGGACGACAGCTCAGGGCTGCGCCAGCTCTGCGCCGCCGGGGTCGCCTTCCTCGCCGCGGTCGCGACCGTGCGCGAGTTGCGGCGGCGCAGCTGGTTCAGCGGCCGATCCGAGCCCGACCTGATCAGCCTGCTCGACCTGGTGGCGCTGGCGACCGTTTGCGACGTGATGCCGCTCACCGGCCTGAACCGCGCCCTGGTCAGCCAGGGCCTGCGGGTGATGGGCCGACGCGCCCGGCCCGGCGTCTCCGCCCTGCTCGACGTGGCGATGACGCGGGACGCGCCGTCCGCCTTCACCTGCGGCTTCGCGCTCGGCCCGCGGATCAATGCCGGCGGCCGGATCAGCGAGGCGGATCTGGGCCTGCGCCTGCTGCTGTGCGAGGACGCGGTCGAGGCGCGCGCTCTGGCGGCGCGGCTGGAGGAGGTCAACCGCACGCGCCAGACGGTCGAGCGCGACATGCTGGACGGCGCCATGGCGCAGGCAGAGGCGCAAATCAACAGCGGTCGCGCAACGACCTTCGTGCACGGCGAGGGATGGCATCCCGGCGTCGTCGGCATCGTCGCCAGCCGCGTGCGCGAGCGGTTCAACCGGCCGGCTCTGGTCGGCGGTCGAGCTGGCGCCCTCCTCAGGGGCTCGGGGCGATCGGTCTCCGGGCTCGACCTGGGTGCGGCCGTGATCGCGGCGCGTCAGTCCGGCCTGCTGCTCAGTGGTGGCGGACACGCTATGGCAGCCGGCTTCACGCTGCAGGCCGACCAGGCGACGGCCTTTCACGAGTTCATCGATTCGCGGCTGGCCGCCGCCGCCGCGCTGCCGCTCGCCCCCGACCTTGGCATAGAGGCCACCGTCGCGGTGCCAGGCGCGACCGTCGAGTTGGTAAGCCACCTGCAGCGATTGGCGCCCTATGGGTCGGGCAATGAGGAACCGGTGTTCGTCGTGCCGCGCGCCAGGGTGGTGCGCTGGGACCGGCTTGGGGCCGAAGGCGGCACGATACGCGCGTTCGTCGAGGGTGAGGGCGGCGGCAGCCGACTGAAGGCGATGCTGTTCCGCGCTCGCGAACAGGCCGTCGTCACGGCATTGACCACTGGCGGCGTGGCTCTACATCTGGCCGGACAGTTGAGGGTTGAGAGCTGGAACGGCTCGACCACCGTCAGCCTGTCGATCGCCGACGCCGCGTTGGCCTAAGCTCAGCAGGCTGCCCGTCTTGCCTGCCTGGTCAGCCCGGTCTAGGCAGACGGCACGGGTCCCCATCGTCTAGCGGCCCAGGACTCCGCCCTTTCACGGCGGCAACACGGGTTCGAATCCCGTTGGGGATGCCAACCCAGACGCAGCCGGTCAGGCGGCGCGCGTCCCGTTTGACGAACTCTGATCGTCGCGCTGCGCAAGCTTGCGACCCTCGTCGCTCTTGCGGATGACCTCACAGAGCGTCGCCAGCGTGGTCGTTCCGCGGCTCAGCCGGTCGGCATACAGCACCAGCGCCGCCGGGTCAGGCTCACGCTGCAGCAAGGCCTGGTAAACGGCCCGTATCATCGCGTGGAGCACCGCGTTCTGGGTTGGGCCGGGCTCGACGGTCTCGGCTGGCGTTCCGGCGCTCCACGGCCGCGAGACCAGCATCGTGGCACGCTCGGGCGCCGGTGATCGGATTAGGT
>CAXUCZ010000143.1:0-269 GCA_964249675.1 uncultured Acetobacteraceae bacterium | reverse complement strand
GGGGGCGCTCCGGGGCCGGGTATCGGGATTGGGCGCGCTCAGCGCCGTAGGGCGTCGAGCGCGCCGACCAATCAATCCGGCAGCCGGCATCGTCGAATGGACGCAGCCGTGTCGTCGCACCCTGCGGCCCTCCCCATTTCGCCTCGAAGTAACGGCGTTCGGCCGCCGTTTGGCTCGTGCTGTCGTCAGGCTGGCCGACATGGGCAAGGCAGTTGGGCTGTAGCGAAACCGGGATGCCGCTGCGCTGCGCTCGAAGCACGTAGTCGGCC
>CAXUCZ010000142.1:0-7191 GCA_964249675.1 uncultured Acetobacteraceae bacterium | reverse complement strand
CGCCACCTCGGTCTTGCCGAAGCCGACGTCGCCGCAGATCAGCCGGTCCATCGGCCGCCCGGCCGAGAGGTCCTCCAGCACGTCGCTGATGGCGCGCGTCTGGTCCTCGGTCTCGGCGAACGGGAAACGGGCGCAGAACTCGTCCCAGGCGCCTTCGGGCGGCGCCATCATCGGCGCCTCGCGCAGCCGACGCTCCGCCGCGGTGCGGATCAGCGAGCCCGCCATGTCGCGAATCCGCTGCTTCATCCGCGCCTTGCGGCCCTGCCAGCTGGTGCCGCCGAGCTTGTCGAGCCCGACGCCCTGCTGCTCGGAGCCGAAGCGGCTCAGCATCTCGATGTTCTCGACCGGCAGGAACAGCTTCTCCAACCCGTCATACATCAGCCGCAGGCAGTCATGCGGCGCCAGGCCGACGGTGAGCGTCTCCAGCCCCTCGTAGCGGCCGATGCCGTATTCCTGGTGCACCACCAGGTCGCCCTCGGCGATCTCGGTGGCCTCGGCGATGAACTGGTCGGCGCGCTTGCGCCGCCGCGCCGGCCGCGCGATGCGCTCGCCGAGCAGGTCCTGCTCGCCGACGATCGCGACGTCCTCGGCGACGAAGCCGCGCTCGATGCCGAGCGTCACAAGCCCGATCGCCTCGCGGGGCAGGCGGGGGGTGCTGGCCCAACTCTCCGCCACCTCGACGCGCAGCCCGTTTTCGCGCAGCAGGGCGGCGATCCGCTCGCGCGAGCCGCGCGTCCAGGCGGCGACGATCGTCCGCCGGCCCTGTCCGGACCAAGTCTTCTGCTGCCGCCCAAGCTCGGCGAACACGGTCTCGCCGGCGGCTTGCGCCACCGTCTTGCTGAACACGATCCCGGGCCGCCCGCCGGCATCAATGCCAGTGGCGCCCTCAGCCTGGCCGTAGGGGCTGAACACGACGCGCGGAAATTGCGCCAGCATTGCGTCCCACTCATGCCGGTCGAGGTAGAGACGTGCGGACGGCAGCGGCCGATACGGCACCTCGCCGTCGCGCGTCACCCGGCCGCGCGCCTCGTGGTGGTCGGCGATCATCTCGAGCCGGGCGTCCAGCACCTCGTCCACCTGGCTGTCGAGCGTGATGGCCGGCCGCTCGACATAGTCGAGCAGCGTCTCCATCGCCTCGTGAAACAGCGGCTCCCAATGCTCCATGCCAGGATGCTTGCGACGGTCGGACACCGACAGGTAGATCGGATCGGACGCCGCCTCCTGGCCGAACAGCTCGCGAAACCCGGCGCGGAAGCGCGACACGCTCGCCTCGTCGAGCGCGATCTCGCTGATCGGCCGCAGCGACAGGGCCGCGACCGGCTCGGTGCTGCGCTGGGTCGTCGGGTCGAAGCGTCTGATCGTCTCGATCGCGTCGCCGAACATGTCGAGCCGCACCGGATCGCTCTGCCCGGCGGGGAAGATGTCGATGATGCCGCCGCGGACGACGTACTCGCCCGGCTCCATCACCGTGTCGGCGCGGCCGTAGCCGTTCGCCTCGAGGAAGCCGACCAGGCGCTCCGGCGCCACCTCGCCGCCGGCCGCGATGTCGAGCGTCGCGCCGATGAAGACGAGGCGCGGCGGCACCCGCTGCACCAGCGCATTCACCGTGGTCAGCACCACGCGCAGGCCGCGCGCAGGGTCGAGCAGGCGGGTCAGCGTGGCGATCCGCTCGGCGACGATCACCGGGCTTGGCGAGGCCCGGTCATAGGGCAGGCAGTCCCAGGCCGGCAGGCGCAGGATCTCGACCTCCGGCGCGAAGAACGCCAGCGTCTCGGCCAGCCGCTGCATCCGCGTGTCGTCGCGCGCCACGTGCACCACCGTGCCGCCATAGTCTCGCGCATGCTCGGCCGCCCGCCGCAGCAGCAGCAGCGCGTCGAACCCCTCCGGCGCGCCGTAGATCGTCAGAGGCGCGCTCATCTGGGCTGCTCCCCCGCCTGGCCCGCACTGTGCCGCGCCAGCGCCGCCGCCCGGATCGCCAGCAGCATCGGCTGGTCCTCGCCGAGCGGGATCGGCAGCCGTCCGGTCAGCCAGTCGGCCAGCAACGGGTCCGGCAGCTCCAGGATAATTTCCAGCCGATCGAGCTCGGCCTCGCTGAAGCCGGCGATGCGCGGTGACACGTAGCCGCCGATCAGCAGGTCGTTCTCGTGCGTGCCGCGGTGGTTGGCGCGGAACAGCATTCGCCGCCGTCGATGGTCGAGCGGCGGGTTCGGCGCGGGGATGTCCGGCCGGGCCGGGTCGTGCGATGTGTCGTCCATGGCGTCGACGTCATATAGCGGGGCTGCCACGCAAGGCCAGAGACCGCCCATCAACACTGCCGACATGGCCGCCGACCCGGCTGCCGATCCTGTGGCGTCCCTGCTGGCGCCGCTCGCAAGCCTGCCCGGCGTCGGCGCCGCGACCGGCCGACTGCTCGAGCGCGTCGCCGGCGGCCCGCGCGTGCTCGACCTGCTGTTCCACCTGCCGGAGAGCTACGTGGATCGCTCCGGCCGCACGACCTTACGCTCGGCCGAGCGCGGCATCGTGACCGTGGCGATCACGGTGGTGCGCCACGAGCCGCCGGCCAACAGCCGTCAGCCCTGGCGCGTCGTGGTGCAGGACGAGACCGGCTTCGGCGAGGTTGCCTTCTTCTCCGCCGCGCGCCTCGCCCGCATGCCGGTCGGCGCCCGCCTGCTGGTCTCCGGCCGCGCCGAGCGCTACGGCGACCGGCTGCAGATGAGCCATCCGGACGTGATCGTGCCCGCCGACCGGCCCGAGCTGCTGCCCGCCTTCGACCCGGTCTGGCCGCTCACCGCCGGCCTGTTCCCGTCGCAGATACGCGCCGCCCTGCGCGCCGCCCTGCCGCTCGCCGAGGGCTTGCCGGAATGGCACGATGCGGCGCTGCTGCGGCGCGAGCGCTGGCCCGGCTTCCACGCCGCGCTGCTGGCCGTCCAGCTGCCGACCGCTTCCCCGACCCGCGAGTGTCGCGCGCGCCTGGCCTATGACGAGCTGCTCGCCCACCAGCTGGCGATGGCCTGGATGCGCGCCCGCGAGCGCGCCCGTCCCGGCCGGGCGCTCGCCGGCGACGGCAGGCTGCGCACCGCGGCACTCGCCCGTTTCGGCCATCCGCCGACCGAGGCGCAGGTCGCCGCCCTCGCCGAGATCGACGCCGACCTCGCCGCACCCCGCCGCATGCTGCGCCTGCTGCAGGGCGACGTCGGCTCGGGCAAGACGCTGGTGGCGACGCTCGCCATCCTGCGCTGCGTCGAGGCCGGCGCGCAGGCGGCGATGATGGCGCCGACCGAGGTGCTCGCCAAGCAGCACCATCGCGTGCTCAGCCGGCTCTGCCCGGTTCCGGTCGGCCTGCTTACCGGCTCGATCAAGGGTGTCGCGCGTCGCAACACGCTGCTTGCCCTGCAGGCCGGCCGCCTGCCGGTCGTGGTCGGCACCCATGCGCTGTTCCAGGACGCGGTGAACTACCGCGACCTGGGCCTCGCGGTGATCGACGAGCAGCACCGCTTCGGCGTCGACCAGCGGATGATGCTCGGCGCCAAAGGCTCGCGCGGCGGCAAGCCCGCCGACATCCTGGTGATGACCGCGACGCCGATCCCGCGCACCCTGCTGCTGACGCAGTGGGGCGAGATGGAGGTCAGCCGGCTGGCCGGCAAGCCCGCCGGTCGGCAGCCGATCCGCACCACCCTGCACTCGCTCACCCTGCTGCCCAACATCATCGACGGCATCGCCCGCGCGCTCGACCGCGGCGAGCAGGTGTTCTGGGTCTGCCCGATGGTCGCCGAGAGCATGCTCACCGACCTCGCCGCCGCCGAGGCGCGTTTCGCCGCCCTGCGCGCGCTGTTGCCCGCCCAAGCGCCGCTGATCGGCCTGGCCCACGGCCAGCAGGAGACCGCGACGCGCGACGCCGCCCTGGCCGCATTCACCGCGGGCCGCACCCGCCTGCTCGTCGCCACAACGGTGATCGAGGTCGGCGTCGACGTGCCCGCCGCCTCGGTCATGGTTGTCGAGCATGCCGAGCGCTTCGGCCTCGCCCAGCTGCACCAGCTGCGCGGCCGCGTTGGCCGCGGCTCGGCCGCCAGCTACTGCCTGCTGCTGCACGAGGACGGGCTGAGTGAGCTCGCTCGTCGGCGCCTCGCGCTGCTGCGCGACACCGAGGATGGCTTCCAAATCGCCGACGAGGATTTTCGCATTCGTGGCGGCGGCGACCTGATCGGCAAGCGCCAGTCCGGCCTACCCGGCTACCGGCTCGCCGACGCGGTGCAGCATGAAGGATTGCTGCAGACCGCCCGTGCCGAGGCCAGCTACGTTCTGGAGCGCTTTCCGGCTCTGCGCGAGGGCCGCGGGCCGATGCTGCGCCTATTGCTGCGCCTGTTCGAACGTGGCGAAGGGCTGCGGGCGCTGGCCGCCGGGTGACCGACCGCCGCTATCCTACGCGTCCCTTCGTCGGCATCGGCGTGGTCCTGTTCAGCCCTGATCTGGCCAAGGTGCTGCTGGTCCGACGGGCTCGTCCACCTGGGCTCGGCGCCTGGAGCCTGCCCGGCGGCGCGCAGCACCTGGGCGAAACCGCCGAGGCGGCCGGACGACGCGAGTTGCGCGAAGAGACCGGCCTGATCGCCGGCGCGCTCACTCTCGCCGCCCATGTCGACAGCATTCATGTCGATGCCGATGGACAACTCGAATATCATTACACGATCATCGACTTCGCCGGACTTCGCGTCGGCGGAAACCTGCACGCCGCCGACGACGCGCTGGATTGCCGATTTGTCGCGTTGGATACCTTGGACGAATACGCTCTGACGTCAGCGACGTCGGAGGTCATTCTCAAAGCCAAGACGCTTCTGTCAGTCCGTCAGGGGAACTGGGTCCCCTGAACCACCAACAGTAGCACCCTAGTAAGGGCGGCGATGCCGGTAGTAACGGTGATGGAAGCGGCGATGCCGATACGGGACATATTGTGCCAGCTGCACTGTCGCCTGCGTGCCCGCCGTCGGCAATGTCACGGCCGGCGCGGGCGCCCAGGCCGCGAGGCCCAGCGCAGCGCACGTGACGGTGATCCTCAGCAGCTTCATCACACCCGTTCCGTCCATTATTGAGAAAGGGCAACGTACAGGTATCCCCGTCGGTTCAATGGCAGCAACGCTCTGCCGTCGACGATGCCGGTATGGTGATGCGCAGGCGCCACAGCGCGATGCCGCCACAGAGCGCGGCCAGGTTCAGCCAAACCGTGTAATTCAGGCTGAACGAGGCCATCAAAGCCCGCGAGCCCGGCTGCGCCTGCACCGGCGCAAGCCCAAGCGCTGCGAACGCGCGGTCCACCAGCAATGCCGCGACGACCATCGTGGCGTAAAACAGCAGCCCCATGTAGATCGCCATCGGCAGCCCGAAATTGCGTCGATAGGCGTCGAGCAGCGGCAGCACGATGAGGTCGCCGTAAAGAAACGCAATTACGCCGCCGAAGCTGGCGCCGCCGTGCCACAGCACCGCCGCCAGCGGCACGTTGCCGATCGAGCAGACGAACGTCACCATCGCGACGAGCGGACCGATCAGCGCATCGAGCGGCACCCGCAGCCAGGCCGGGCCCCCGGCGAGGAACAGCCCGGCCCAGAACCCCTCCGGCACGAACGCCGCGATGCAGCCGGCGACCAGAAAGCCGATCGCCAGATCCTTCCACAGCATCCGCCAGTCCATCCAGACGCTGCCGGCGACCGCCGTCCAGGTGGCGCGCGACCACAGTCCTTGGCCGGAGGCCGCCTGATGGCCGTGGCCGCCGCTGCTCGCCTCGGCGCGCCGCCGCGCCTCCGCCTCGATCGCCGGCCGACGCGTCAGCCGAACCAGGACCGACAGCACGACGACCAGCACCACGCCGCCGAGCCACTCCGCCGCCATGAACTGCCAGCCCATCAGCAGCAGCAGCACCAGGCCGAGCTCGACCACCAGGTTGGTCGACGCGAACACGAAGGCGAGCGCCGGGGTCAGCGCCGCGCCACGTCCGAGCAAGGTGCGCATCACCGACACCGCGGCGTAGGAGCAGGACGAGCTCGCCGCGCCAAAGCCGGTCGCCAGAGCGATGTCGCGCGGCCGGTCGCGCCCGAGCAGTGCGACCATCCGCTCGCGCGACACCAGCACCTGCAGCAGGCCGGAGATGACGAAGCCGAGCAGCAGCGACCAGCCGACCTGCCAGGCCATGCCGGCAGCCGTCAGCAGGGCGATCAGGATCAGATGGATTAGATGCATTGCCAATCGGCCGAACTTTGCAAAGGGAGGCAAGGCCTTCTTTTTTGAAAAAAAGAAGCAAAAAACTTCTATAACTATCTGTTATCGAGGATCGGGCGGTTTAGCGCGGTCCGCGCCTGGCAAGACAAGTGACAAAAGTTTTTTGGTCCTTTTTTTCGAAAAAAGGACCGCTTTCTTGCCTGATCCCCGATCATTCCTGGCGGAACGCGTCCGCGATCCGGCGGATCCGGCCGGCGCCGTCGACCACCATCACATCGAAGCGCACGCCTGCCGCGCCCCACTCGGGATGTTCGGCCAACACGATCTCGGCGGCGGCGATCAGTCGCGCCCGCTGCCGCGGACCGAGGCTCGCCGCGGCGGTCGCGAGGTTGGCGCGCCGCTTCACCTCGACGATCGCCAGCAGCCCGGCGCGCTCGGCCAACAGGTCGATCTCGCCGGCCGCTGTCCGCCGGCGTCGCGCCAGCACGGTCCAGCCGTCGGCCGCCAGCGCAGTCGCCGCCGCCGTCTCGGCCGCGATGCCGTCGACCTGGCCGATCCGCCCGCGCGCTTGTCGGTCCGGCCTTGCAGGCCCAGTCGGGCGCAGGGCGCTCAACGGGTGGCGCTCAACGCGTGGCGCTCACTGGCGGATCAGGATGAAGTTCATCGTGAACTCGAAGGTGTAGTCCTTGCTGCCCATGTCTTCCGGCAGCGGCGGCACCTTGTTGCCGCGGAACACCGATTGCCAGGCGCTGTCGAGCCAGCGCGAGCCGGCGCTGTCCACCAGGTGCACGTCGCGCACCGTGCCGTCTGGCGACACGGTCACGCGCACTGTCGAGGCGCCCTCCTCGCCGTTCTCGCCGGCGATCGCCGGGTAGTATTTATGCTCCTCGACCCACTCGCGGATCTCGGCCTCCCAATCGGCCGTCGCGCCGGGCGCGGAGAGGTGGGCGACCGCCTCCTGCAGGCTGCCGCCGGTGAGCTTGGGCG
>CAXUCZ010000141.1:6355-7212 GCA_964249675.1 uncultured Acetobacteraceae bacterium | reverse complement strand
GGCCCTGGGCGGCGCGGGCCAGCGCGTTGCGGCGGCGTTCGATCAGGTGGGGCAGGGCGAGAACAAGGCGATGCCCGCGGTCGTCCAGGCGGTGATGCGCGGCGGCAACGAGCCCCGGCAGGTCGGGCAGACGCTGGCTCGCACGGGCCAGCGCGTTGCGGCGATGCGCGAGCAGATGCGGCAGGGCGAGGCCAAGCCGATGCGCGCGGTCGTCGAGGCGCTGGCGGGCGTGACCGACCATGGCCGGCAGGTCGGGCAGGCCCGCACTGGCGCGGCCGAGCCTG
Organism: uncultured Acetobacteraceae bacterium; assembly: GCA_964249675.1. Lineage (GTDB taxonomy): Bacteria > Pseudomonadota > Alphaproteobacteria > Acetobacterales > Acetobacteraceae > CAXMMR01. The sequence continues at coordinate 6,928 of CAXUCZ010000141.1, read as the reverse complement.
AGGCGTTGCGTCTGGGTCGCGCGGTGCAGGGCGGAGACGAGGCGGGCCTGCTGCTGCGCCAGCGTCGCGAGCAGGGCAACGCGGGACGGCACGGCGAGCTCGGCGGCAGCGGTCGGCGTCGGCGCGCGGCGGTCGGAGGCGAAGTCGATCAGCGTGGTGTCGGTCTCGTGGCCGACGGCGGAGATCAGCGGCATGCTGCAGGCGGCGGCGGCGCGCACCACCGCCTCGTCGTTGAACGCCATCAGATCCTCGAGCGAGCCGCCGCCACGGGCGACGATCAGCACGTCCGGGCGCGGGACCGCGCCGCCGGCCGGCAGCGCCGAGAAGCCGCGGATGGCGGCGGCGATCCGCGCCGCCGCGCCCTCGCCCTGCACCGGCGCCGGCCACAGGATGATGCGGCGCGGGCAGCGCCGGGCGATCGTGGTGCGGATGTCGTGCAGCACCGCGCCGGCGGGAGAGGTGATCACGCCGACCACCTCCGGCAGCAGCGGCAGCGGCCGCTTGCGTTCGATGTCGAACAGCCCCTCGGCCGCCAGGGCCACGCGCAGCGCCTCGGTGCGCGCCAGCATCGCC
>CAXUCZ010000141.1:0-6341 GCA_964249675.1 uncultured Acetobacteraceae bacterium | reverse complement strand
ACTCCAGCCGGTCGATGAGCAGCTGGTATTCGGAACGGTCGCCATAGGCGGAGATGCGCCCGGTGGCGATCACCTCGAGGCCGTTCTCCGGCTTGAGCCCGAGCCGGCCATAGCCGGACTTCCAGACGATGGCGCGCATTTTGCCGCCCTCGTCCTTGAGGCAGAGATAGGTGTGCCCGGAGGCGTAGCGCTTCAGCTCGGTGATCTCGCCGCGCACCCGCACCCGCCCGAAGGCGCTCTCTAACGTCCGCTTCACGGCGCCGGAAATCTCGGAGACGGTGTACTCGGGGACGTTGGTTTGCGGCGTGTCCATGCCAGGCAGTATAGCAAGAAAGGCAAGCGCTTCTTTTTTGAAAGAAAGAAGCAAAAAACTTTTGCCCCCGGTGGTGCGGTCTACCCGACGCAAGCCTCCACGGATAAGCGTTTTTTGGTTCTTTTTTGCAAAAAAGAACCTCTTCCTGTGGAGGCCCGATGCGCGTTTTGCTGGTTGGATCAGGCGGCCGTGAGCACGCCCTCGCGGCCACGCTGGTCGCGAGTCCCCTGCTCGACACGCTGTTCGTCGCCCCCGGCAACCCCGGCACCGCGGCGATCGCCCGCAACGTGCCGATCGCCGCCGACGACGTCGCCGCCCTGGTCTCGTTCGCCGCCCTCAACGCCATCGACCTGGTGCTGCCCGGCCCGGAGGCGCCGCTTGCCGCGGGCTTGGCCGATGCCTGCGCCCGCGCCGACATCGCCTGCTGCGGGCCGACCCAGGCGGCGGCGATGCTGGAGACCTCCAAGGCCTTCGCGCACGAGGTCGCGGCCGCGGCCGGCATCCCGACGGCACGCTGGGAGCGCTTCGAGCAGACCGACGCGGCGCTCGACTTCGTGCGCCGCCGCGGCGCCCCGATCGTGGTCAAGGCGGACGGCCTCGCCGCCGGCAAAGGGGTGACGGTGGCCACGACCCTCGCCGAGGCCGAGGCGGCGGTGCTGGCGCACGGCCTGCCGCTGGTGATCGAGGAGTGCCTCGAGGGCGACGAGGTGTCGCTGTTCGCGCTCTGCGACGGCGTCGACGCGCTGCTGCTCGGCGCGGCGCAGGACCACAAGCGGCTCGGCGAGGCGGATACCGGCCCGAACACCGGCGGCATGGGCGCGGTGTGCCCGCCGGCCGGCTTCGGCGCCGAGCTGCAGCATACGTGCCTGGCCGGCATCGTCAAGCCGGCGCTGGCCGAGATGGTCCGGCGCGGCACCCCGTTCCGCGGCATCCTGTTCGCCGGCCTGATGCTGACCGCAGACGGCCCGAAACTGATAGAGTTCAACGTCCGCTTCGGCGACCCGGAGTGCCAGGCGCTGCTGCTGCGCCTGCGCTCGGATTTGCTGCCGGCCCTGGTCGCTGCCTGCGAGGGCGAGCTGGCCCATGTCGACCTGCGCTGGACCGACATCGCCTCCGTCGCCGTCGTGCTCGCCGCCCCCGGCTACCCCGGCGCGCCCGAGGCCGGCTCGCCGATCGACGGCGTGTCGCGTGCCGAGGCGTTGCCGGATGTGGCCGTGTTCCACTCGGGCACCGCGCTGGTCGACGGCCGGCTGGTCGCCGTCGGTGGCCGCGTGCTGACGGTCTGCGCCACCGGCCCAGACCTCGGCGCGGCCCGCGATGCCGCCTATGCCGGCATCGCGGCGCTCGGCTGGGCCGAGGGCTATTATCGCCGCGATATCGGGCTAAGATCGTTGGCCAGGACGTAAGGAAAGGCTTCTTTTTTGAAAAAAAGAAGCAAAAAACTTCTGGACGCGCTGTCGCGCCGTTTACTGCCGACGTGAGAAGCTCAGGCCTTATTAAATAAAGTTTTTTTGTTCTTTTTTTCAAAAAAGAACCGCTTCCTTCCTAAGGATTAACCATGAGCACGCCGGTGAAATCCAATCGCGTCGGCGTCCCGGCGCTGACCGCGATGAAGGGGCAGGCCAAGCAGGTCTGGCTCACGGCCTACACCACCCCGGTCGCCCAGGCGCTCGACGTCTCATGCGACGCCATGCTGGTCGGCGATTCGCTCGGCATGGTGCTCTACGGCATGGACAGCACGCTTGCGGTCACGTTGGAGATGATGATTGCGCATGGTCGGGCTGTGGTGCGCGGCTCGAGCCACGCCTGCATCGTCGTCGATCTGCCATTCGGCAGCTATCAGGAAAGCCCCGAGCAGGCGTTCCGCAACGCCGCGCGGGTGCTCGCCGAGACCGGCGCCTCGGCGGTGAAGCTCGAGGGCGGCCGCGAGATGGCGCCGACCATCGCCTTCCTGGCGGCGCGCGGGGTGCCGGTCTGCGCCCATGTCGGGCTGATGCCGCAGCAGATGAACGTCGCCGGCGGCTTTCGCGTCACCGGTCGGCGCAGCGAGGCGGAGGCGGCGCGGGTCATGGACGACGCCGCCGCCGTGAGCGGGGCGGGGGCGTTCGCGGTGGTGATCGAGGGCACGATCGAGCCGGTGGCCGCGGCGATCACCCGAGCGATCACGGCGCCGACGATCGGCATCGGCGCCTCGGTCGAGTGTGACGGCCAGGTGCTCGTCAGCGACGACATGTTCGGCCTGTTCGGCGACTTCACGCCGCGCTTCGTCAAACGCTACGCCAACGTGCGGAGCGTCATCTCGGCGGCGGCGGCCAGCTACGCCGCCGAGGTGCGCGCGGGCGACTTTCCAACCCCGCAGCATGTGTTTCGCAAGTTAAATTAAAACAAGCGCTTCTTTTTGAAAAAAGAAGCAAAAACTTTTGTCCGCGCTGGCGTATCCCTCGCCGGGGATTGCTGCTTCGGTTAAAAGTTTTTTGGTTCTTTTTTCTAAAAAAGAACCGCTTCCTGACGTCACTTCGGGATCATCCCCGGCACCACGTATTGCTGGATCACCACCAGCACCCCGAGCAGCAGCGTCAGGATCACGCTGTGCACGAACGTTCTCGCGAGCACCGCGCCTTCCTGGCCCTTCAGCGATGTCACCGCGACGCCGGTCGCGATGTTCTGCGGCGAGATCATCTTGCCCATCACGCCGCCCGACGAGTTGGTGGCCGCGATCAGCACCGGGTTGAGGCCGAGCTGGTGGGCGGCGACCACCTGCAGGTTGCCGAACAGCGCATTGCCCGACGTGTCGCTGCCGGAGAGGAACACGGCGATCCAGCCGAGGAAGGCGGAGAGCACCGGAAAGGCGATGCCGGCGGAGGCGACGCCGAGGCCGAGCGTGTAGGTGAGGCCCGAGTAGTTCATCAGGTAGGCCAGGCCGATGATCAGCGCGACGGTGAGAACGGCGAGCCTCGCCTGGCGCCAGGTGGTGACGGCGGCGGCCAGGAACGCGCGCGGCGAGCAGCCGACGGCCGCCGCGGTGATGATCGCGGCGACCAGGATCGCGGTGCCGGAGGCCAGCGGCTGAAAGTCCCAGATCGCGGCATAGGGCTTGTTGTAGAGGGTGATGAAGACGGCTCGGTTGAGCTGCGGCCAAGGCACCTTCGTGTCACCGAGCAGGTTGATGCCGAACTGGACCCAGATGATCACCACGACCGAGACGATCACCCAGGGCACCCAGCCCTGCCAGCCGGGCACGAGGCTGCCCCTGTGTATGGCGCTCTGGTGCAGCACGCCGGCATCGCGAATGGCGAACGCCGGGTCGACGGCGGGACGCCACACCTGCAGGAAGCCGATCGTCACCAGCAGCGAGCCGAGCGAGGCCAGCACGTCCGTGAGCTGGTAGCCGAGATAGTTCGAGCCGAGGAATTGCGCGACGGCGAAGCTGCCGCCGGCGACGAGCAGCACCGGCCAGAGTGCCGCGATCGAGCGCCGGCCGCCATACAGGCCGATGACGTAGAACGGCAGCAGCAAGGCGAAGAACGGCAGCTGGCGGCCGATCATCGCGGCAAGCGTCGTGTCCTTCAGCCCGGTCACCACGCCCAGCACGGTGACCGGAACGCCCAGCGCGCCGAAGGCGACCGGCGCGGTGTTGAAGATCAGCGTAAAGGTGAGCGCCTCGATGGCCGGGTAGCCGACCAGGATCAGCAGCGCCGAGGTGATCGCGATCGGGGTGCCGAAACCCGAGATGCCCTCGAGCAACGCGCCGAAGCAGAAGCCGATCACGACCAGAACGACCCGCCGATCGTTCGGCAGGTGGTCGGTGATCCAGTCGCGGAAGGCGTCGAAGCGGCCCGTGCTGACGGCGATGTTGTAGAGCAGCAGCGCGTTGAGGACGATCCACATCACCGGCCACAACGCGAAGACGGCGCCGGCCGCGGTGGCGTCGAGCGCCAGGCCCAGCGGCATGCGCCAGACCGCGACCGCCATGACGAGCCCGACCAGCAGCCCCGCGAGCGAGGCCTTCCAGGCGGTGAGCCGCACCACGCCGAGGCAGACGAGAACGGTGACGACAGGCAGCGCGGCGACGAGGAAGGAAAGCAGCAGACTGCCGGCGACCGGCGTCAGAGGCTGATGGAACAACAACGTCTCCCGATGATGACTTGGCTCTTAGAAGGCCAGGGGGCTTTGCCCCTGAACCCCATTAAAGGCGAAGCCTTTAAAATCCATCCACTATTTCGCTCTGGAGGCGAGCTCATCGGCGCCGGCAGCGGGACCGAGCGGCGTCGCCAAGCTAACGCGTGACGGAGTGCAAAGGCAGAGCCTCTGGCCTTCCTTGCTCCATGTGCCGTCCCGGCAGCCGCCGCGGCACGACGGCGGCGATCAGCCCGACCGTCAGCGAGCTCGCGGTCACGAACACCTCGATCGATCGCACCAGGCCGAGGCCGCCGCCAACGGCCGGCACGACAAAGCTGGCGACGCCCTGGCCGCCGGCCGCCAGCGCGTAGGCCAGCCCCATGCCGAACGATCGCGTCGCGTTGGGAAAGCGCAGCGAGAGGTAGTCCGGCACCAAAGCGAAGATGCCGCTGCTGGAGGCGCCGATGACGACGGCGCTGGCGAGCAGGACCGTCGGGCTCGCCGCGCCGACGAAGGGCGCGATGGCGGCGATCGTGATCGCGAGGCAGGCGAGGATCGTCGGCCGGTCGCCGATCCGGGTCGCGATGGCGCCGCAGCTCAGCTTGCCCAGGATCGAACCGGCCGAGTAGAGCGCGACGGCGGCGAACACGCCGTCCGGCGTCCAGCCATGCGCGGTCTTCAGCAGCGTTGGGTAGAAGCTGTAGATCGCCGCCACCTGGAACTGCAGCACCAGCATGAAGGCGCAGGCCTGCAGCGCCGCGCGGTCGAGCAGCAGGCGCGGGCGCGCCTGCGCCGGGCTGCGGGCGCGCTCCCGCTGGATGCGCAGCCAGACCGGGCTCTCGGCGATACCGCGCCGGATGAAGATCGCCAGCAGCGCCGGCGCGATGCCGACGATGAACAGCGCACGCCAGCCGAAGCGCGGCAGCAGCACCGCCTGGGCGCCCGAGGCGGCGAAGAAGCCGAACTCGTAGCCCGCCATCATCAGCGACGAGGCGACCTTGCGGCTGCGCTCGGGCACGCTCTCCATCAGCAGCGCCGCCGAGGCCGTCCACTCGCCGCCGAAGCCGATGCCGAACAGCAGCTGGATCACCAGCAGCGCCGTGTAGCTCCAGGCGAGACCGGACAGGCCGGAGAACACGGCGAACCAGATCACCCCGGCCATGAAGGTGAGCTTGCGGCCGTAGCGGTCGGCGAGCCACCCCCAGCTCGTGTTGCCGACGGCGCGGCCGACCGACTGGGCGGTGATGACGAGGCCCATGGCGGTGAGCGAGACGCCGAAATGGCGGCCGATTTCCGGCAGCACGAGCAGCAGCACCACTTGGTCGAAGGCGTCGAGAAACCAGCCGAGGAAGCAGGCCAGCACCAGCCGCCAATGCGGGCGCAGCGCGGCGAGCGGCGTCTCAGCCGTCATGCCGGAAGCCGTCGAGCGGCGTCAGCACCCCGGCGCGCTCGACGTGCCAGAAGGTCCAGCCGTTGCACGAGGGCGCGTTCTGCACCGCCGCGCCGACCTGGTGGATCGAACCCTGCACGCTGCCGGAGCTGATCGTGCCGTCCGCGCCCACCACCGCCTCGACCCGCCGCTGACGATCCATCAGGCGGGTGCCGGGCGGCACCACGCCGCGCTCCACCAGGCTGCCGAACGGCACCCGCTTCTGATCGCGCCGACTGGCCGCGGTGGTGAGCGCGGCCCGGGCAAGCCGGGTCTCGCGCAGCAGCCTGGCGAGCGCCGCCTCCACATAGGCGGGGTGGCGCTCGATGCCGATGAAGCGTCGGCCGAGCCTCTTCGCCACCGTGGCCGTGGTGCCGGTGCCGAGAAACGGGTCGAGCACGACCTCCTCGGCGATCGTCGAGGCGAGCAGCACCCGGTGCAGCAGCGCCTCCGGCTTCTGCGTCGGGTGCAGCTTAAGGC
>CAXUCZ010000140.1:0-7364 GCA_964249675.1 uncultured Acetobacteraceae bacterium | reverse complement strand
GTCCTTTAGAGCCTGGTGCGCCGTGCCGATCATGCCGGTTTTGCACCCGCGGACGAACGGCATCGCCAACATCGTCAGGTGGGATCCAAGGGCGTCGGGCCCTTGGTGGGTCCAGGGCAAAGCCCTGGCCTTCTTTGTCTTTCTCTTGCTAGTCCTGTCCGCATGATCCCGCCCCTGATGCCGACCTATGCCCGCGCTCCAATCGCCTTTGACCATGGCGAAGGCGCCTGGCTGTATGCCGAGGACGGGCGACGCTATCTCGACTTCGGCGCCGGCATCGCGACCTCCGCGTTGGGCCACCACCACCCGCATCTGGTCGCCGCGGTGACCGAGCAGGCGGCGCGGGTGATGCACGTCTCCAACCTCTACCGGGTGCCGCAGGCCGAGCGCCTGGCCGAGCGCCTGGTCGCCGCCTCGTTCGCCGACAGCGTGTTCTTCTGCAACTCGGGCGCCGAGGCGAATGAGGGGTTGGTCAAGATGATCCGCCGCGCGATGGCCAGGACGGGCCGGCCCGAGCGCTACCGCGTCATCTGCTTCGACGGCGCCTTTCACGGCCGCACGCTGGCGATGCTGTCGGCGACCGGCAACGCCAAGTATCTCGACGGCTTCGGCCCGGTGGTGGACGGCTTCGACCATGTCGCGTTCGGCGACCTGCAGGCCGTGCGGCAGGCGATCGGTCCCGAGACGGCGGGCATCCTGATCGAGCCGATCCAGGGCGAGGGCGGCGTGCGGCCCGCCGCCGTCGAGTTCCTGCGCGGCCTGCGCGCGCTGTGCGACGAGCACGGCCTGTTGCTGGGGCTCGACGAGGTGCAGTGCGGCATGGGCCGGACGGGCCGGCTGTTCGCGCATGAGTGGGCCGGGATCACGCCCGACGTGCTCTCGACCGCCAAAGGCATCGCCGGCGGGTTTCCGATGGGCGCGGTGCTGGCGCGCGAGGCAGTGGCGCGTCACCTGACGGCCGGCTCGCACGGCACCACCTTCGGCGGCAACCCACTCGCCTGCGCGGCGGCGAACGCGGTGCTGGACGTGGTGCTCGCGCCCGGTTTCCTGGCCGGAGTGCAGGCGCAAGGCGCCGCCCTGTGGGCCGGGCTCGAGCGTCTGGTTCGGGAGCATCCTGCCGTCTACACGGCGCCACGCGGGCTTGGATTAATCGTCGGGCTGCGTTGTGCGGTGCCAAACGCGGAGGCCCAGCGCGTCTGCCTGGATCAGGGCCTGCTGGCGGTCGCGGCCGGCGACAACGTGCTGCGTCTGGTGCCGCCGCTGATCGTCAGCGAGGCAGAGGTCGACGAGGCGGTGGCGATTCTCGGCCGCACGGCGCAGGTGCTGCAGCAGGCTGGGACACGCGCGCAGGTCGCCGCCTGATGGGCGAGGAGATGGCCGCGACCCCGGGGTGGGTCAGCGGCGAGCTGGAGGGATTGCTCGGCGTGCTGCCGTCCGACAGCGCCTTCGACGCGGCACGGAGCACCTACGCCGACTGCCTTGCCGCCGTCGTCGGGGATGAGCCGCAGGTCAAGCGTGCCCGATGCCGGCGCCGCCTGCTGGAGCGCCTGGAGGAGCTCGGGGTGGACGACCGGCAACGGGCGGAGATCGACAGCCGCCTTGAGGCGCTGGAGGCGGAGATTGACGACGGCACCTAAGGTCGCCACCGCCGGATAAGGGTCTTTTGCTCCGCTTTTCAAAAAGAAGGCCTTTCTTCCTGTCTCTGGCCGCGCGGCCGACGCATGCCTATCTTGGCCGCATGACCGAGACTCCCGCCTTTCTTGATGCCAACCGACCTGCCGTGCCCGACATCGTGGTGCCGCGCGGCGTCACCCCGTTCCATCTGCCGCAGCGACCGGTGCGTGGACGCCTGCTCCGGCTCGGCCCGCTGGCCGACGCGCTGCTCGGACGGCACGACAACCATCCCGCCGTCACCAGGCTCGCCGGCGAGGCGTTGGCCTTGGTCGCCGGGCTGGCGACGGCGCTGAAGTATCGCGGGTCGTTCAGCCTGCAGGTGAAGGGCGACGGACCGGTGTCGATGCTGCTCGCCGACTGCACGGAGGCGGGGGCTCTGCGGGGCTATGCGCGAGCGGATCCGGAACGGCTGGCGGCGCTGCTTGCGGTCGAGCCGGAGCCCGACGCGGCCGGCCTGCTCGGCGTCGGCTATCTCGCCTTCACGGTGGACCAGGGGCCGGAGATGGATCGTCACCAGGGGATCGTCGCCATCGAGGGCGAGACGCTGGCCGAGATGGCGCTCGCTTATTTTCGCACGAGCGAGCAGCTCGAATACGAGGTGCGGCTGGCGGCGGCGCAGGGCGTGGGCGGATGGCGGGCCGGGGCGCTGATCCTGGAGCGCGTGGCGGGCGAGGGCGGCATCGACCCGATCATGGACGAGGCCACCCAGGATGAGAGCTGGCGCACCGCCGCCATTCTGGCCGCGACGCTCACCGACATCGAGCTGCTCGACGACGCGCTGCCGCCGGAACGCCTGCTCTATCGGCTGTTCCACAGCGAGGGCGTGGCGATCGGCCTGCCCCGCGCGCTGGCCTATGGCTGCCGCTGCTCACGCGCGCGGCTGTCCGGAATACTGGAAGGGTTTCCCGCCGAGGACCTCGACCATATGGCTGTATCGGGCGACATCGTCATGACCTGCGAGTTCTGCAACTTCGACTTCCGATTCGGCCGCGGCGAGGTCCAGGGCACGACCGCGGAGGGCTCAGCGTGACAGGCGCGGGCCGGCGCGTCCGGCGCGCCGGCAGCGCTGCGGCCATCGCGGCGCCGCTGTTGCTGACCGCCTGCGGCGGCGACACGCCGCCTCCGGTGCAGAACTTCCAGGCGCTCAACTACACCTATCTCACGCCGCTGCATCTCAACGTTGTCGGGCTGGACGTGGTCGATCACTCGACGCCGGCCGGGCCGGACGACGTGGCGTCGCGCTCGCCGGTCACGCCGCAGCAGGCGCTCACCGAGATGGCGCATGATCGACTGTTTCCCGGCGGTTCCTCGGGGCAGGCGGAGTTCGTCATAGACAACGCCGTGATCGAGCGGGCGCCGGACGGAACGCTGGACGGCTCGATGTCCGTGCATCTCGACGTCATTGGGCCGGGCGGCAACAGGGTCGGCTATGCGGAGGCGCACGTGTCGCGTCATCACGCGCCGCCGGGCGAGGGCGAGGACCGGCCGGCGGCGCTCTACGACCTCACCAAGCAGATGACGGCCGACATGAACGTCGAGTTCGAATATCAGGTGCGGCAGTCGCTTGGCGCCTTCCTGCAGTCCGACAGCGTGGTGCCGGCGCCGGTGCAGGCCCAACCGCTGTCGAGCACTCCCCAGTCGGGCACTTCCCAGTCGGGCACACCATTGTTGGGCGCGCCGTTGTCGGGCGCACTCGTGCCGGCGCCGGGTGCAGCGCCGCTGGGATCATCGCCCGTGCCGCCGGGCTATCTCGGCGGCAGCGCGCCGGGATCGTCGCCGCCTCCCGGCTATCCGGGTGGCGGAGCGTCCGGCGCTCAACAGCTGTCACCGCAGCCGACCTACCTGCGTCCGCCCGGCTATCAGGGGCCGAGTCCGGGCGCGGTCGGCGACCCGGCGACAGGCGGCTACCCATCGGCCACGCCCGACCCGGCCGCGGCGGCACCCGTCTACCAGCCGCCGTCGACGCCCACGCCTAATCCGGACGGCCCGATCCCGCTGGCTCCGCCGCCGTCCTGATCGCGCTCGTATGCGATTGGTGAATTCTTAAGCATTCTTCGCTATCGTCCGGCATGTTGGCGGCATCGGCTCGCATGGCGCATGAGGCGAGGAGGGCTGAGCGATGCGAGGTCGGAGCCATCGTGCGAGCTGGCCGGTCGCGCTGATTGTCGCCTGCCTGGGCCTTGCCGGCTGCGGGCAGTCCGGGGGCGGTCTGACCACGAGCTATGGCGGCGGGCGATATGCGCCGCCCGGGCCGCGGGAGGATCCTTGGGGGCCGTACGTTCGCGAGGCTGCGGCGCGCTTCCGGGTTCCGGATCGCTGGATCCGCGAGGTCATGCGCCAGGAGTCAGGTGGGCACGAATACTTGAACGGTGCGCCGGTGGTCTCCGAGGCGGGCGCGATCGGCCTGATGCAGGTGGAGCCCTACACCTATGCCGGGCTGAAAGATCGATACGGTCTTGGCGACGACCCCTACGACCCGCGCAACAGCATTCTCGCGGGCACGGCCTACATCCGCGAGATGTACGATAAGTATGGCGCACCCGCCTTCCTGGCAGCCTACAATGCGGGACCGGCGCGGCTCGACGGCTACCTCGCCGGCACCAATTCGCTGCCGAACGAGACGGTGAACTATCTCGCCTCGATCGCGCCTCGCCTCGGCGACGAGTTGCCGATGAGCGGTCCTCTCGCCGCCTACGCCACGCCGGACGAGCCCGAGGCGCCGGTCCGCTTCGCCTCCGTCGACGCCGCGGTGCCGCCGCCAACCGCGCAGACCGTCCGCCGGCCGGATGGCTGCTTTTACGATCCCGACGCAGCCTACGACCCGACAGCGCCCTGCCGCGCCGCGCCTGCCAGCGCCCTCGTGCCGCCCGCGATCCCCTACGGCGCGGTGGCCGCGGCGCCGTCGGCCGCTGCCGCGGAGTCGATGCCACACGGCGCGCCGCGATCGGCTGCGCCCTGCGTGCAGGATCCGGATGCCGCCTACGATCCCGACGCGCCCTGCCGTTCCGTGGCTGCGCCGCCGCGGCCGGTCGTCCTGGCAGCCTCGGCGGCCGACGCATCGTGGGGCGCGGCAAGCCCGCAGCCGTCGAGGCCGGCGATGTCCGCACCCGCGCCGGTGCTGCTGCGGCGCGCTTACGCCGAGGAGCCGCCGCATTGGCTGCCGGCCCGGCCGGCGGCTGCGATGCCGATGCGCAGGACGGCCGATGGCTGGGCCGTTCAGGTCGGCGCCTTCGTCAACCCGGCGCAGGCCGAGCGCGCGGCTGATCGGGCGAGGAGCATGGCGGCCGCCCTGCTGCAGCCAGCGACCATCACGGTCGCCAGCACGGTCTGGTCCGGCGGCCACCTGCTCTACCGCGCCAGGCTGGTCGGGCTGAACGCAGGTGCAGCCGACGCCGCGTGCAGCCGGCTCAGCGATCAGGGCTGGCAGTGCCTTACGGTGCCCCCCGGCGGCTGACGCATTCTCTGATCGGACGCCGCGGCGAGGCTTCCTGACCGCCGGCCATTGGCTGCTGACCTGCCGGTCTGGCTATGTCCGCTAGAGCTTTGCTAGGTCAACGCGCCGGCCAAGCCGCCAGGCCGCCGAGCCTTCCAGCGGCCACCGGGCCATGACAAAGGTATGCGTGCGTGGCTCGATGAGCGGCAAGATCAGGGTGGCCTCGATAACGTTCGTCGTCGCCGTCGTGGTGCTGGGCATGAAGGTCGGCGCTTGGCTGCTGACCGGCAGCGTCGCGCTGTATTCGGACGCGCTGGAGTCGACGATCAACGTCGCGGCAGCCGTGGCGGCGCTGATCGCGCTGCGGGTCAGCGGCCGGCCGGCCGACGCGAACCACCCGTATGGCCATGACAAGGCGGAGTACCTCTCCGCCGTCATCGAGAGCGCGCTGGTGCTGACCACCTCGATCCTGATCTTCCGCGAGGTCTGGCTTGGCTGGGAGCGGCCGCATCTGCCGACATTGCCGCTTGCCGGCCTCGCGCTGAACGCGGCCGCAGGGTTCATCAACCTGATCTGGGCACGCTTGCTGGTGCAGGTCGGACGACGCTGGCGGTCGCCGGCGCTGACTGCCGGCGGCCGCCATGTCATGACGGACGTCTGGACCTCGACCGGCGTGCTGATCGGCTTTTGGCTCGTCGCGTTCACCGGCTATGCCCGGCTCGACCCGATCGTGGCAGCGCTGGTCGGGCTGAACATCCTGCGCGTCGGCTTCCTGATGCTGCGCCAATCGGTTGCCGGATTGATGGACGAGGCGATGGAGCCGGAGGCGCTCGCCTCGATCCGACGCACGATCGCCGACAACGCCGGCGGCGCCATCGAGGCGCATGACCTGCGCACCCGGCAGGCCGGCCGGCTGTCCTTCGTGGAATTCCACCTGGTGGTGCCGGGCGACATGACCGTCGACCGCTCGCACGAGATCTGCGACCGGCTGGAGGGAGCGATCCGGGCGGAGGCGGGCGATGCGATGATCACGATCCACGTGGAGCCGGCCGGCAAGGCTAAGCATAAGGGGGTCGTGGTTCTCTGAAAGTCAGGAAGGCCGGGGCTCTGCCCTGAAGCCGTCACGCGCTAGGTGCATCCGCATGAAGGGCCGTGAGGCCCCAGACTGCGTCTGTTGAGAACATCTTCTACGAAGCAGGGTGGGCTGTGTCAGGCGAAATACCGCAAGATTGGCGGGAGGTCGGCATGAGGGCGATCGGCGCAATTGCCCCAGTTCCTTCCAGCAATACCATTTGATTTCAATGGGTTGCGAGAGTCTTGCCGATAGGCAAGATTGTCAGCATGACTGCCGGGAGGCCTCAGCTCAGAGGCTTTCTAGCACGATCAGGGCGTCGTCCCACTCGAGATGGGGTCTGGGCCTCACGGCCCCGTCGTGCGGATGCACGCTAGCGCATGACGGGTCCAGGGCAGAGCCTGGCCGTCCTATTCCTTCGCCTTCCCGCCGAAGAACTTGCCGAACAGGCCGAAGAGCTGCTCCGGGTTCGTCGGCGCCAGGGACAGCCACGACTTCACGATGTTTTCCGGCATGCCGGCCTCCACCGCCTTGAGCATCTGCGTCTCCACGCGGCTCAGCACGGCGGCGTGCAGCGGCTGCAGGTCGGGCAGGCCGCAGAACGTGCGGGCCTCTTCCGGCGTGCAGTCGACCTCAAAGCGAAGCTTCATCGCGTCTCCTTTCAGCTCGCCGCCTCGAGCGCCTCTTCCGCCTCGAGCCAGCGCGTCTCCGCGCCGTCGCGCTGGCGCCGGATGGCGGCGATGCGGGTGTTCATGGCCGTCACTTCGCCGACCCGGCTCGGCACGTAGAGCGCCGGGTCGGCCAGGCGTCGCTCGATGGCCACCTGCTCGGCGGTAAGGCGGGCGATCAGCGCCTCGGCCTCGCGGGCTTCATGCCGCAGCGGGGCGAGCTGGGCGCGGGCCTCGGCGCGCTCGCGGCGGTCGTCGCGGCGGGTCGCCGGCGGCTCGGCGCGGGAGGGCCGGGCGCGTTCGGCGAGCAAGGCGCGATAGTCGTTCAGGTCGCCGTCAAAGGGGCGGACGCCGCCATCGGCGACCAGCCACAGCCGGTCGGCGACGAGCTCGACCAGGTCGGGGTCGTGGCTGATCAGCAGCACTGCGCCTTCATAGTCGCCGAGTGCGCGCACCAGCGCGTCGCGGGCGTCGATGTCGAGGTGGTTGGTCGGCTCGTCGAGGATCAGCAGGTTGG
>CAXUCZ010000139.1:0-7380 GCA_964249675.1 uncultured Acetobacteraceae bacterium | reverse complement strand
GTCCAGGGCAGCCCGACCGCCTGCCAGCCGGCGACCTGCCCGCGCCGCACGCTCAGCACCCCGGCGGCCCGCACCCCGACGCGAGCGCCGCCGACGGCCTGGCCGGCGCGATCGGCAACACGCCGCTGATCCGCCTGCGCCGCGCCTCCGAGGCGACCGGCTGCACCATCCTCGGCAAGGCCGAGTTCATGAACCCCGGCGGCTCGGTCAAGGACCGCGCCGGCCTCGGCATCATCGAGGCCGCCGAGCGCGACGGTTCGCTGCGTCCCGGCGGGCTGATCGTCGAGGGCACCGCCGGCAACACCGGCATCGGCCTCACCCTGGTCGCCAACGCCCGCGGCTACCGCTGCGTCATCGTCATGCCCGAGACCCAGAGCCAGGAGAAAATCGACTTCCTGCGCATGATCGGCGCCGATTTGCGCCTGGTCCCCGCCAAGCCCTTCCGCGACCCGGGCAACTACGTCCATCTCAGCCGCCGCCTCGCCGAGGAGCTCGGCGCCGTCTACGCCAACCAGTTCGACAACCTCGCCAACCGCGCGTTCCACCGCGACACCACCGGCCAGGAGATCTGGTCGCAAACCGGCGGCCGGGTCGACGCCTTCACCTGCGCCTGCGGCACCGGCGGCACCCTCGCCGGCGTCAGCCTGGCGCTCAAGGCGCACGACCCGGCCGTCCGCATCGTGCTCGCCGACCCGGAGGGCAGCGGCCTCTACGGCTGGGTGAAGTCGAACGACCTCAGCATCGAGGGCAGCTCGATCACCGAGGGCATCGGCCAGTCCCGCGTCCCGGGCAACCTCGAGGGAGTGGTGATCGACGACGCCGTCCGCATCCCCGACCCCGAGGCGCTCGAGCAGTGCTTCGACCTGCTGCAGCACGAGGGACTCTCGCTCGGCGGCTCGGCGGCGCTTAACGTCGCCGCCGCGATCCGCGTGGCCCGCGACCTCGGCCCCGGCCACACGGTGGTCACCATCCTGTGCGACGGCGGCTCGCGCTACCAATCCAAGCTGTTCAACCCTGAGTTCCTGCGCTCGAAAAGCCTGCCGGTGCCGAGCTGGCTCGACGGCAAATAAGCAGGCGTTCCCTCCGTCAGCAGTCTTCGATCGCGTGCCGCCTCATCGGAACAGGGCGCTGCTCACGCAAATCTGTCGCGCCAGTCAGGCGGTGCTCCGGCCTGGCGCACCGTACGTCCCGCGTCGTAATCGACGGCGTTCCGGCGCCGCGCCGCCGCATCAGTGATGCTTGCGCTTTTTGGTGTCCACTTCGGCTCTCGTGAACTCAACGGGATTGACGACGGCAGCGTCGACCATCATCGACTCCGGCAAGTTCTTGTCGGGACTTACCAGCTGTATGCCGAGACTTTGTATGACAACGCTGACCCCCGGATTGAGGTCGTCCGGTGGACCGAAATTACTGCCATTCGTCCTGAAATTGGCATCCAGCCGCCAGTGACCTTCGTGCACGCCGACGCTCTTGATCATCAATTCGATGAGCTCCTTGCGCGTGAACATGAACTGACTGGCAGCGGCCATCTCATCAACCTTTCAGGTGCGTGATCCAGGTTACCTCTCGATGCCATTGACTGGCGACCCTGTCCGACACCTATTTGGCGCCAGCATGCCCAGCATCGAATGCGAGACGTCATCGCGCGGCCAAGACGAGGAGAGAAGCATGGCTTACGGGACGAAGAGCCTGGCGATCGCCGCCCTGCTGGCGGCCGCCTCGCTCGCGCCTGCGCGGGCGGAGCCGGGCGGCTGCCTGAAATACGGCGCCGCGGGGGCGGTCGGCGGCCACCTGGCCCATCACGGCGTCCTCGGCGCCGCCGGCGGCTGCGCGGCTGGCATGTACGTCCGCCACAAATATCGTAAGGAAGCCCACGCCAAGGCCGCCCTCTACGACCAGGAGCACCCCGGCTCCTCCGGCACCTACCAGCAGAAAGCCACCGCCTACGACGTCGAGCACTCGACAGGCCCGGGCAGCGCGACGCCAGGCGCCGCTCCGTCGGGCACGCCGGCGCCGGGCCAAAGCTCGCTGTAGCATTCAGCTCGGCAAGGGGCTCTGCCTCAGACCCGATCAAGGCGCAGCCTTCAAGGTCCCCATCGCGCTTTGCTGAGGCAAGGCCGGCAATCGACGCCATATGGGTGCGCCTATTGAGCTCGTAGAACCTGCAACGGGCTCAGTTTGTAGCGGTCATGCGGCAGCGTGACATAGCGGACTGTCAGAAGGTCACCCAAATGGAATGGCGGACAGGTGCCAGGATCACCAAGCCGGCCTACTCCCGAGCCTTGCCGACATGACAGCCGGAACTTCTTCCCGCTCACGTCCAGGTCGTCGCTCTCCTGGCCCGTCGATCTGGTGGATCGGATCACGATGACGTCTCGGTCAACGATCCCGGTCCATTCGTGATAGTCCCGGAGAGAGAGGGAGTCGCGTCTCATCCGACCACCGTGCGATCATGGCGGCAACGACAAGCGCCGTCACGAGCGCGGCCCCACCTAAGCAGCTCGCGATGGGATAACGCGTGTCCCACGGGCCCGAGTTACCTGCGGCCTTGCGCCTTGCCGAGAACGCGCTTGGTCTGAATCTCGCGCGCTGCGCCATGTAGGCAGTAGCCAGGCATACGACGATCATTGCCCACACCCACCACGCGGATAGGACGGCTTCCGGCGTGCCCTGGTAGCGGGCGTCGCAGATAACCTGCTGTTCCATACCGATGCGGGTCTGGGGGCGCCGCCCCCAGCGGGTCAAGGGCAGAGCCCTTGCCTTCCTAAGCTTCGCGCCCCTTCGTCTCCGGCACCGCCAGCCAGACCAGCCCGGTCGCCAGCGCCCCCGCCCCCGCCAGCACCAGGAACGCCGTCCGGACGGCGGTGTCCGCGAGGTAGCCGCCCAGCGTGGTGCTGATCGTCGCCCCCAGCCCGATCATCAGCCCCAATATGCCCATACACAGGTTGAACCGCCCGGAGCCGCGCGAGATGTCGGCCGCGATCAGCGGCAGCATGACGCCGAAGGTCGCCCCCGAGATGCCGTCGAGCAGCTGGATCAGGATGATCGACCACGAGCTGTGCGCAAACGCGAGCAGCACGCCGCGGATCGGCAGCGCGGCGAAGCCGACGATCAGCACCGGCCGCCGCCCAAGCCGCTCGGCGCTCAGCCCCACCCGCGGCGACAGCAGCGCCACCACCAGCTGCGGCAGCACGATGGAGGCGGCGATCACGAGCTCGGCGGCGCGGCCCTCGAGCCGGGTCGCGACCCCGGCGGCGAGCGGCAGCATCGCGGCGTTGGAGAGGTGGAACAGCAGGCAGCAGAACGCGAAGCTGACGAGAGCCCGATCATGCAGCAAAGCCCTGACGCTGCCGCGCGGCCGCACCGCGCGGACGGCGACGGCCGCGCTCGGCCCGATCAGGCGCAGCGCCCACAATCCTGGCAGCGCCAGGGCGGCGGCGAGGAAGAACACCGCCCGGCCGGAGACCGCGTAGCCGACATAGCCCATCAGCGCCGCCGCCAACCCGTTGCCGACCGAGGCCCAGCGGGCGTTGCGGCCGAAGCGCTCGCCGGCGCCGTTCACGCTCGCCGCCGCGGCGCCGAGGCTGATCGCGGCGATCGCCGGCCCGAGCATGCAGGAGGCGAAGCCGTGCAGCACCTGCGCCGCCGCCACCGGCAGCCGCGCCGGCAGGATTGCGGTGACCAGGCAGCCGGCGATGATGGCGACGATCGCCGCCGCCGCCGCCGCCCGCTTGTTCGCCAGCTGGTCCACCAGCGCGCCCGCCGGCACCTGGCTTGCCATCGAGGTGACGGTGCCGATCGACAGCACCACCCCGATCTGCGACTGCGTCCAGGCCTCGCTGGTGAGGAACACCGAGACGAACGGCCCGAACGCGGTCTGCAGGTTGGCGACGAAGAAATTGAGCGCGTCCAGCCCGAACGCCGCCCGTGCGGCCTCGGCCGCGCCAAGCCGCGACTTGCCGGCCGGCATGACCCTATGAACCCGCGTCGGCCTTGCTCGTCGAGCCGGCCTCGCCGGGCCGCGGCAGCACCGGCGGCGGCTGGGCCGACTGCGGCGGTGCGGATGACGGGGCCTGGGTCGCTGCTGCCGGCGCCGCGGCATCGGGAGCAGCCGGCGCCGCATTGGGAGAGGCCGGCGCCGCGGCATCGGGAGCGGCAACGACCGTGCCGGACGCCGGCGCGGGACCGGGCGCCGCCGCCGGCTTGGCGGCGGTCTCGGCCGTCGCCTTGGCGACCACCGGGTCGGGCGGCGACGGCATCACCACGACCGCCTCGTCGCTCCCGTCATACGCCGGCGTCGCGGTGATCGCCGCCTCGTCCAGCCCCAGAACGATGTCGTCCTCGCTGCCCGGCGGCGGAAAGCTGAGCAGCGCCCACTCCACCGCGACGGTGCGGCTGCCGACGCCCATGAAGCCGCCGAAATCAATCACCGCGGCAAGCGCCTGGCCATGCGCGTCCACCAGCACGTTGACGATGCGGCCGAGCGCGAGGCGGTCCGGTCCGACCACGGTGCGCCCCAGAATGCCGGCAACCGGCAGGCGCAGCGCGTCCACCGGCAGCGGCGTGCCGTCGGTCTGCGTCAGCCCGCCGCCCAGCCCGACGCACCAGGCATCATACGGCTCGGCGCCGAGCGCGCATGCGCCGTCGGGATCCGCCTCGAGCGCGATCACAGGCAGGTCGGGCGCAGCGGTCTGGGCAGTCAGAAGGAGGGGCAGGATAAGAAGAAAGCGCTGCTTCTTTGCAAAAAAGAAGCAAAAAGCCTTTGAACTCATTGTCACAGACCAGGTCAAGGTCCGCGTCAGGCACACAAGTCTCTTGGTTCTTTCTTTCAGAAAAGAACCCCTTGCCTGCTGCACTGCCTAGCCGATCCTCGGCGCGATGACCTGGAACGTTCCGTCCGCCTGCAGCCGCTCGAGATCGCCGCTGGCGATGCCGTAATGCATGCCGTGCAGCCGCAGCAGCCCGTTCTCCACCCGCTCGCGCACCCACGGGAAGGTCATCAGGTTCTCCAGCGACAGCCGCACCGTCTCGTGCTCGCACATCTGCGCCGAGGCGTCCCGGCCCTCCACCGCGCGCACCCGCAGCCGCGCCCGCGCCGCGATCTCGACCCAGGGCCGCACGAAGTCCGACAGGCTGTCCGGCGTGCCATGGAGCAGCGCGTCGACGCCGCCGCACTGCGCGTGCCCCATGACGATGATGTGCGGCACCTCGAGCGCTTTGACCGCATACTCGATCGCCGCCGAGGTGCCGTGATAGCCGTGGTCGGTCTGGTAGGGCGGCACCAGGTTGGCGACGTTGCGCACCACGAACAGGCTGCCGGGCGCGGCGTCGAAGATCATCGCCGGGTCGACGCGACTGTCCGAGCAGGCGATGATCAGCGCGCTCGGCGTCTGCCCGTCCGCGGACAACATCTCGTAGGCGTGGCGCCGCTCCGGCCAGACGTCGCGACGGAAACGCTGATAGCCCTCGAGCAGCTGATCCATGACGTGCGCCATCTCCGGGCCGCTGGCGGCCTTCCGTCCGGCTTAGGCAATGATCCTCAATCCGTCCAGCGCGAGGCGAGCTCGGCGCGCAGGGCCGAGAGGCGCCGACGCTGCCGCCCGTCGGGGTCGAAGTTGTCCTGCCGCAGCCAGGCCTCGACGGCGGCGCGGCAATCCGGCCACTCCGCGGCCAGCAGGCTGTATTGCGCGGTGTCGCGCTCGCGGCCCTTGACCACCATGTGCGCCCGGAGCGTGCCCTCGTAGCGAAAGCCGAAGCGCTCGGCCGCCCGGCGCGACGGCGCGTTCAGCGCGTTGCACTTCCACACCAGTCGGCGATAGCCGAGCGTGTCGGCGGCGAAGCGCATCAGCAGGAACAGCGCCTCCGTGGCCGCCCGGGTGCGCTGCAGCGACGGGGCGAACCAGATGTTGCCGATCTCGATCGCCGCGTTGGCCGGTTGGATGTCCATCAGGCTCATCCAGCCCTGCGCCGGCCGGGCGGCGGCGTTCGCCGCGTCGGGCTGAGGCGCGCCGGGAACCACCGACCAGACGATCGGGTCGGTCTGGGTCGCGAACGCGACGACCTTCTCCTCGAGCGTCGCCTGGCTCTTGAACGGTCCGCTCTGCAGATAGGTGAAGCTGGCGTCAGCGGCCTCCGGCGCGGCCGCGATCGCCTGCCACAGCCCGACCGCATGCTCCCGCCCGAGCGGCTCCAGACGGACGAACCGTCCGCGCAGCTCGATCCGGGGCGGGATCCGCCGCGGCGTCGCGTCGACTTCCGGGCCTAGCGGCTGCACCTGCGATAAGGGCTGCACCATCACGAAACTTCGTCCCCTGCCTCTCGGTTGCTTGCCTGATCAACGGAGACGGAACCCGACCATGCGCACCCTCGCCCGGCCAGCCCTCTACGCCTGCCTCGCCGTCGCCGTCCCATCCCTCGCCGCGCCGTCCGCCGCCATCGCAGCCGGTGCCGATGGCGAGCGCTTCACCGCCACGATGAGCGGCGGCAGCGAGGTGCCGCCGACCGGCAGCCCCGGCACCGGCAGCGTGCAGGCGACGCTCGACCCGGCGACCCGGGTGCTGCATTACACGCTCACCTTCCAGGGCCTGACCGGGCCGGCGACGATGGCGCATTTCCACGGCCCGGCCCCGGTCGGCGCCAATGCCGGCGTCGAGGTCCCGCTCGGCAACGCGCCGGTCAGCCCGGTCCGCGGCGAGGCGACGCTGAGCACGGAGCAGGTCGCGGCGCTGGAGCAAGGCCGGCTATATGCCAACGTGCATACGCCAAAGCATCCGGGCGGCGAGATCCGCGGCCAGCTGATGAAGGGCGCCTGACCGGCGGCCGGCTGATCGACGGACGCTATTCGGGGCTGTCCGTCGGCCGGAGACGGGCGCGCCGCAACTCGGCGTCGTTCAGCCGGTCGCTCGCCGTGCGTGGCGGCGCTTTTGCACCCGTCGGCGCATTGCCGGGATGTCCGCCGCGCAGCCCGGCCGCATCGAGCGCCACGTCCCGCCGCACCGCGCCGCTGGCGCCCAGGCTCGGCGTGTCGGCGCCGTCGATCATCACCACCGTGCCGCCGGCATTGCCGGTGGTCAGCGTCGCGCCCGTGGCATCCGCCGGCAGCGGCCAGGTGTCGCCGACCTGCATCGTCCGGTTGAGCAGCACCTTGCCGGCATCGCGCACCATCACCCAGCTCTGAGCGACCGCCTTGACGACGATGCCGGCCGTCGGCGGCTGAGCCGCGGCGGGCGGCGGCGAGGCGGCGGCCGGCGCTGCCGTATCCCCGACCGGCGATGACGCCGCGGCGGGACCGCCACCGGGCGAGCCGGCGACCACGGCGGGCGAGGACGGTGCAGCCTCCTTCGGCACGGCGGCGGCAGGCGGAGCAGCAGGCGGCACAAC
>CAXUCZ010000138.1:0-7398 GCA_964249675.1 uncultured Acetobacteraceae bacterium | reverse complement strand
GGCGCTGATCGCAGACATGGAAGATCGCCATCCTTGGATCGACATGGCGGGCAAGCGGTTGCCATGAGGACAAAGGCCAGAGGCTCTGCCTCTGGACTCCGCTGGGGCCCGCGGCCCCAGACCCCATGACTGGTGGGACGACGCTCTCGCCGTGCTAGCAATCCCCTGAGCTCAGGCCCGGCCGAAGCGGTCGCTGAAATCTTGCCTACAGGCAAAATCTCTTCAACCCGTTGAAATAATTTGTTCCCATACTGGCAAATGGGGCACACCGCCGCGAGCCTCTTCCGCCGACGTCCCACAATCTTGCGGTATTTCACCTCTCGTCAAACCTGCAGCTTTGTCAAAGATGCTGACGCCCCACGCGCCTTGAACGCCTGGCGGCCGTTTTCAAAGGCGAACGCGCCTCCGAACTGACAGAAGTTTTTTGGTTCTTTTTTCCTAAAAAAGAACGCTTGCTGCTCAAACCCGCTCACCCGCGATCGCCCGCCCGTACCGCTTGCAATCGGCCCTCGCACACCAAATCATCCGAGCATGCCGGGTCACCCGCACCGAGTCCCGCACGCCGCCCTGGGGTCTCGCCCGTCCTCGGGTCCTTTCGCGCCTCGCGTTCGCGCCGTGCTTGGTCCGACCAACACCGGCAAGACCCACCTCGCGATGGACCGCCTGCTTGGCCATGCCAGCGGCATCATCGGCTTCCCGCTTCGCCTGCTCGCGCGTGAGAACTACGACCGCATGGTGGCGGCCAAGGGTGCGAAGCACGTCGCCCTGATCACCGGCGAAGAAAAGATCGTACCGCCCGAGGCGCGCTGGTTCAGCTGCACGGTGGAGGCGATGCCGCTCGACCGCAACGTCGAGTTCCTTGCCGTCGACGAGATCCAGCTCTGCGCCGATCCTGACCGCGGCCACATTTTCACCGCCCGCCTGCTGCATGCGCGCGGCCTGGTCGAGACCATGTTCCTCGGCGCCGAAACCATCCGGCCGCTGCTGAAGCACCTGGTGCCAGGCGCCGAGATCGAAACGAGGCCGCGGCTCTCCCGCCTCACCTACTCCGGACCCGCCAAGCTCACCCACCTGCCACCGCGCTCGGCCGTCGTCGCCTTCTCGGCGGCCGAGGTTTACGCCATCGCCGAGCTGATCCGCCGCCGCCGCGGCGGCTGCGCGGTGGTGATGGGCCGGCTGTCGCCGCGCACCCGCAACGCCCAGGTGGCGCTGTATCAGGACAAGGAGGTCGACTTCCTCGTCGCCACCGACGCGATCGGCATGGGCCTCAACATGGACGTCGACCACGTCGCCTTCGCCCGGCTGTCGAAGTTCGACGGCCGCCGGCCGCGCCGCCTGCTCGCCACCGAGATCGCCCAGATCGGCGGCCGCGCCGGTCGCGGCATGCGCGACGGCACGTTCGGCGTCACCGGCGCCTGCCCGCCGCTTGACGACGACCTGGTCGAGGCGGTGGAGGCGCATGTGTTCGATCCGCTGGAGCAGCTCTCCTGGCGCAACGACGCGCTTGACTTCAGCTCGCTGGACGGCCTGCTCGACAGCCTGATGGCGCCGCCGCCGCGCCCGGGCCTCGTGCGCGGCAACGACGCCTCCGACCTCGAGACGCTGGCCGCCCTGGCGCGCGATCCGGAGGTGCGGGCGCTGACCGGCACGCGCGGGCGCCTGCGAGCGCTGTGGGAGGCGTGCCAGATCCCGGACTTCCGCAAGCTCACCGACGACAGCCACACGCGCTTCTGCGCCCGGGTGTTCGGCCACGTCGTGCGCGAAGGCCACCTGCCCACCGACTGGCTGGACGGCCAGATCTCCCGGCTCGCCCGCGCCGATGGCGACATCGACACCCTGATGGCGCGGCTCTCCGGCGTGCGCGTCTGGACCTACATCGCGGCGCGCGCCGACTGGGTGCGCGACGCCGCGCATTGGCAAGAGCGGGCGCGCACCGTCGAGGACCTGCTTTCGGACGCGTTGCACGAGCGGCTGACCGCGCGCTTCGTCGATCGTCGAGCGACCCATCTGCTGCGCCGGTTGGAGGCGGCGGAGGCGGCCGGCGAGGAGCTGCTCTCGGCGGTGACCGGGAGCGGCGAGGTGGTCGTCGAGGGGCACGCGGTCGGGCATGTCGGCGGCTTTCGCTTCGTGCCCGACCCGGGCACGGAGGCGCACGACAAGCGTCTGGTGCTGCGTGCCGCTCGCCGGGCGCTCGCCGGCGAGATGCCGCGCCGGGTGGCAGCCTTGGAGGCTGCGGCCGATGGCGGCTTCGGCTTCGATGGCGAGAATCGGATCGTCTGGGCCGGCGCGTCGATCGCCCGGCTGCGGCCGGGTCGGACCATGCTGAGCCCGCGCGTCGACGTGCTGGACAGCGAATTTCTCGACGGCGCTCAGCGCGAGCGGGTGCGAGAGCGGCTGCAGCGCTTCGTCACGTCGCAGCTCGCGGCGGTGTTCGAGCCGCTATTCCAGGCGCGGGCAGCGGCCGATGCGGAGGCGAACCTGCGCGGCCCGCTGCATCGCCTGTCCGAGGCCGGCGGTCTGGTCGTCGGCGCGACGGAGGCCGACATCGCCCCGGCATTGCGCGGGCGGCTCAAGGCGCTCGGGGTGCGAGCCGGACGGTTCGGCCTGTTCATGCCGGCCTTGCTCAAGCCGCGCGCGATGGCGATGCGGGCGCGGCTCTGGTCCGTCGCGCGCTGCGTGCCCCTGCCGGACCTGCCGGGCGCCAGCCTGATCAGCCTGCCCGTCGCGGCGGCGCAGAACGACGTGTTCCTCGCAGCCATGGGCTGGATCGAGGCCGGGCCGGTCTGGCTGCGGCTCGACATCGCCGAGCGGATCGGCGCCGAGCTCGGCTGGCTGACCCGCACGCGGCCTGCCGCGCTGCCGGGCGATCTGGCCTCTCGCCTGTCGGTCCGGGCCGAGTTGCTGCCCGCGGTGCTGCGCGGCCTGGGCTTCGGGGTGCGGCCGGCCGCCGCGGTTGATCCCGGCAGCTACGGCCCGCCGACGCCGCCGATGCTGCACAAGCCGCGCGTCCAGCGTGCCCAGCGGCCTTCGGCGCAGGCGCCGTCGCGTCCGTTGGTAGCGGCCGGGCCATTTGCCGCCCTGTCGGCGCTGGTGCGGTAACGCTTGGCTAGCCCGCGGCCTGCCGCCGACGACCGCGAAGACGCGACGTGGCAGCGGCTCGACAAGTGGCTCTGGTGCGCGCGCTTCATGAAGGCGCGCAGCGATTGCGCCGCCCTCGTGCGCACGGGCTTGGTGCGGATCAACCGTCAGCCGACCGACAAGCCGCATGCCAGGCTTCGTCCCGGCGACGTGCTCACCTTGCCTTGGCGCGATGAGATCTTGGTGCTGCGCGTGCTGAGTCTGGCCGGGCGGCGCGGGCCGGCGCCGGAGGCGAGATCATTGTACGAGGCCGTGCACGCGGGTCGGGCACCGGCCGGCGAGGCCGCGTCCGGCTGCGTCTAGCACGGGTCCGGCGCGCCTTGCATGCCTTGGCGATCGCCGTCATATGCGGCTCCACAAGCTGACGCGTTGGAGACGGCGATGACCTACGTGGTCACTGAGAACTGCATCAAGTGCAAGTACATGGACTGCGTCGAAGTGTGCCCTGTGGACTGCTTCTACGTCGGCGAGAACATGCTCGTGATCAATCCGGACGAGTGCATCGACTGTGGCGTCTGCGAGCCGGAGTGCCCGGCCGAGGCGATCGTGCCTGACAGCGATGACAAGGCTGGCGCATGGGCCGAGCGCAATGCCACGTTTTCGGTGCAATGGCCGAACATCATCCGTAAGGGTCAAGCGCCGTCCGACGCGGATGCCTGGAAGGACAAGCCGGGCAAAGAGAGCCTGTTTTCGGCAGAGCCTGGCACGCCGTAGCCGCATCGCGCGAGTTGCGCGCCTGCAATGCATGACCTCGGGCACGGTCTGTGCTATAAGGCATTCGTCAACGGCGCGCGTGCAGCGCTGCCGTGGGGTGCCGAACCAGGCGCCCGGCGACCTACGTCGCCGCTCAACCTAGATGCAACCAGTTTCGTCTGGCTGACCGACCTATTGGCGGTGTCCGGCTGACGACCTGGATGAGTCGAAGCAGGAGACGATCAGTCCAGTGGCCCATACAATCAGCTCCGCCATCCAGACCGATCCCGACATGCCAGTGGCTCGCCTCGTTGCTCATGACGACACCGAGGCTCACGCAAGCGTCAACGAGGCGCCGCGGCCGACCGACGAGGTCGACGTCGGTATCGCCGGCGATGCGGCGCTCGACGAGGCCGAGCCCGAGCTCGCGCGCGACCTCGGGCCGGAAGCTGTCGACGGTGGCGAGGTCGACATTCTGCCCGAGCCCAAACCCGAGGCGGACGTCGCCGCCGACATTGGGCCCGATGAGGCAGCGGCCGCCCGTCGCGCCGCGGAAGACGATGAGGACGAGGAGGACGACAAGCCAACCGGCCGGCCAGCGGCAAGCGACCGCGTTCCGCCGCGAATGAGCGGCCGGATGCCGGGCCATTCGCTACCGGGCGGCCGCCCAGTGCCGGCGCCGCGCATCCCGGCCAAAGCGGAGATCTTCGTCGAAGGCGACCATGTGGTCTATCCGACGCACGGAGTCGGCAAGGTCGAGCGCATCGCCACGGAGGAGATCGCCGGCCATAAGCTTGAGCTGATCCACATCACGTTCGAAGAGAACCGCATGACGCTGCGGGTGCCGGTGACGAAGGCGCGCAGCGCTGGGCTGCGCAAGCTGGCGACGCGGAAGATGTTTGACGAGGCGCTGGCGATTCTGAAGGGTCGAGCCCGTATAAAGCGCACCATGTGGTCGCGCCGGGCGCAGGAATACGAGGCCAAGATCAACTCTGGCGACCCGTTGTCGATTGCCGAAGTAGTGCGCGACCTGCATCGCAATGCCGGTCAGCCGGACCAGAGCTTCTCGGAGCGGCAGATTTATGAGGCCGCCATGGACCGCCTGGCCGCCGAGCTCGCTGCGCTGGACCGAACGGAGAAGACCGCAGCCGCGACCAAGCTCGCGGAATATCTCAAGACGATTACCTGAGCAAAGGCCGGGGCTTTGCCCCTAACCCACAAAGGGCCCGAGGCCCTCTGATCCCGTCAATAACAAAGCCGCTCGGAAGTGATCCGAGCGGCTTTTTACAAGTTAGGGCCTGGGCCGCGGGCCTGAGCAGGTTGAGGGCAGAGCCCTCGCCTTTCTCAATTACTGTTGTTGCGGCCACCTGTGAGCTGCAGCAACAGCATGAAGAGGTTGATGAAGTTCAGATAAAGGCTGAGTGCATCGTAAACGCTGCGCTTGGCCGCCATGTCCGGTCCATCCGCATAGGCAAGCTGCGTGTAGGTGCCCTTGATACGCTGCGTGTCATAGGCGGTCAGGCCAGTGAACACCACGACGCCGACAATGCTGACCAAGAACTGCAGACCAGAGCTGTGGATGAACATGTTCACCACCGAAGCCAGCACCACGCCGATGAGCCCCATGAGTAGGAAGCTGCCGATCTTGGTGAGGTCGGTCTTGGTCGTGTAGCCCCAGATCGACATGGCCGCGAAGGTGCCGGCAGTGATAAAGAACACCCGCGCGATGCTGCCGCCGGCATAGATCAGGAAGATGTTCGCAAGCGATGCGCCCATGACCGCCGAAAACACCCAGAACAGCGTCTGCGCCGCGGTCTTGCTGAGACGGTTGGCGCCGAAGCTCAGCACCATCACGAACGCCAGGGGGGCGAACATCAGCAGGTAGGCCAGGCCGGTCGGATGCATGACCGTGCGCAACCCGTATGCAGTCTCTACCTGCATCGGATTGTACAGCGCTTTGATCAGGCTGGTATTGGCCACCGTGTAGGCCACGATGCCGGTCAGCAACAGGCCAGACGCCATCCAGTTATAGACGCGGAGCATGTAAGCGCGCAGGCCAGCGTCGAACGTCGCTCCCTGCGCCAGCCCGTTAGCCTGGCTCCAAGGCCGTGCCCGGGTGTCGGGTGTGAAAGCCATCGTCTTGTTCCTCAGGGCATCAGGCCCCGTGCGTCACCATCTTGGCAGGGTCGCGGATACGTTCAAGCTCCAAGCGAGCGTAGGGCGAAAGTCCTAACGAAGTCTTAACGATCGATCAGTCCGAGCGCAGCAGCCGGGCGGGTTTGGCGCGCAGCGCCGCCGCGGTGCCGGCGTAGCCAAACAGCAGCATCAGCGCGATGCAGCCGAACACCGTGGCGGCCAGGATGCCGGGCAGGAAGGTCCATTCGCTGTCCATGACGTAGCGCACCACCGCGTAGCTCGCCGCCGTGCCGACCAGCGCGGCGACGAGGCCGGCAGCCAGGCCGATCGCGCCGAACTCGACCAGCCAAGCGGTGCGGATCTGCCGCCGCGTCGCACCGAGCGTCTTGAGCACGACCACCTCCATGACGCGCCGGCGCTGCCCGGCGGCCACCGTGCCGGCCAGCACCAAGGCGCCGGCGATCAGCGCGAAGCTCGCCGTCGCGGCCAATCCCGAGGCAAGCTTGCCGATCAGCTCGGCCACCTCCGCCAGCACGTCGGCCACCCGGATGCCGGTGACGTTGGGCAGCGCGTCCGTCACCCGGCGCAACACCGCCGCCTCCACCGCCGGCGTCGACACGGTGCGCACGGTCGCGATGTTGCTGTGCGGTGCGGCGCTGAGCAGGCCAGGCGAGACGATCATCACGTAGTTGAGCGACAAGGTTTTCCAGGCGATGTCGCGCAGGCTGGCGATGGTCAGCGTCACGTCGCGGCCGAGAACGTTCAGGGTGATCGTGTCGCCGAGCGTCACACCCCAGCCGGCGGCAAGGTTGGCATCGAACGAGACCAGCGGCTTGCCGGCGTAGTCCGCCGGCCACCAGTGGCCGGCGACGATGCGGGTGCCCTCCGGCGGGATCGCAGCGTAGGTCAGGCCCCGGTCGCCGGAGAGCGCCCAGCGGGTCGAGGGGGTGGCGCGCACCTGCTCGGCCGGCACGCCATTTACCGCAACGACCCGGGCGCGCAGGTTCGGCACGTGCTCGACGGCGCCGACGCCAGGGATCGCGCGCAGCACCGCGTCGAAGCGGTCGAGCTGGTCCGGCTGGATGTCAATGAAGAAGAAGGTCGGCGCGCGGGCGGGCAGCTGCTGCAGCACGGTGCCGCGCAGATTGCCCTCGATCAGGGCGACGGCGGCCAAGGTCGCCAACCCGAGCCCGAGCGACACCATCATCAACGGCGTCGACGCACCCGGCCGGTGCAGGTTGGCGACACCGAGGCGCACCGCCGCGGAGCCAGGCACGCGGAGCCGTCGCGCTGTCAGCATCAGCGCGCTGCCGCCCACCCGGAATGCCAGCAGCGTGGCCGCCGCAGCCAGACAGAAATACAGCGCGAAGCGGCGAGCGCGCGACGACAGCACGGTGAGCGCCACCAGGCCGACGGCAAACGCCAGGTTCA
>CAXUCZ010000137.1:356-7458 GCA_964249675.1 uncultured Acetobacteraceae bacterium | reverse complement strand
GCGGCGTCCAGAGGCAGAGCCTCTGGCCTTCCTATCTTCCCTACGGGTTGGACGCGCTCTGCGGCGTGCCGGCGACGGCGGCCTTGGGCAGGCCGATGAAGCGGTACACGTAGGGCGAGCCGACGCCGTAGGTGTAGTTGTAGTATCCGCCGGGCTTGGTGTTCTTGACCACCCCGTTATAGCCGGGAATGCCCTGGTGGTAGGCGGTGTTGGCGGCGCCGCCGAACACGGCCTGCTTGGTCGCCAAGCTGTAGA
The DNA here is from genome assembly GCA_964249675.1 of uncultured Acetobacteraceae bacterium. GTDB lineage: Bacteria > Pseudomonadota > Alphaproteobacteria > Acetobacterales > Acetobacteraceae > CAXMMR01. The sequence goes on along the minus strand of CAXUCZ010000137.1, from coordinate 7,203 downwards.
TGTATTTGTTGACGTTGCCTTGGCGGCCTTCCCGCTCGATCAGCAGGGCGAGCGCGCCGGTGAACTCGGGAGAGCTGACCGAGGTGCCGATCACGCCGTAGAGGGTGCCGCCGAGGGCGATGATGACGTAGGAGCGGTCGGTATTGCCATCGCCATTCTTGGCGGTGTCGCCGCCATCGCAGGGCAACTTGGCGATGCCGCCCGGGCAGCCGCCGACCTGCATGCCGATGTCGGGCAGAGTGCGGGCCGTCGTCGACCCGGTCTGGGTGTTTTTCTGGTAGGCGGGTGCGGCAAAGAGCTGGCTGACACCGCCGCCCGCGCCCCAGGCGCCGCCGCTGACGTTCAGGCCGAGGCCGTAGATGTCGTACGGGATTTCGGGGTCGTCATAGGCGTTCTCGTCGACGTATTTGGAGACCAGCGAGCCCTTCTTGAACGTGGTGACGACGTTGCCGCCGCCGACCGAGGTGACGCTCGGGTCGGCCGCCGGGGTGCTGACACCGGGGATGAACTTCGCCTTCTCGCCGCTGAAGTATTGCGGCTGCGGGCATTCGAGGCCGGCCTCGTCGCCCGAGGACGCCATGAAGGTGATGCCCTGCGAGTTGCCCTGCTTGAACAGCTCGCTGTAGGCCTTGAGGATCGAGGTCTGATCGACGCCGTTATTGTAGGCGGCGGTGTAGACGAGCTCGCACTCGCCGAACGACGACGAGACGGCGTCGACCGCGTTGTCCTCGTCGATGGCGGTGTAGCCGGCGAGGATGCTTTCGTCGCTCAGGTCGGGGATGTTGTAGAGCACGACGTGGGCGCCGGGGGCGCCGGTCAGCAGCTCCTGGACGTCGAGCGAGGCCTCGAAGCTGTCGTCGCTGGCGGCGCTGAAGGGGTTGCCGCCGAGCACGGCGCGGCGGGCGTAGAGCACCGGGTCCGGCACGCCGGCGGTTTTGCTGAAGTTCTCGTGGTCGAAGATGATGTTTGAGTCGCTGTCGAGCACGTCGGAGGAGATCAGCGTCGCGATGGTCGCGCCGGTGCCGTCGAGGCGGGTCAGCTGCGACTTGCCGTACGGGTAGGTGAGCGTTTGGTAGGACGGCCAGCCATAGGCCTGCTTGAGGTCGTCGTACCAGTAGCCGCCGGTGGTCGAGGTGCGGTTGTCCGGGTCGGTCAGCTTGAAGTGTTTGGACAGGACATGCATGCCCGGCGAGGCGCTGGAGAAGGCGGGCACGAAGGCGCCGGCGGCCGACAGCGCCGGCGTCAGCACCAGCGGCGTGGCGCTGACGGTGCGCAGCTTGCCGCTCGGCATGCGGGCGCGGGCCAGGGTAGTCGAGAACATGGCGTTGATCGTGGCGGCGCTGCCGCTGACGTGCAGGCTGCGCGACTGGACGGTTACGGCGAGGCCGTGCTGGGCGAGCTCGGCGGCCACCGCCTGCTTGGCGGCCTCACTGGCGCCGAACTGGGCAGCGAACTGCGCCGGGGTCAGCCACTTGTGGTAGTCCGCCGAGCTTGTGTCCTGCTGGCGGGCGAGCAGCGCGTCGAGACCGGCGCCGTTGCGCAGCGGCAGGAAGACGTCGAATTCGACCGGGCTTGAGGCGGCGACGGCCGGCAGGGGCGCCGCGGCCGCAATGCCGATGGAGGCGAGGCCGCACAGGGCGGTGCTCAGTACCAGATTTAGCTTGCGCATCATGTTCCTGGATGGTGGTTCGGGTGCCAGGTGAGCACGAGTCGTGCCACGTGGCTATCGAAAGCCCGGCTTTTTCTTGTCGGCGTCTGGAAGCGTTGCCGAGCAGCACGAGCCTGCACGCGTGATGACTGTGGACGCAGCAACTATACTCGCCCGGCACGCAACCGATGGTTGTCGGCATCTTCAGGTAGAGAGTTATCGAAGAAAGTTTGCAACCTAGCTCGGCGGGGACGGCGCGGCGGTCTCGGCGCGGCGCCGGCGCTCGTGCCAGGCCTCCATGAGCTGCAGCACGGTGGCCGCGGTCTCCTCGATCGAGCGGCGGGTGACGTCGATCACCGGCCAGCCGTGGCGGGTGCAGAGGCGGCGGGCCCAGAGCAGCTCGGCGCGGACGGCCTCGATGTCGATGTAGTCGCCGCTCTCGCGACGCATGATGGCGCTGCCCTGGCCGGTGGCGATGAGCTTGAGGCGGTGGCGGCGGATCTCGATCAGCGCGGCGGCGTCGATCGCCAGGCCGATCACCGGGCAGACGGGGTTTGCCAGGCCAGGCGGATCCGGCGTGCCGGGGACCAGCGGGACGTTGGCGGCCTTGATGCCGCGGTTGGCGAGATAGAACGAGGTGGGGGTCTTGGAGGAGCGCGAGACGCCGACGAGGCAGACATCGGCCTCGGCGATGCCGGCCTGGGCCTGGCCGTCGTCATGGGCGAGGACGAAGTGCATGGCGTCGATGCGGCGGAAATAGTCGGCGTCGAGCACGTATTGGCGGCCGGGCCGGTTCTTCGCCTGCTCGCCGAGCTCGTCGGCCAGCACCGAGAGCACCGGGTCGAGCACGTTGACGACGGTGATGCCGAGGCGTTGGCAGGTGCCTTCGAGGTCGTTGCGGAGCGCCTTGTCGACGACGGTGGAGAGCACCGGGCCGGGCTCGGCCTCGATGCCCTCGAGCACGCGGTGGAGCTGGAAGCGGGTGCGGATGAGGCTCCAGCGATGGTACAGGATGCGGACGTGCTCGAACTGGCTGACGGTGGCGCGGGTGATCGAGTTCAGCGTCTCGCCGGTGGAGTCCGACACCAGGTGCAGGTTGATGCGGCCGGGATGGGCGCTGTCGCTCATGGCCGTTGCGGGGATTGCGGGGATAAGGCGGGTTCGGCACGAGGGGCGTCTGGGCCGCCGCGAGGGTGCGGGGACAACTCGGCTGCTGGGCGTGCGCGAGAGCAACCGGCCGGCTTCCAGTGGGGATATCCGCAGCGTCGCCGTTCGTCGTCCGATGCCAGCATGTTGCAGGTCGACTCCGCTGTGGATGGATGGCGGGCTGGGCGCAGCGCCCCGGGTACCCCGTTATCCACAGGCAACAACACCTACCTCAACCATTTCTTTCCTTCTTTTCTGTGTTTAAGGAGAAGCGAGGTCTGAACCAAATGTGGGGGCGCGGTTGGCGGTCGGGACGGCGCCTGGGAAGAAGGTGTTGCAGGTGTTGGCGGGCGAGGCGGTGTGGCCGCCGCCGATTTGGCTGATGCGGCAGGCGGGGCGCTACCTGCCGGAGTATCGCGCGATCCGGGAGAGCTCGGGCGGCTTCATCGCCCGGTGCACGACGCCGGACCTGGCGACCGAGATCACCCTGCAGCCGATCCGCCGTTACGGCATGGACGCGGCGATCCTGTTCTCCGACATCCTGATCCTGCCCTGGGCGATGGGGCAGGATCTGCGCTTCGTCGACGGTGAGGGGCCGGTGATGACGCCGATCCGCGATGTCGGCGATCTCGACCGGCTGTCGCTCACGCGGGTTGCGGAGTTCACCGCGCCGGTGATGGAGACGGTGCGGCGGGTGCGGGCGGGTCTGCCGGCGGGATGCACGCTGATCGGCTTTGCCGGCAGCCCGTTCACGGTGGCCTGCTACATGGTGGAGGGCGGCGGCTCGAAGGAGTTCGCGCTGACCCGGCAGATGGCCTATGCGGCGCCGGAGCTGTTCGAACGGCTGCTGGACCTGCTGTGCGCCGGCACGGTGGAGTATCTGACGGCGCAGATCGAGGCCGGCGCCGAGGCGGTGATGCTGTTCGACAGCTGGGCCGGGGTGTTGCCGCCGGCGCTGTTCCGCGCCCATGTCGCGGGGCGCACGCGGCAGATCGTCGACGCGCTGAACGAGCGGCATCCGGGGGTGCCGATCATCGGCTTTCCGAGGCTCGCCGGAACGATGCTGGACCACTACGTGGAGCGCACCGGGGTGGACTGCGTCGGGCTCGACACCGGGGCGGACCCGGCGCGGGCGGCGGCGATGGTGGCCGAGCATGTCGGCCTGCAGGGTAATCTGGACCCGCTGGCGCTGATCGCCGGCGGGGCGGCGATGACGGAGCAGGCGCGCTCGATCCTGCAGGTGCTGCGCGGCCGGCCGCATATTTTCAACCTTGGCCACGGTATCCTGCCGCATACGCCGGTCGATCATGTCGCAGAGCTCGTTGAGCTGGTGCACGGATCCTAAATCGGGTTCCAAGGGCCTCGAGCCCTTGGTGGCGGGTTCCCATCGCACGAGTGCGATGGGGTCCCGTCCAGGGCAAAGCCCTGGCCTTCCTTTTCTTTGTGCTTAGATAGCTCGCATGAGTTCCAAGCGCCTCGCCGTCGTGCTGTTCAACCTGGGCGGGCCGGACCGTCCGGAGGCGATCCGGCCGTTCCTGCTGAACCTGTTCCGCGACCCGGCGATCCTGCGAGTGCCGTTCTTCGTCCGGCCGATCCTGGCGCGGATCATCGCCAGGGCGCGCGTCAAGCCGGCGACGGCGAACTACGCGATCCTCGGCGGCCGGTCGCCGCTGCTAGAGCTGACGCAGAAGCAGGCGCGCGCGCTGGAGCGGTCGCTGCAGCATGCGATGCCCGAATACGAGGCACGCTGCTTCGTCGCGATGCGCTACTGGCATCCGTTCGCCAGCGAGGCGGCCAGGCTGCTGCGGCAGTGGCGGCCGGACGAGGTGGTGCTGCTGCCGCTCTATCCGCAGTTCTCGACGACGACGACGGGCAGCTCGATCACCGACTGGCAGCAGGCGGCGGCGAGGGCGGGACTGGCGGCGCCGGTGAGCACGCTGTGCTGCTGGTTCGCCGACCCGGCCTATGTCGAGGCGACCGCGGCGATGGTTTGCCGGGCCTACGACAGGGCCAGGGCGGCGCTGCCGGAGCAGACCGGGTTGCGGGTGCTGTTCTCCGCGCACGGGCTGCCGGAGGTGATCGTCGAGCAGGGCGACCCCTATCGGTTCCAGATCGAGACCACCTCGGCGCTGGTGGCCGCGGCGACCGGCCTCCGGGGGCTCGACTGGCAGGTCTGCTACCAGTCGCGGGCGACGCCGCAGCAATGGCTGGAGCCGTCGACGGAGCAGGCGATCGGACGGGCGGCCAAGGATCGGACGGCGCTGCTGGTGGTGCCGATCGCGTTCGTGTCCGAGCACTCCGAGACGCTGGTGGAGCTCGACGTCGAGTATCGGGAGCTGGCCGAGAAGCTGCACGTGCCCGGATATTTCCGGGCGCCGGCGCAGGGCGACGATCCGGGCTTCATCGAGGCGGTGGCCGGGCTGGTGCGGCGGACGCTGGCGGCGGGGCCGGGGCTGTGCAGCTTTGCCGAGGGGCGGGCCTGCCCGGGGCGGCATGGCGATTGTCCGCATTGGCGCGCCGCCGAGGCGCAGACGGTGATCGACGTGCCGGCGGTGGAGCCGTCGAGGCAGCCGGCGATCGCGGCCGAATGATGACCATCCGGCTGGTGATCTTTGATTGCGACGGGGTGCTGGTGGACAGCGAGCCGGTGGCGCGAGCGGTGCTGGTGGCCGAGGCGCGGCGGATCGGGTGGGCGATCGACCCGTTCCGGTTTACCGGGCACCGGCTGGGCGCGCTGGCGCCGGTGCATCGGGCGGAGACCGGGCGGGAGCTGCCGGAGGGCTGGATGGGGCAGGTCGAGCAGGCGTTGCTGACGGCGTTGTCGGGCGGCGTGCCGCTGGTGCGAGGCGCAATCGAGGCGCTGGCCGCGGTGGCGGCGTCGGGGCTGCCGGTGCGCATCGCCTCGAACTCCTCGCATGGCGAGATGGCGCGTAAGTTCGCCGGCACGCCGCTGGCCGCTCTCGCCGGTTCTGGCCGGGTGCACAGCGCCGGCGATGTCGGGCGGGGCAAGCCGGCGCCGGACCTGTTTCTCGCCGCCGCGGCGGCCGAGGGCGTGGCGCCAGGGCAGACGCTGGTGGTCGAGGATTCCGTGCCCGGGGTGACGGCGGCGATGGCTGCCGGCATGGCCTGCCTGGCCTATGCGCCGGACCATGACGGGCAGCGGCTGGCGGCGCTGGGGGCGAGCGTGTTTGCCGACATGGCGGCGCTGCCGGGGCTGGTCGCGGCGCGGCGCGGGACGGCGGTGGCGGCGTGACGATCGAGGCTCTGGCGCCGTTCTACCTGTGGACCAAGTCGCTGCACGTGATCTCGCTGGTCGCCTGGATGGCGGCGCTGCTCTATCTGCCGCGGCTCTACGTCTATCATTGCGACACGGTGCCGGGCAGCGAGAGCTCGGAGCGCTTCAAGGTGATGGAGCTGCGGCTGCTGCGGGCGATCGCGACGCCGGCGATGCTGGCGACGCTGCTGTTCGGGGTGCTGCTGGCGCTGACGCCGGGGGTGATCGACTGGTCGGAGGGGTGGTGGCGGGTGAAGCTGCTCTGCGTGGTGCTGCTGTTCGGCTGCCACGGCGCGATGTCGCGCTACCGCAAGGATTTTCTCGCCGACCGCAATCGGCATCCGCAGAGATTCTACCGGATCCTCAACGAGGTGCCGACCGGGCTGCTGGTGATCATCGTCGTCATGGTGGTGGTCAAACCCTTCTGACATGGGGCCTGGGCCGCGGGCTCCAGCGGGTCCAGGGCGGAGCCCCGGCCTTCCACTTGAATTAGCTGGCTTGCCATGCCAGTTTGGCGCCGTCGGCCTTTCGGCCTGACACCCCTCCTCTGCTCTGCCCGGCGACCGCGCCGCGGCCTCGTGTCCTGCCACTCGGCAGCGCGCAGCACTCCACATTCCTTACGAGGCGGTCCATGCACCTCGCCGAACTCAAGGCCAAGAACCCGGCCGAATTGCTCTCCTTCGCGGAGGAGCTGCAGGTCGAGAATGCCTCCAGCCTGCGCAAGCAGGACATGCTGTTCGCCATCCTCAAGACGTTGGCCGACAACGACCAGGTGATCA
>CAXUCZ010000137.1:0-346 GCA_964249675.1 uncultured Acetobacteraceae bacterium | reverse complement strand
CTTCAGCCTGCGCACCGGCGACACGGTGAACGGGCAGATCCGGGCGCCCAAGGACGGCGAGCGCTACTTCGCCATGCTCAAGGTCGACACGATCAACTTCGAGCCGCCGGACGCGGTGCGGCACCGGACCAACTTCGACAACCTCACGCCGCTCTACCCCGAGCGGCGGCTGAAGATGGAGCTGGAGAACCCGCCGACGCTGGTCAAGGGTCAGCACAAGGACCTGACGCCGCGGGTGATCGACCTGGTGGCGCCGATCGGCATGGGGCAGCGGGCGCTGATCGTGGCGCCGCCGCGGACCGGCAAGACGGTGATGCTGCAGTCGATCGCGACCGGGATTTCGCAG
>CAXUCZ010000136.1:0-7460 GCA_964249675.1 uncultured Acetobacteraceae bacterium | reverse complement strand
AGCCAGTTCAGCGTGTTGCCCACGCTGGTCACGTTGAGGCCGAGGGCCGCGATCTTGGCCCGGTCGAGCTCGATCGTGGTTTGCGGCTGGTCGATCTTCAGGTCCTTGTCGATGAAGTTGAACAGCCCGCTGGCCCGCGCATCGAGCAGCATCCGGTCGGACGCGGCGGCGAGCTGTTCCACCGTGCCCGCGCCCTTCAGCACGAACTGGATCGGCAATCCCTGCGCGCCCGGCAGCGACGGCGGCTGAAAGGCATCCATCTGCAGCCCGGCGACGCCGCCGACCGCCGCCTGCAACGCATTCTGCACCTCGACCGTGCTGCGCCGCCGGTCGCCCCAGTGCTTCAGCACGATGCCGTCACTGATGCCGCCCGGCTGGTCGGCGATCCAGAACGCCCGCATCTCGGGCAGGTCGCGGATCATCCGCTCGACCTGCGGGTCGTAGAGCCGGATCTGGTCGAGCGTGGCGCTCGGCGGCGCCGTCGCGGCCAGGATGACGAAGCCGCTATCCTCCTGCGGCGCCAGCTCGTGCGCGGCGCCGCGGAACATCGCCACGCTGGCGCCGACGACCAGGCAGGCGATCACGATCGCCAGCGGCCAGACCCGCAGCACCGCGCCGAGCAGCCGCAGGTAGACGCGCTGCATCGCCGCCATCGCCCGGTCGCCGAGCCGCACCAGCCGCCGTCCGCCGCCGGCATGCGGCCGCAGCATCCCCGCGCACATCATCGGCGACAGCGTCAGCGCCAGCACCGCCGAGACGGTGACGCTGGCCGCCAGCGTCACCGCGAACTCGGTGAACAGCGCCCCGGTCAGGCCCTTCTGCAGCCCGACCGGCACGTAGGCGGCGACCAGCACCGCCGTCATCGCGATGATCGGGCTGCCGAGCTCGCGCCCGGCCCGCATCGCCGCCGCCGTCGGCGCCATGCCGTCGGCCAAATGTCGGCTCACGTTCTCGACGATGATGATCGCGTCGTCGACCACGAGGCCGATCGCCAGCACCAGCGCCAGCAGCGTCAGCACGTTGACCGAGAAGCCGAACGCCGCCATCAGCGCCAGCGTGCCGACCAGCGAGAGCGGGATCGTCACCAGCGGGATCACCACGGCGCGGAACGAGCCCAGGAACAGCAACACCACCAGGCTGACGATGCCGAGCGCCTCGCCCAGGCTCCACAGAACCTCGTGGCGCGAGGCATTGACGAAGTTGGAGCCGTCAAAGGCGATCGACGCATTGATCCCCGGCGGCAGCGTCGCCGCGATGCGGTCAAACACGACGCGCAGCTGGCGCGCCGTCGTGATCAGGTTGCCGCCCGGCGTGCCGTTGACCGCGATGAACAGTCCGGGGCCGAAATTGTCGCGCAGGCTCAAATTGGTCAGGTCGGAGCCGTAGACCACCTGGGCGACGTCGCCGAGCCGCACCAACGCCCCGTTCGCCTGCTTGACGACGAGCTGGCGGAACTCCGCCGGGCTGTGCAGCCCGCTCGTCACCGCAAGATTGGCGTAGGTCATCGCGCCCAGCGTGGTGCCGACGCCGGTCACGTAGTCATTGGCCGCCAGCGCGTTATAGACGTCGTTGGCGGTGAGCCCGTAGGCCGACAGCCGGTCCGGCTGCAGCCAGATGCGCAACGACAGGTTCCCCGCGCCCTGGGTCTGCGCCAGCAGCACCCCGGGCACCGCCTGCAACTGCGGCGTCATCACCCGGGTCACGTAGTCGGCCAACCGCTCGGCCGGCAGCGTGCGCGAGGTCACCGAAAGGCCCATCACGAAGTTCGCGTTGTTGAGCAGCGTGATTACCGAGGCCTGCGAGCCCGGCGGCAACTGGTTGCCCACCGCGGCGACGTTCGCCTGCACCTCGCTCAGCGCGCGGTCGGGGTCCTGGTTGAGCCGCAGGTACAGCGTGATCGTGCTGACGCTGGTCTGGCTGGTCGACTGGATGTAGTCGACCCCCTGCGTCTGGGCGAGCGCGTTCTCGATCGGCGTCGTGATGAAGCCGGCCACCGTCGCCGCGTCGGCGCCGTAATACGTCGTCGCGACCTGGATCACCCCGCTGACCGTCTGCGGATACTCCAGCACCGGCAGCGTCCGCCCGGCGCGCAAGCCCGCCACCAGCAGCAGCAGGCTGATCACCACCGAGAGCACCGGCCGGCGAACGAAGACGTCGGTGAACCGCACCCGCCTACTCCTCCGCCGGATGCGGGTTCGACGTGTCGCCTGGCCGCACCTGGTTGTCGACGATCACCACGCTGCCCTCGTGCAGCTTGAGCTGCCCCGCGCTCACCACCGTGTCCCCCGCAGCCAGCCCCGCATCGATAGCCACCTGGTCGCCCCGCTCCGCTCCGGTCGTCACCAGCACCTGATGCGCCACCAGCCGCCCCGCCGCGTCCCTGTGCAGCACATACGCCGTATCGCCGTAGGTCGAGTAGGCGATCGCCGACTGCGGCACCGTCACCGCCTCGCGCGCCACCCCGGTCGACACGTGCACGGTCGCGAACATGCCCGGCACCAGCGCATGGTCGTGGTTGTCGATCGACGCCCGCACCGTCGCGCTGCGGCTCGCCGCATCCACCTGCGGGCTGATCGCAATCACCCGCGCGGCAAACCGCCGGGTCGGGTAGGCGTCGAGCGAGACGGCGGCGACGTCGCCGACATGCAGCATCGCCAGCGCCTGCTGCGGCACCGGAAAGTCGACGAACATCGGGTCGAGCGCCTGCAAGGTGACGATGCCCATCCCCGGCTGCAGATACTGCCCGAGGTCGATCTCGCGTATGCCCAGCCGCCCGGCAAACGGCGCGCGCAAGACCTTCTCCTCGATCAGCGCCTGCTCGGCATCCACCTGCGCGCGATCCGCCGCCAGCGTCGAGCGATCGTTATCCACCACCGCCTGGCTCACCGCCTGCACCGCATTCTGCTTGCTGTCGCGCGCCAGGTTGGTGGCGGCCAAGTCCGCCTGGGCGCGCAACTGCGCCAGCCGCGCCGGCTCGTCGTTCAGCCGCAGCCGCACCAGCAACGCCCCCGCCGCCACGTCCTGGCCCGAGGCAAACCCGATCGCATCCACGATCCCGGCCACCTCGAACGCCAGCTCAGCCCCCCGCTCGGCGCGCAGATTGCCGATCAGATCAAGACTAGACTGCCAACCCTGCCGCTGCGCCACCACCGTGGACACGGTCTGCGCCGGCTCGGCAGCCATCGCCTGCGCGGTCAGCGCCAAGAGGAAGGCAAGGCCAGGGGCTTTGCCCCTGGACCCCATTAAAGGCGGAGCCTTTAAAATCCGTTTATCGGTCATGCTCACCCGGCGAGGTCGGTGGCGTGGCGAAGCAGCGGGTCTTGGGGGCGCCGCCCCCAGCGTGGTCCAGGAGCAGAGCTCCTGGCCTTCCTGGCCTTCCGGCTCATGACGCACTCCACGGCAATAGGGAATGCAGCACGTCCGCCGGCGGCGGCGGCTCGTCGTTCCGATGCCACCAGCCGCCGCCGAGCGCCACGTAGAGCGCCGCGCTGTCGGCGTAGCGGTTCGCTCGCGCCCGGATCAGCCCGTTGGCGGCGCTCTGGAAGGTGATCTCCGCCTGCAGCACGGTGATGTAGGCGACGCCGCCGAAGCCGTATTGCAGCTTGGCCAGGGCCAGGGAGCGCGCCGCCGCCTGCTCCGCCGCGAGCTGCGCCGCCAGCAGATCGCCGTCCTGCTGGATCTGCACCAGCGTGTCGGCGACGTTCTGGATCGCGCCGAGCGCGGTCTGCCGCCACTGCGCCGCCCGCTGCCGCATCGTCGCCACCGCCGCGCGCTGCTCGTGCAGCAGCAGCCCGCCCTCGAAGATCGGCTGCACCGCCTGGGTCAGCAGCGTCGCGAGCCCGTTGCCCGGGGTCAGCAGCTGCGAGGTGCGGATCGCCTCGCTGCCGAGGGCCGCGCTCAGCGTCACCTGCGGCAGCCGGTTGGCGATCGCGATGCCGACCGCGGCGGTCGCCGCATGCAGGGTTGCCTCCGCCTGGCGCACGTCCGGCCGCTGCTCCAGCAACGCCACCGGGAAGCTCAGCGGCAGCGCCTCCGGCAGGCTGAGCGCGTCGAGCTCCAGCACCGGCAGCCCGGCCGCCTCCGGCGTCGTTCCGAGGTCGGCCGCCAGAGCATCGCGCGCCTGCCCGAGTGCGGTGAGCAGCGGCGGCAGCAGCGCCTCCTGCGCCGCCAGCTGCGACTGCTGCAACGCCACGTCGGTCCCGGTCGCGCCGCCGAGCGCGAACTGGCTCTGCACCGTCGCAAGATAGTGCCGCTCGAAGTCGATCACCTGCCGCTGCACGCTGATCTGGCCGCGCAGCGACGCCTCGTTGATCGCGGTGGCGACGATGTTGCCGGTGAGCGTGAGGTCCGTCGCCTCGAGCAGCGCCCGTTCGGCGTCGGTCAGCGCCGCCTGCTGCTCGATGCTCCGCCGCACCCCGCCCCAAAGGTCAAAATTGTAGTTCAGCGTCAGCTGCGCGTCGTAATAGCCGTAGCTGAAGCTCCGGTTCTCGATGCCGGTCGCCGCCTCGGGGAAATTCCCGCGCTGGCGATAGAAGGTGCCGGTCACCTGCGGCAGCAGCCCGCTATACTGCGCCAGCGTCAGCTCCTGAGCGTTGCGCAAGGCCTGGCGCGCCGCCTCGATGCCCGGGTTGTCGCGCAGCCCGGTCGCCACGAGTCCGCTCAGCGCCGCGTTATGGAACATCGCCCACCAGTCGCCGGCGATGTCCTGGCCAGGCGAGAGCGTCTGCGCCGCCCCGCCCGCCACCTTGGCGGCGCTGGTCCGCGCCGGCTGCGGCGTCTCCGTGTAGCGCGTCAGCGACGCCGCCGCGGCAAACCCCGGCGCCGGCGGATGGAAATTCGGCCCGACCGCGCATCCGCTCAGCACCAGCGCGCACAGGATCGGCCTGCTGACCCGGATCATGGCTAGCGGCAGACAAGGCCGGGAGCGTCGCCCTTGGACCGCACGAGCACCCGAAGGCGTAAGCCGAGCGACGTCGGAGCCCCGGAAGTCCAGCGTGGCCTTAAGCCAGGCGAGCACTCAGGCCTCGGGAGATCAGCCCAACGCAGCATTGCGATCCGTCTCTCCGTCCAGCATCTGCTGCCCTGCAGGCATCGTGCCAGCCATCTAAGCGCTTCTTTCTGGCCATTAATGCCGCCCATGCGACAACTCGGCAGGGCAAAGCTGGCGTAGCAAGCCAATACTTGTTATAATCAGTTAAAGTATCGGCGTCGGCCTCTCGCTAAACGGGAAAATGTGTTGCCGCGTGCAACGATCGCAGTTGACTAACGCATGACGCCCTCGCGCGCCAGCGCCACGACTGCTGCGCGCATTCCCTCGGGCTCACACTCGATTTTTGATCGCCGGCTGTTTCGTTCCGGCCACGCCGCGAGCCCGCTCCAGCAACGCCTCCCAGGCGCCCGCCACAACCCCGGGCCGAAATCGCGCCAGCACCGCCGAGCGATGATGCGCCAGCCCCTCGCGCAGCCCCGCCTCCGGCGCCATCCCCGCCAGACGCGCCATCTGCCCGGCCAGCGCCTCGACGTCGTAGGGGTCGAAATACAGCGCCGCCTCGCCGAAAATCCAGCGATACACCGCCAGATCCGACAGCAGAACCGGACATCCCGCCTGCAGCGCCTCCAGCGGCGGCAGCCCGAACCCCTCGTTGAACGAGGCCGACACCAAACAGCGCGACCGCGCCATCAGCAGCTGCAGCTCGTCCGACGGCACGCCCGCCAGATGCAGGATGGCGCCGCTCGCCACCCCCGCCCGCATCGCCGCCAGCACCCCCTCGTCGCGCCAGCCTAGCCCGCCGACGATCACCAGCCGCAGCGCCGGGTTCACCCGCGCCCGCACCCGCTCGAACGCCGACAGCAGCGCCGGATAGTTCTTCCGCGGCTCCACCGTCGACACCGCCATCACATACGGCGCGTCCCCCGGCGCCTCCCACCCGGCCGGCGCCGCCGCGCCAGCCTCGCCGCCCAGCGCCCGAAAGCTCAGATGCCGCGTGATCACCGCCCCGGTCTGCAGCGCCGCCAACGCCTCGACCGGCGCCAACGGCGGCGCCACCGCGCACGGCACCACGCTCGCCAGCCCCGCCCGCGTCGGGTCCAGCACCAGCAGCGCGTCGAGCGCCTGCGGACTGTCGCAGGCGAATATCGTCCCTGCCGGGCAGGCCCGCACCAGCGCCTGGTGCGCGACCCCGGTCTGCCAGCTCATCACCGTGTCGGTGTCCGTCACCGGCACCGCGTCGTGAAACCGCATGATCGGCGTGACCCCGGCCGGCAGCGCCACCGGCCGCGGCATGCAGAACAGCACCGCGTCGAACCCCTGCGCCGCCAGCCGCTGCGCCCCCAGCCGAGCCGCGAACGGCGCCCCGATCGTCCGCTTGCCCAGCATCGTCCGGTCGATGATCCGCGCCACCGCCAGGTCGGTCGCCAGGTACGGCCGCGCCAGCACCACCGCCCGGTCCGACGGCGCCAAGGTCGCGGCGAACAGGATGCGCCACACCGCATCCTCCTGCCCCGCCGCCAACGGCGCCAACGCAAACGCCGAGCGCAACTGCGCCCGCACCTCGAACGGCACCCGCAACCCTCGGCGCAGCGGCGCATTGGCCCAGTTCCGCGCCATCCAATGCAACACCGCCGCCGTCGCCGCCGGGTCCGCATCCGATCCCAGCCGCGGCAGATCATGCCGCCCCGTCGGCATCAGCAAGCCCGAAGGCGCCGCCACGTCGCACAGCATCCGAAACACCAGCCGAATGTCCTGCGCGATGCCGACATGCCCTGCCGCGGCGTGCGACAGGTCGACCAGGATGCGAGGGCGGGTCAAGAAAGGCGAGGGGCGTTGCCCCTCGACCCCATTAAAGGCGGAGCCTTTAAAATCCATTCGTTAGTCATGGTCGACCCGTTACGTTAGTGCAGTGGCGAGCAGGATGAATGGCTTTGCCAAGCAAGAAAGAGCCCATCTGGACTCCGAGTGATGCGGGTCTGGGAACGCCGCCCCCAGCGAGGTCCAGGAGCAGAGCTCCTGGCCTTTCTTAAAGCCTTCCGCCCTTCCGTCCTGCCGATGCCCCCAACCGCAGCCGCAGGGCGTTGAGCTTGATGAACCCGCCCGCGTCCACCTGGTCGTAGGCGCCTTGGTCGTCCTCGAAGGTCACCACCTTCATCGAGTGCAGCGAGTTCGGGCTTTCGCGTCCGATCACCGTGACGTTGCCCTTGTAGAGCCGCAGCCGCACGGCGCCGCTCACCGAGGCCTGGCTGGCGTCGATCGCCGCCTGCAGCATCCGCCGCTCCGGGCTGAACCAGAAACCGTTATAGATCATCTCCGCGTAGCGCGGCATCAGCGCGTCCTTGAGGTGCGCCGCCTCGCGGTCGAGCGTGATGCTTTCGATGCCGCGATGCGCGGCGAGCAGGATGGTGCCGCCCGGCGTCTCGTAGATGCCGCGCGACTTCATGCCGACGAAGCGGTTCTCCACCAGGTC
>CAXUCZ010000135.1:4655-7487 GCA_964249675.1 uncultured Acetobacteraceae bacterium | reverse complement strand
GGTCGAGCGAGGAGGCGAAGGCGACGATGCCCCAGCGCGAGCAGCGCCCGTAGGTGGGCTTCACGCCGACGATGCCGCAGAACGAGGCCGGCTGGCGGATCGAGCCGCCGGTGTCGGTGGCGGTGGCGGCCATGGCGAGGCGGGCGGCGACCGCGGCGGCCGAGCCGCCGGAGGAGCCGCCGGGGACGAGCGGTGTGTCGCCGTGCGTCCAGGGGTTTTCGACCGGACCGAAGGCGGAGGTCATGTTCGACGAGCCCATGGCGAACTCGTCGAGGTTGGTCTTGCCGACGATCACCGCGCCGTCGGCGAGCAAGCGGGCGCCGACGGTGCTCTCGTAGGCCGGCACGAAGGGGGAGAGGATGCGGCTGCCGGCGGTGGTGCGCACGCCCGCCGAGCAGAACAGGTCCTTGTTGGCGATCGGCAGGCCGGCGAGCGGGCCGGCGCTGCCGGCCGCATAGGCCGCGTCGGCGGCGTCGGCCTGTCTGCGCGCCAGCTCGGGGGTGACGGTGATGAAGGCGTTGAGGCGGGGGTTCAGCGCCTCGATGGCCGACAGGTGCGCGGCCGTCAGCTCGCGCGCCGAGAAGTCGCGCCGGCGCAGGCCGTCGCGTGCGGCGGCCAGCGTGAGGTGGGTGAGCGCGCTCACTCGACGACCTTCGGCACCGCGTAGAAGTCGCCGGCGCGCTCGGGGGCGTTGGCGAGCACCTGCTCGGCGATGGCGCCGTCGGTCACCCTGTCCTCGCGCAGCCGCAGCGCGATCTGGGCGCCGCCGGCGAGCGGGGCGACGCCTTCGACGTCGACCTCGGCGAGCTGCTCGATCCAGCCCAGGATGCGGCCGAGCTCGGCTTGCAGGGGCGCGATCTCGGCCTCCTCGAGCCGGATCCGCGCCAGGCGGGCGATGCGGCGGACAGTCGCGGGTTCGAGCAAGCGCGCTGGTCCTTGCTAGGGCGTGAAGCGGCGGACCATACCGGCGGGCATGGCGCTGTTCAACCTGACCGGGCTGGCGAGCGGGCTGCGGGCGCTGCGGGCGGCGCTGCCGAACGGGGCGCGGCTGATCGGGCTGGACCCGGGACGGCGGGTGATCGGGGTCGCGCTGTCGGATGTCGGGCTGATGCTGGCGAGCCCGCTGACGCAGCTGCCGCGACGCAAGCTGGCGCTGAACGCGGCGGAGTTGGCCGCACTCGCGGCACGGCACGGCGCGGGCGGGCTGGTGGTCGGGCTGCCGCTCGGCATGGACGGCAGTTTCGGCCCGGCCGCACAGGCGGCGCGCGACTGGGCGCGGGCGATCTCGGCGGCGACCGGGCTGGCGCACGCGCTCTGGGATGAGCGGCTCAGCTCGGCGGCGGTGAACCGGATGCTGATCGGCGAGATGGATGCAAGCCGGGCGCGGCGGCGGGCGGCCGTCGATCAGGCGGCGGCGGCTTACATGCTGCAGGGCGCGCTCGACGCGACAAGCAAGAAAGGCCAGGGCTCTGCCCTGGACCCGCTGGGGCCCGCGGCCCCAGACCCCGATGACCGCAAGTAAGGGATTTTAAAGGCTTCGCCTTTAATCGGGTTCAGGGCGACGCCACTGGCCTTGCTGCAGACCGGCGCCGCGCAGATGAACACAATGGTAGTACAGTTATGCGCAATGCAGTCAGAGTTTGGCCAAAGCTGAACTTTCTCGGTTCAACGGGTAGCATCGACCCCACAATTCTGTGCAGTTTGTCGGTGTTGCTGCTTGTCGGCACGGCCGTTCGTGCACCTGTCGTTCGGCATGGTGTGATTGAAGACATCTCTTCTGCCCGAAGGCAGACGACAGACGGAGAATCCGTAACGATGACCACTCCCGCGCGCGCGCAGGACTTCCTGTCGACCATCGGTCTCAACGTTCATCTCGAATACACCGATGGGCTGTATGCCAATACGGCCAACGTGCTGTCCGACCTGCAGTATCTCGGCATCAAGCTGGTGCGCGACGCGACGCCGAACGCTGCGGGCGGGCAGCCTTTCCTCGACCAGGTCAACGCCATCAACGCGCTCGCCAAGACCGGCGTGACGTTCGACTTCTTCGTCAGCACGCTGAACCTGTCGAGCGAGATGGCGCAGATCGATGCGGTCGCCAGCGGCCATCCGGGCGCGGTGGTCGCGGTCGAGGGCGAGAACGAGATCAACAACTTCAATCTCGGCCCGTATGACGGGCTGACCGGCGAGGCCGCCGCCAAGGCGTATCAGCATGACCTCTACGCCGCCGTGCATACCGACCCGACGCTCGCCGGCGTCAAGGTCTACTACCTGACCGGCGGCAGCCAGATCGACCTCGCCGGCACGCCGGGCCTGGCCGACGTCGAGAACGGCCATCCTTATCCCAACAACGGCGAGCAGCCCGGGGCGCGGATCAGCTCGAGCTTTCCGCAGAGCTACCTCAACTCAGCGGCGCTGCCGCAGGTGGTGACCGAGACCGGCTACTTCGACAACCCCGCCAACCCGGCCGGCTCGGGCGTCTCCGACACGGTGCAGGCGATCGGCGACGTGGAAATCCTGCTCGACGGCGCGCGGCAGGGCATTTCCGCCACCTATCTGTACCAGCTGCTCACCGCCTACCCGGATAACGGCTCCAACACCGACGCCGAGTATGGCCTGTTCAACTACAACGGCACCGCCAAGCCAGTGGCGTTGGCGATCCACGACCTGACGACGATCCTTGCCGATGCCGGCGGCACCGCGGCGAGCTTCATGCCGACGCTGGCCAGGACGAGCGAGAGCGGGTTGCCGAGCACCGCGCTGACCCTGGCGCTGGAGAAGTCCAACGGCACCCAGGACCTGGTGGTGTGGAACGAGGCGCCGTTCTGGAAC
>CAXUCZ010000135.1:2796-4645 GCA_964249675.1 uncultured Acetobacteraceae bacterium | reverse complement strand
GCAGACGCCGATCACGGTTCCGGCGAGCACGGTGACGGTCAACCTCGGCGCCACTTACCACTCGGTCTCGATCTTCGACCCGATCCTGGGCGCCGGCGCGATCAAGACCTACACGGATGTGAGCTCGGTGCCGCTGTCGCTGGCCGGCGACCCGCTGATCGTGCAGTTCAGCGGCAACACCGTGACCGGCGGCGGCGGCGGCGGCTCGGGCGCGACGGTGACGGGTGGGACCGGCACGCTGACCAGGAACGCCGACGGCTCGTACGACTTCACCGGCAACGGCAGCGTCGCGACGGCGCTGAGCGGCGCGACGCACGTCTCGCTGGTCAGCGGCAACCAGCTGATCGATGCCCGCGGCGCCGACACGATCACCGGCGGCAGCGGCGCCGACACCATCGACGCCAGCGGCCATAGCCTGGTCGAGTTCGGGCACGGGTCGCTGCTGTTCCTGAACGGCGCGCAATCCTCGACGGTGGATGGCGGCTACGGCTCGACCACGATGAACGGCGGCTATGGCGGCGGGGTGCTGCGCGCCGGCGCCGCCGGCAACAGCATCCTCTACGGCGGCGACGGCAACGTCGCGATGTATGCCGTCGGCTTTGACGACCGGCTGTATGCATCCGCGGGCAACGACACACTGGTCGGCGGGGCGGAGACCTGCGCGCTGGTGGGCGAGACCGGCGCGGCGACGCTGATCGGCGGCTCGGGCCTGACGATCATGAAGGCGGGCACGGGTCCCGACCTGTTCGCGGCCGGCACCGGTTCGAGCGCGATCGGGCAGGTCTCGCGGTTCGTCGTCGGCGCCGATCATGTCGAGCAGTCGAGCCTCGGCGCCAACTATACGGTCGCGAACACGACGAGCGGCACCGTGTTCACGCTTGCCGACGGCGCCAGCCTGACGCTGCTGGGCGTGCATGCGTCGGCGGCGAGTTTGCTCAGCAGCTGAGCAGATACGTTTCGGCATAGAAACATACCCATCTCATGTTGCATTTTTGCAACGAGACGGAAACTACTCGGGTATTCAGGGACGCGTGCGTCTTCGACGTCCCTCACAACGCTGTGATGCAACCCTAGGTTTGATGCCGAATTGCCACACTTCCTGGTTGTGTCGGCGGCTGGTCGAGTTGCCGCCGACACAGTCAAGCGTATTCCTCGCCTTCAGTAACGAACGGCAACCCATCACGTGGGCGCTGATAGTCCGGTGACGGAACGAGTCGAACGCCGGCGTTTGGAAGAAAGCCACAATTAGAACAGCGTGTTGTCGGGTTTTCGACGACGACGCGGCGGTCGCCGGGGCTTGGCGATGGCGGGCGGTCGGACCGTCCTGCCGGCGCCGCGGCGCGCTCGGCTGACATGATATCGCGCCACAACAGCCTTCGTGACGCGACCTGCCTGATCCTGTATGAAGTCCTCGGCCTCAGGACATCCCGCCACGGTTAACAAGCCTGGAAATGGATGGGGAGGTCGATCGGGAGGAGTGTAACAGCAGTACCACAATGACTTGCGGAAGGCGCAGATGGGCGCGAAACGCCCTTCAAAGCAGCAACCACTCGAACCTGATTGTTCTTACCCCAGCAGCTCGCGTGTCACAGCCCAACATCGGGGTGTCGCCGCGTTGACGAATGAAGGACTGACAGAGATGCGTATGCGACATATTCTTCTAGCGAGCACGGTGATCGCTGCCAGCGCCGCCAGCGTCGCGCAGGCCGACACCATCACCGGCCCGTGGACCGAGGCCGGCGGGTTTCGCGGTCCTCAGATCATGCGCACGGTGCCCGGCGAGGTGCTCGGGCCAGGGCACAACTCGATTGTCTCCTCGCCCGATGGCCAGCAGGACTACATCGTCTAC
>CAXUCZ010000135.1:0-2786 GCA_964249675.1 uncultured Acetobacteraceae bacterium | reverse complement strand
GGCCGACACCATCACCGGCCCGTATATCAGCCTCGGCGGCGGCTACAACCTGCTGATGGACGAGGGTGTCCATTTCTCGCCGGCGACCAACGCGACGGGCGGCCACTACTCCTGGAGCGACGGCGCGACCGGCCAGGCGTCGGTCGGCTACGGGCTCGGCAACGGCCTGCGGATCGAGCTTGAGGGCGATTATCTCTACAGCAGCGTGCGTGAGCTCGGCGGCGCCAGCGTGCCTGGCTCGACGACCGGCCGTCAGGAGAGCTACGGCGCGCTCGTTAACGTGCTGTATGACCTCGACCTCACCTCCTACGGCATCAACACGTTCGGCGTGACGCCGTATGTCGGCGTCGGCGCCGGCTACAACTGGACCCACCTCGCGCCGCTGACGACCGTCGCGGCCAACTCGGTTGACCGCGTCGGCGGCACCAACGGCAACTTCGCCTACCAGGGCATCGTCGGCGTGGCGTATCCGTTCGGCGTCCCGGGGCTCGCCGCCACCCTCGAGTATCGCTTCGTTGGCGACCTGAACCAGCAGGCCTACTCGGACACGCATAGCCAGCCGTTTGGCGTCAACAAGGGCAATGCGGACTTTACCGACAGCTTCAATCACACCTTCATGATCGGGCTGCGCTACGCGCTGTACCAGCCGGTGCCGCCGCCGCCGCCCGCGCCGGTGCCGGTCGTGGCGCCCGCTCCCGAGCCGGCCCGCACCTATCTCGTTTTCTTTGACTGGGACCGTGCCGACCTGACGCAGCGCGCCCGCCAGATCATCGGCGAGGCGGCTCAGGCGTCGACCCACGTGCAGACGACGCGCATCGAGGTCAACGGCTACACCGACCTCTCGGGCACGGCGCGCTACAACCAGGGCCTGTCGGTGCGTCGCGCCAAGTCCGTCGAGGCGGAGCTGATCCGCGACGGGGTGCAGCGCTCGGAGATCGGGATCCACGGGTTCGGCGAGAGCAACCCCCTGGTGCCGACGGCACAGGGCGTGCGCGAGCCGCAGAACCGCCGGGTCGAGATCATCCTGAAGTAATCGCCGTCCGGTTCAGGCCGGACGATGAACAGGCTTGGCTGGAGGGGGGCGCCGGGAGGTGTCCCCCTTCTGCTGTGGCGCTTCCTGGCGTCGCGCTTCTTCCGATTCGGGCTCGTCGGCGTGATCGGGTTCATCGTCGATTCCACCGTGCTGTACGCTGCGCTGCCGCTGCTCGGCCGCTACGGCGGCAAGCTGATGTCGCTGCTCGTCGCGGCGACCACCGCCTGGATGCTCAATCGCACCATCACCTTCCGCGGCGTCATGCACGGCTCGCTGGTCCGGCAATGGGCGCTCTACCTGATGGCGAACTCGGCCGGCGCGAGCCTCAACTACGGCGCCTTCGCGGTGCTGACGGCGCTGGTGCCGCTGTGCTTCCACCACCCGATCCTGCCGCAAGCCGCCGGCGCGCTGTGCGGCATGGGCGCTAATTTTACGCTATCGAAACGGATCGTTTTTCGTCAGGCGTAGCAAGAGGAAGGCCAGGGCTCTGCCCTGGACCCGCTGGGGCCCGCGGCCCCAGACCGCGTCCATTTGGGACGTAGAGCCGCCGCTTGCTTGCTTGGCGAAGCTTTTTACTGCTCATGCCTAACAGCTCTGACCCGCCCATGCGCAATGGATGACGACTGGATTTAAAGGCTTCGCCTTTAATCGGGTCCAGGGGCGACGACCCTGGCCTTACTTCCTCAGACCGGCTCAGTGTCCAAGGCGTAGCCTGCTGCCCTGACCGTGCGCACCAGGTCGAGCTCACCCACGTCGTTCACCGACTTGCGCAGGCGGCGGATGTGCACGTCGACGGTTCGCGGCTCGACGTGGATGTCCGGGCCCCAGACGGCGTCGAGCAGTTCTTCGCGCGAGAACACCCGGCGAGGATGCTGCATCAGGAACTCCAGCAGCCGGAACTCGGTTGGACCGAGATGGACGGAGCGGCCGTTGCGGCTCACCCGGTGGGCGGCGAGGTCCATGGTGATGTCGTGGAAGGCGAGCGATCCCTTGACGGCGACGATGCCGCTGCGCCGTAGCAAAGCGCGCATCCGGGCAAGCAGCGCCTCCATGCTGAAGGGCTTGGTAATGTAGTCGTCCGCGCCGCTGTTCAGCCCGCGCACCGCGTCCTGGTCCTCGACGCGGGCGGTGACCATGATCACCGGCAGGTCGCGCGTGGCCGGGCGGCGGCGGATCTGACGGCAGACCTCGATGCCCGACATGACCGGCATCATCCAGTCGAGCAGCACAATGTCGGGCGCGGTCTCGGCGATGCGCGTCATCGCCTCTTGCCCATCCACGGCCTCCTCGACCCGAAAGCCCTGCTTCTCGAGGTTGTAGCGCAGCATGGTGGCGAGCGCCGCCTCGTCCTCGACCAGGAGCACGAGCGGCTTGGCGAGCGACGAGAGGCTGACGCCGGTGGCTGTTTGCATCTTGGCTCCTGGAAAGAAAGCGCTTCTTTTTGAAAAAAGAAGCAAAAACTTTTATCCGGCTGCGCTCCCTTAACGGGCAAAGTTTTTTGGTCCTTTTTTTCAAAAAAGGACGCCTGTCTATGACTGTCCCTGCGGCCTCACGACCGCATAGGCCGACTTGTCTCCCTTTGGCCGCGCCTCGGCTGGCTGGGCGCCGGTCACCATGTAGTGCACGGTCTCGGCGATGTTGGTCGCGTGGTCGCCGATGCGCTCGAGGTTCTTGGCGATGAACAGCAGGTGCGTGCAGGGCGTGATGTTGCGCGGGTCCTCCATCATGTAGGTGACCAGCTCGCGGAAGATCG
>CAXUCZ010000134.1:0-7539 GCA_964249675.1 uncultured Acetobacteraceae bacterium | reverse complement strand
CCTCGCCGCCGGTGATGTTGATCAGCAGGCCACGCGCGCCGGCCATCGAGGTGTCCTCCAGCAGCGGGTTGCTGATCGCCGCCTCGGCCGCCCGAATGGCGCGGTTCTCGCCCTCGGCTTCGCCGGTGCCCATCATCGCCTTGCCCATCTCGGCCATGACCGTCCTGATGTCGGCGAAGTCTAGGTTTACCAGACCAGGAGCGACCATCAGGTCGGTCACGCCCTTCACGCCCATGTAGAGGACGTGATCGGCCATCTTGAAGGCCTCCTTCCAGCCGGTGCGCTCGTTTGCCAAGCGGAACAGGTTCTGGTTCGGAATGACGATCAGCGTGTCGACATAGGCCTGCAGCTCGGCGATGCCCGCATCCGCCGCCTTGGCGCGGCGCGCGCCCTCGAAGGTGAACGGCTTGGTCACCACGCCGACGGTGAGGATGCCGCGCTCGCGCGCCATCCGCGCGATCACCGGCGCCGCACCGGTGCCCGTCCCGCCGCCCATGCCGGCGGTGATGAACACCATGTGCGCACCGTCGAGCTGACGCGCGAGCTCGTCGGCAGCCTCCTCCGCGGCGGCGCGGCCGATCTCGGGCTTGGCGCCGGCGCCGAGCCCCTGCGTCAGATGCGGGCCGAGCTGGATGCGCCGGTCGGCCTTGGAGTGGGTCAGCTGCTGCGCGTCGGTGTTGGCGACGACGAAGTCCACGCCTTGCAGGTTCAGCTGGATCATGTTGTCGACCGCGTTGGTCCCGCCGCCGCCCACGCCCACGACGGTGATGCGCGGGGTGAAGTCCTGATGCAGCTGCTGCGGGATGGTGAGGTTCAGGGTCATCGGTTTTCTCCCGTGAGGGGCCTTCGCTGGTTCCGGCTTGACGATGTTGAAGCGGTGCGGCCGGCCGGCTCAGACGCGGTCGCGCAGAAAGGCGACGATGCGTCGGAGCAGGCCGCGTGGGTTCTCCAGGTCGAGGTCGATGTCGTGCAGCGCCCGGCCGTCGCCGGCGGCCCAGGCGAGCAGCCCGGCGGCCGTCGAGAAGGCGGGGCCGGCGGCGGCGTCCGGCAGGCCGCGAGCGCGCGCCGGGCGGCCGAGCCGCACCTGCCGGTCGAGCATGCGCGAGGCCATGTCGCGCACGCCGACCAGCTGCGAGGCGCCGCCGGTCAGCACGATGCGGCTTTGCTTCGCCAGCCGGCCCAGGCCGGCGCCGTCGAGCCGGTCGCGCACCAGCTCGAAGGTCTCCTCGAGCCGCGGGCGGATGATGCCGACCACCATCGAGCGCGGCACCCGGGCGAAATGATGCTCCTCCTCGCCGATCTGCTGCACCTGCAGGATCTCGCGCTCGTCGTTGGGGCTGGGCTGGGCGTTGCCGTAGACGGTCTTGAGCCGCTCGGCGCTGTCGAGCGGGGTGGACAGCACGCCGGCGATGTCGCGCGTCACATGGCCGCCGCCGATCGGCAGCTGCGCTGTGTGCAGCAGCTGGCCCTCGGCGAACACCGCGAGGCTCGTGGTGCCGCCGCCCATGTCGATCACCGTGGTGCCGAGCTCGCGCTCGTCATCGACCAGACAGGACAGGCCGGAGGCGAAGGGCGCGGACACCAGCTCGGTAATCTCGAGATCGCAACGGGCGACCGCGGCGCCGAGGTTGCGCAGCGCCATCGACAATGCGTCGACGACGTGCAGCCGCGCGCTCAGCTGTTCGCAGTGGTGACCGCGCGGGTCGGCGACGCCGGCGGTCTCGTCGACGCAGAAGGCGACCGGCAGCGCGTGGATCGTTTCGCGTCCGTCGGTCTGGGCGCGGGCGCGTCCCTCGTTGACGACGCGCTTCACGTCGCCCTCCGTCACCTCGCGCCCGCCGACCGGCCACTGCACGTTGAACAGGCGGCTCTCGGGCAGGCCGCAGCCGAGATTGACGACGACGGAGCGCAGCCGGTGGTCGGCCATGTCCTCGGCCTGGCCGACGGCGGCGCGGATCGCGCGCTCGGCCTCGTCGAGGTCGGTGATGCCGCCGCCGCGCACGCCGCGGCTGCGCGACATTCCCGAGGCGAGCACCCGCAACGTGCCGTCGCCCTCGACGCGCCCGATCAGGCAGGCGATCTTAGTGCTGCCGATGTCAAGCACGCCGAACGGTCCCGAGCGCGGCAGCCTGCCACGCGGCGGCGCGACCTCGCCGAGCAGGACAGGTGCGGCTTGGCGTCGCGACAGATCGTTCATGTCGACCTCTTCGACGCGGGAGATTTCGGGTCCGCAACCTTCATGCCGGCGCTTGCCGACGCGTCAGGCGACGTTGCCGCCGGTGGTAGCGGACGCACGACGAGTCGGTCCGGCAATCTGAGGTCGACGGCGGCAATCGGTCGGTCGAGCAGCGCGTCCGCCGCCTGCAACTCCATGAGCCGTCCCAGCGCCGCCGTCGCATGGCTTTCCGGCAGCATGACGGTGATGCCGTTCTTGAGCTGGAGGTTCCAGCGCCGCTCGCCGACCCGCACCGCCGCGCCGACCCGCGCAGCCAGCGCCGGCTGCCCCTGCAACGCGTCGAGCAGCTCTGCGGCATGCCCCGGCGCGCCGAGGCCGACCACCAGCGGCAGGCCAGCAAACGCGGAGACGTCTTCGTTGGCGACCACCTCACCGTTGCGGCCGATCAGCTGGAACTTGCCCTGGCTCTGCCAGATCGCAAATGGGCGGCGCTCGATCAGCGAGACGTGGATCGTGCCGGGCAGCCGGCGCTCGACCACCGCATGCTCCACCCAGGAGAGGCTCTCGATACGCTGGCGCGCCGCTTCGATCGAGACGCCGAAGATCGGATCGCCGGTGCGAATGCCGATCGCCTCGCGCAGCAGAGGCTCGGGCGTGTTGGCCCGGCCGTCGATGTCGATGGTCTGCACGCTGAGGCCGATCGCGCGACCGACGCGCTCGCGCCAGCCCAGGATGCTGCCGCCGCCGCCGATGCGTCCGTGCAGCGCGCCGTAGGCGATCAGGATGATGCCGAGCAGCAGGACGCCCGCGCCGAGCGGGCGGGCGAAGCGCCGTTGCCGACGCAGCATCAGCTTCAGCGCGGAGGGCCGATCCTTGGCCGACGAGGCGCGGCGCGTCGGCGGCAGACGGCCGCGCGACCCGCTCGCGGCGTCTACACGCGGCATGCGGCGCGCTCCACCATCCAGCGGCACAGCGTGGGAAAGTCGATGCCGCAGTAGGCGGCCTGCTCTGGCAACAGGGAGGTCGGCGTGAGGCCCGGCTGGGTGTTGACCTCGAGCAGCACCAGCCGGCCGGGCTTGCCGGCGGTGTCGTCGTAACGAAAATCCGCCCGCGTGGCGCCGCGGCAGCCGAGCGCGCGGTGGGCGGCAAGCGCGATCGCCATCGCCTCCTCGGCGGCCGCCGCCTTGACCGGCGCCGGCAGCAGGTGGCGCGAGCCGCCGACGGCGTATTTGCTCTCGTAGTCGTAGAAGGCGTGCTCGGCGACGATCTCGGTGACGCTCAGGGCGCGGTCCTCGAGCACGCCGACGGTCAGCTCGCGTCCGGGAACGAACTCCTCGACCATCGCGCCCGGCCCGTAGCACCACTCCCGCGCAATCGCCGCACGGCGATTGTCGCCCTCGCGCAGAATGCTGACGCCGACCGAGGAGCCCTCGTTCACGGGCTTCACGACGTAGGGCCGCGCCATCGGGTCGGCGTGCTCGAGCGCTGCCACGTCGACGACGCGGCCAGCGGCGACCGGCAGGCCGGCGGCGGCGAACACCGCCTTGGCCGCGACCTTGTCCATCGCCAGCGCGGAGGCGCGCACCCCGGAGTGGGTGTAGGGGATCTCCAGCCAGTCCAGCAGGCCCTGGATCACGCCGTCCTCGCCGTAGCGGCCGTGCAGCGCGTTGAACACCACGTCCGGGCGTCGGGCGGACGGCAGGCCGGTTCCTGGCGACAGCGCGGCGATCACCGCCGAGAGGTCGGCGCCGACCTCGACCGCCACGACCTCGAAGCCGGCGCTGGCGAGTGCGGCCATCACCTGGCGGCCCGTAGACAGGCTGACCTCTCGTTCGGCCGAGATGCCGCCGAGCAGCACCGCAACCTGGGTCGCGTTCAGGCTCATGCCCCCACTCATGGCAGGACCTCGACACGGCCGAGCGGGCGGCCGAGCCGCTTGATCTCCCACTGCAGCGTGACGCCCGCCGCCGCCTGGACGCGCCGCCGCAATTCTTCGCCCAATCCCTCAAGGTCGGCCGCCGTCGCCTTGCCGAGGTTGAGCAGGAAGTTGCAGTGCTTTTCGCTCACCTGCGCGTCGCCGCGCCGAAGCCCCCGTCCGCCGACAGCCTCGATCAGCTCCCACGCCTTCATGTCCGGCGGGTTGCGAAAGGTTGAGCCGCCGGTGCGCGCCCGCACCGGCTGGCTCGCCTCGCGCGCGCTGCGGATCCGGGCCATACGCTCGGCGATCACGGCCGGCTCGCCTGGACTCGCGCGAAACCGCGCCCGCACGACGATCGCCTCGGCGGGAACGTTGGCATGACGATACGACAGCTCAAGCTCCTCGGCTCGCAGCCTGCAAAACTCGCCTGTCCTGGTCATGATCTCCGCCCAGTCGAGCGCTTGCGCGACGTCGCCGCCATAGGCGCCAGCATTCATCGCCACCGCGCCGCCGATCGCGCCTGGAATGCCGGATAGAAATTCCAGCCCCTGCAGCCCGGCGGCGGCGGCGTGTTCCGCGACCGTCGCGTCCAGCGCCGCGGCGCCGGCGACCACGCCGTCCGCCTCGACGCGCACCTCGCCAAAGCCGCGCGGCGCGAGCCGCACGACGACACCTGCGACGCCGCCATCGCGCACGATCAGGTTCGAGGCGGCGCCGACCACGCAAAGCGGCATGTCGAGCGGCAGCGCGGCAAGGAAGCCGGAGAGGTCCTCGGCGTCCGCCGGCCGGAGCAGGAACTCGGCCGGACCACCGACGCGAAACCAGGTCTGTGCGCCGAGCACGGCGCTGGGCTGCAGCCGGCCGCGCAGGCGGGCGGCGGCGTCGGCCAGCGGCGACAGGCGCTGGGCGGCCGCCATCATGCCGCACCCGCCATCATGCCGCACCCGCCATCATGCCGCACCCGGCAAGCGTCGGCCGGAGGCCTGCAGCTTGGCGAGCTCGGCCGGCAGCGCCTGCGCCCAGGCGGTGACGTTGCCGGCGCCGAGGCAGATCACGAAGTCGCCGGGCCGGGCGATCGCGTGCACCATCTCGGCGAGGTGCTGCGGAGCGGGCAGGGGGACGACGCTGCGATGGCCGGAGGCGCGCAGGCCATCGACCAGAGCGTCGCGATCGATGCCGGGGATCGGCGCCTCGCCGGCGGCATAGACGTCGGCGACGATCACCGTTCCGGCGTCGTTCATGCAGGTGCAGAACTCGACGAACAGCGTTTGCAGGCGCGAGTAGCGGTGCGGCTGCACCACGGCGACGACGTTCTTCGCCCCGGCTTGCCGCGCCGCCTTCAGCACCGCGGCGATCTCCACCGGGTGGTGGCCGTAATCGTCGATCACGGCGATGCCGCCGGCCTCGCCGGTCTTGGTGAAGCGCCGCTTGACGCCGCGGAACGAGGCGAACGCCGAGCGCAGCGTCGTGTCGTCGATCTCCATCTCGACGCCGACCGCGACTGCCGCCAGCGCGTTCAGCACGTTGTGGCTGCCGAGCATCGGCAGCCGGAACGGTCCCATCCGCCGGGTGCGGTTGCGCGCCCGGTCGGTGACCGCGACCTCGAAGGTAGCGCCGAGCTTGTCGGAGACGACCCGCTCGGCGCGCACGTCGGCCTGCGGCGAGAAGCCGTAGGTGATGATCCGGCGGTCCGACAGGCGCGGGATCATCTGCTGCACCGCCGGGTGGTCGATGCACAGCACCGCGAAGCCGTAGAACGGGATGTTGGCGACGAACTGGTCGTAGCCGGCCATCATCTGCTCGGCCGTGCCCCAGTGGTCGAGATGCTCGGGGTCCATGTTGGTCACGACCGCGATCACCGCCGGCAGCCGCAGGAACGAGCCGTCGCTCTCGTCCGCTTCGACCACCATCCAATCGCCGGCGCCGAGGCGGGTGTTGGAGCCGTAGGCCTCGATGATGCCGCCGTTGATCACGGTGGGGTCGAGACGCGCCGCCTCGAGCACGGCGGCGACCAGCGAGGTGGTGGTGGTCTTGCCGTGCGTGCCGCCGATCGCGATCGACCAGCGCAGCCGCATCAGCTCGGCCAGCATCTCGGCGCGCCGCACCACCGGGATCAGCCGGGCGCGGGCGGCGGCGACCTCGGGGTTGTCGGCCCTGACCGCGGTCGAGACGACGACCACGCGCGCGTCGCCCAGATTGGCCGCGGCGTGGCCGATGGCGATCCGCAGGCCGGTCTCGCGCAGGCGCTTGACGTTGGCGTTGTCGACGACGTCGCTGCCCTGCACCGCATAGCCGAGCGTGTGCAGCACCTCGGCGATGCCGGACATGCCGATGCCGCCGATGCCGACGAAGTGGATGGTGCCGATGGAGAGAGGCAGCGCCCTCATACGTCGCTCCGATGCGTGGTCTGAGGCATCCGTTCGGCGCCCATGTGCTGCTCTACGAGGTCGGCAAGCCTTGCGGCGGCGTCGGCATGACCGACGTCGCGCGCCGCGGCCGCCATGGCGTCCAGCGCCGGCAGGTTGTCGAGCAGGCGCGTCAACGCCGCCGCCAGAGCCTCCGGGGTGAAGTCGGCCTGCGCCATCACCGTGGCCGCCCCGGCCGCAGCCAGCGCGCGCGCGTTGGCGCTCTGATGGTCGTCGATCGCCTGCGGCAGCGGCACCAGGATGGCCGGCCGGCCGACCACCGCGAGTTCGGCGACGGTGGAGGCGCCGGCGCGCGCGATCACCAGCTGCGCCTCAGCCAGCAGGCTAGCGACGTCGGCGAAGAACGGCGACAGCTCGGCCGCGACGCCGAGCCCGGCATAGGAGTCGCGCACCCGCTCAAGGTCCTCGGCACGGCATTGCTGCACGACGCTCAGCGCCGCCCGCTGCTGCGGGCTCAGCAACCCGACGGCGGCGGGCACCACGTCGCTGAACACGCGGGCGCCAAGCGAGCCGCCGAGCACCAGCAGAGTGCGGGGCTTGGTCTCGCTGGCCGCCGCCGCCAGGATCGGCACGCGCACCGGGTTGCCGGTGACTACGCTCGCCACGCCGGCCACGAGCCGCGACGTGTCGGCAAAACTGAGCGCGAGCAGGTCGGCGCGACCGGCGAGAAAACGGTTGGCGCGGCCGAGCACCGCGTTCTGCTCGTGCAGCAGCAGCGCCGGACGCCGCGCTTGCCGCAGCGTCGCCGCCGCGAGCACCGGCGCAACCGACGGATAGCCGCCGAAGCCGACCACCACCGCCGCATCCAACATCTCGAGCGCGCGCCGCGCCTGCAGAGTGCCGGCCGCCAGCGCCGTCATTGCCGCCGCGCCGCGCCGCACGCCGCGACCGGCGATGCCGGCGCCACGGATCACCAGCCGCTCGCGCCCCTCGAACACCGCGCTCTCTCGGCTCGCGATGCGCGCGTCGGTCATCAGCACGACGCGTCGGCCGCGCGCCACCAGCGCCTCGGCCAGCGC
>CAXUCZ010000133.1:4645-7608 GCA_964249675.1 uncultured Acetobacteraceae bacterium | reverse complement strand
ACATCCAGGCCGCCGGCGACTATGTCGTGGCCACCTACTCCGGCAGCACGCCGGTCACCGCGCGCTCCACGCCGGTCACCTTCGGGGCAGCGACGCCGCCGCAGTCCGCCTCGAGCCTGACGGCCTTGTCGCCGGCGCCGTCGGCGCGCTGGGCGGCGAGCACGCTGGGGCTGGCCACCGGGGCGACGGTGACGACGGTGCCGGACCAGGCGGGCTACCACAATGACGGCACGGCGGTCGGCACGCCCAAGATCGCGGCCCCCTACAAAACCTATCCCGCGATCCAGGTGGACGGCTCGAGCAGCTACATCTCGAGCGTCGGCGTGGCGCAGCTCCTGTCCGACCTGTCGGTGCTGCCCAACGGCTTCACGGTCGCCCTGGTGATGATGGCATCCCCCACCGGATACGGCTCCGGCACCGGGGGCAGCGGCGGCAACTCGTTCTCGATGGTGATGGCGGCCTGCAACACGCTGCCGAATTTCCAGGCCTATCGGCTGTCCTACGCCGGCGCCGGCGCCAACGAGATCTTCGTGCAGATCGATGAGGCGGACCAGGCGGGCAGTGCCTACGGCTACTCGCAGGA
This sequence comes from uncultured Acetobacteraceae bacterium, assembly GCA_964249675.1. Classification (GTDB taxonomy): domain Bacteria; phylum Pseudomonadota; class Alphaproteobacteria; order Acetobacterales; family Acetobacteraceae; genus CAXMMR01. Next base: position 7,025 of record CAXUCZ010000133.1, on the reverse strand, counting down.
CAGCAACCCGATGAGCTCCACCAAGCCGGAGACGCTCTTTATGACGTCGACGGCGGCCAACGCGGCGGCCGGGGACTATGCCAACTACCCGCTGCTCTACGTCAACGGCACGCTGCAGAACGGCGGCTCCAACAACTCCGCGGCCTCGCAGGGGGCGAGCTCGCTCTTCCTGCTTGGCGCCGGCTTCGATGTCACCGTGGCGCCGGCGGCGGTGGTGGCCAACTGCCCGAGCTTCTTCTACGAGCTCGTGGTCTGGAACAGCGTGCTCACCGCGGCACAGGTCGCGACCGCGTCGGCCGCGCTGCAGCAGGCCTACGCCTGATGCTGATGACCCCGAAGCTGATGGCGCGCCTGTCGCGCGCCTTCAACCGCACGCCGGTCGCGATGCCGGCGCTGACGTTCTCGTATCGCCAGCCGTTCGTCTATCAGCTCGCGGACGGGCAGTTCGGCGCCACGGTCAATGCCGACTACATCTCGCAGGATCTAAGCCAGGTCAGCATCGTGCAGTTCGCCGCCTTCCTGTCGAGCCTGGGCGGCTTCACGGTGACGCCGGTGCCGGCGGTGCTGCAGAACCGTTCGGCGCTGGCGCTGCTCGACCAGCAGGACCTCGGCGCCAACGGCATCGAGACCTGCACCACGGCGACGCTGCAGGCCTATACCTCGCTGGCCTATGCCTTCGAGGACACCGCCGCCTCGCAGCTCCACCTCGCCGAGCAGGCGGTGGTGGCGGCCCCGGCGGAGCTCTCGGTGGCCACCGCGGACGGCGTCTGGCTCGACCAGCAGGGCCTCTATTACGGCAACACGGTGCGCAACTTGGGCGAGCTCGATCCCGCCTACGCGCGGCGCATCGTGGCCACGGTGACCATGCCGCGGTGCAACAACTTCGCCATGGCCAACATCTTGCAGAATTTCACCGGCTACCCGGCCTCGGTGATCGACGTGATCACCTCCGGAGCAACCTTCATCTACAACGCGGCGGTCGAATATGACGGCGCCGACGAATACGAGCAGCCGGGCGGCGGCGCCAAGTATGGCCTGTTCGATGTCTATGTGCAGGCCACGCCTGCCACCATCGCCGCCGGCGGCTTCAATGCCGCGATCACCAGCCTGGTGAACCAGATCCGGGCGGTGGGGACCACCATGCGCAACCTCTATGTGAGCACGCCGCCGGGGTCGTGACGCCAGGCTGGCGTCTCTGCTCGAGGGGCTCTCATGTCGTCATTGCCGCCGCCGAACTTCCAGGCGCTTGCCGAGGTCTCGGAATACGAGGCGGGCATCTACCAGATCGCGCCGACGGATCCGGTGCAGGGGGGCGACCAGGGCCTGTCGAACTACCAGGGCCAGGGCCTCGCCAATCGCACCAACTGGCTCAAGGCACAGATTGCCGCCGAAGTCAGCCGCGCGCAGGCCGCGGAGGCGCAGATCGATGCGGCGCTGGCTGCCGAGACCACCCGCGCGGAAGCCGCCGAGACCCTGCTGCAGACGCATATCAACACCGAGGCGAGCACCCGCGCCACCGCCGACACCACCCTGCAGACCAACATCAACACCGAGGCGACCACCCGCAACCAGGTCGACACCCAGCTCAATGCCGCGATCGCCTCCGAGGCCAATACCCGCAACACGGTCGACGTCGCGATTAACAACGCCCTGGTGGCGGAAGAGAACCGCGCCAAGTCGGCGGAGGCGCTGCTCGCGCCGTTGAACTCGCCAGGTTTCTCCGGGCGGCCGCTGACGCCGACGCCGGCGGTGAACGACAACTCGGCGATGATCGCGCACACGAATTGGGTGCTGTCCCGCCTGCTCGATGGTGGCGCCGGAGTGCTGCCGTTCAACGGCGGCTACAACGGCTCGATCAAGCTGCCCGGCGGCGCGATCCTGCAGTGGGGCAGTGCGCAATCCAACGGCGGCGTGACGACGGTGGTGTTCCCGACACCCTTCCCGAACGTGATCCTGAACGTGGTGGTGTGCGAGGGCGCGTCCGGCGGCTGGGGCAACAACTACGTCACCGTGCACGGCGTCAACAGCTACAACAATGCTGGGGTGTTCATAAACAGCTATGTCGTTGCAGGAGCGACACAAAAGTCCACCGCCGGCCTGCTCTTCCGCTGGTTCGCGATTGGGTACTGAGCTGATCCCGATGCACGAGCAAGAGCCGCCCCGGCCCCGCAAGGGCGTGACCGAAGCTCTTGCCAGCCAGGCGACGCTGCTGGGCATCATCGTGACCGCCGGCACCCTGCTCTGGGGGGCGAGTGCGGCCTTCGATGACAACAAGCACGTGGCGCTGCAGGTCGCGTCGCTGCAGCTCGAGGTCGAGCAGAACCGCGAGGCGGATGCGCGCGCGGTGGCGGGGCAGATCGCCGACCTCAAGGCGCAGGTC
>CAXUCZ010000133.1:2304-4635 GCA_964249675.1 uncultured Acetobacteraceae bacterium | reverse complement strand
GCACTGCACCAGGACCTCCTCCTGACCCCTCGTAAGGCGGAGGTCGACGCCGCCCCATCGCAGGGCGATGCCAGCTCGCAGCGGTTCAACGACACGCTGGGGCAGATCAACGTGCGGCTCGAGCGACTGGACGCGCAAATCGGCTTCCTCACCAACCGGACCCTGCATCGATGAGATATGCCGTCGCCCTACTGCTCGCACTCGCCGGGTGTGCCACGCCGGCGCCGGTGGTGGCCCCGGTCGCACCGCCGGCGCCGATCGCCGCCGCGCCCGCCGCGGCTGCCGCCCCGGTGCTGTCCGGCACGGTGCCGCCGGCGGTTGCGGTGCCGGTGCTGCACCAGGCGGCAGAGCGCGAGGCGGAGGCGACGCGCTACGTGGCGTGGTCAGGGTCGCACGCGGGCAACATCCGCAGCCTCACCGAGCTCACCAACAACGTCTCGACCACCACCGCGGCACTGCAGGCCTCGCGCCGGCATGGCCGCTATTCCGCCGCCGACGTGCGGCGCGCCCGGGCCGCGGTCGACGCGCTGGCCGCCTTCCTGGCGAACAAAGGAGACTGAGGCATGACACAAGAGGCCAGCCTGCGCATGTCGCAGGACCTCGAGGCGCTGCGGCGCGGCTATAGCGAGCTCGAGGGCACGGTGAGCGCGCTCGAGGCGAAGGTGGAGGGGCTGCTGGCGCTGAACCGCGATGAGCACCGACCCCGGCGAAGCAGCGCGCCGCACCGCATCGCCAACATGCGCACCAGCGTCCAGGCGCCGGCGCGCGGGTAGGGCTACCGCCGGTCCTTCGGAACGCCTTTGCGCTCGAGCTCCTGCTCGAGCCAGAGCTGCAGGGCTTCATGGGTGATGGTGCGCTTGGAGACGGTCCGGCGCTCGCGCATGAGCGCCTCGGTGATGAGCCACTCGATCTGCACCATGGCGCGCTCGGTGATCTGCACGTTCAGGCCGGCGCGCGGCTTGGCGTCCGCCGAATAGGCCTCCCACGGGTAGGAGCGTTTGCCTGGTGCGCCGGCGATGAACTCATCCTGGGCCCGCTCGAGGTCGGGCGGCTTGGCAACGGGCAGCCTGGGAACGCCGGGACGCTTGCTGGTCATGGGGTGAACACCTCGAAGTAGCAGGTCTCGAATTCGGCGGCCGCCTTGGCGTCGTGCGCGCGGCCGCGCAGCTCGCTCACCGCCAGGCCGCGCCCGATGGCGCGCCCGTAGGCGGCACGGGCCTGCAGCACGCTCACGCGGGCGCATGGCAGCCGGGGCACGTGCTCGCCCATCCACTCGGTGACGTCGGCCTGCACCCGGTGCGCGGCCTGCGACAGCACCCGGTTGAGCACCAGGTGGGTCTGCAGCGCGGTATTGCCGCGCCGGGTCGCCTCCACCACGACATCCTCCAGCGCGGGAAGCGCCCAGAGGTCGATACCGTCCGGCTGCAGCGGATACACCAGGCAGTGCGCCAACAGTGCACAGGCGCGCAGGGCCGGGCCGTCGATGGCGCCGGTATCGATGATCACGGTGCGGTAGCGGCTGGCCAGGCTGCTCACCGCGTGTCGCATGGTGTGCTCCTGGGTGAGCTCGATGCAGTCGATGCGCTTGAGCTCGGGCGCATCCTCGGCGCGCCGCGCGGCCCAATGGGCGGCCGATCGCTGGCCTGGATCGGTGTCGACCAGCAGCACGTCGCCGCCGGCCTGCGCTGCATAGACCGCGAGATTGGCGGCGAGCGTGGTCTTGCCGGCGCCGCCTTTGATGCTGCCCACCAGATAGATCCGGCCCGCCATGCCTGCCCTCCAACGCTCCAACGCATCAACGCTGCAACCATGCAACGTCTCAACATTGCGACGTCGATGGCCTGCACGCGGCGCGTGCACAACCCGGCAACGTGGCATAGCGGGTATGCCCCACACGCATGGCAGCAGGTGCAGCAAAATTACGGAAAAATATCGCGTCGATAATTCTTGATTTGCACCGAAATAACGTCTTAATCACAGAGCGATGGCCTCGCTTTTGCGCATGATCGAAACCTTCCTGACGCGCAACCGCATGGACGCCGCAGCCTTCGGACAGGCTGCAGCCGCGGATCCGGACTTCGTGCGTGGGTTGCAAGTCGGGAAATTATACGCGTCCGGATTGACCGATCAGGTGCTCGCCTGGATGCGCGGATACGAGGGCCGGCCGCCGCCGGCGCCAGTCGAGGCTTGCAAGGTGTCGAAAACCCCGGACGGTCGCGGGGTAATCGAGTTCTCGATCCCGATGGCGATGCCCACCCGCAACCAGCTCGACCGGCTTCATTTTCGAGACAAGGCGGCGCTCAAGGCGGAGGCGCGCGAGCTGGTCAAGAT
>CAXUCZ010000133.1:0-2294 GCA_964249675.1 uncultured Acetobacteraceae bacterium | reverse complement strand
ATACGAGGTGCTGCGCTGGCTGTTCTGGGACAACCAGAAGATGAGCGGCTTCATGGCGATGTACCGCTTCCGCCGCGCCTTCACGCCCTCGCCGGACGCGAAGGTGCAGGACTTCCTGCGCGCCCGGGTCGAGATCACCCGGCACTCGCCCGGCTCGCCGGATTACGATGGGCTGGTGGGGAGTGCCAAGCTGCTGCTCGACCTGCTCACCACCCCCTACGAGCGCAAGAGCCGCGATCCGCTGGCCAAGGTGCCGCCCAAGCCGGGCAATCCGCTGGGGCTGGGCTTCGTGGTCGATGACGGGCCGCGGCATATCCAGCAGTTCCATGCGGCGGTGGTGTGCGCGCGCGACGTCGCCCGGACGGTGGTGCGCATCGAAGAGCTCGCCGCGTGAGCGCCGGCACCGCAGAGCGCAAGCTGCCACGCATCGCGCAGTCCATGCCGGCCGCCTTCGAGGCCTATGGCTACGCGCGCGCTGTGGACGAGCTCGGTCCGGAGGTGTGGCTGATCGTCGCCACACAGATGCCGGGCGAGGCCAATGCGCCCTGGCAATACCTGCTCGATGATCCGCTTGGAACGACGCTGCTGCTGCGCCTGGTCGAGGCCGGCAGCGTGGCCACGGCGCAGCGGCCGGTCGCCATGGCGGACGGTGGGGATCGCGGCTGGATCCTGCTCGCCAAGGAGCTGCGCGTGCGGGGGCCGGGCCGGTGACCGCGCGCCTGCGCCCGGCGGATATCGCGCCGCTGCTGGCCTACGACGGCCGCCTCGAGCTCATGCCGGCGCACAAGGCGGTGCGCTGGGCCACCTATGTCGGCCACGTGCGGGTGAGCCATATCGCGGTGCTGCGCAGCCTGGTGCTTGCCGAAGGTCGGTGGGTCAACGCGACGGTGCTGCAGGCCGCGTTCTACAACGGTCAGGAGCAGCCGGACGGGGCTCTGACGTGCGTGCGGATCGCGATGCACCACCTGCGGCTCTTCCTGACGCAGTCCGATAGCAAGCTGCGCATCCGCACCAAGAAGGCGAGCCCGGACTACCCGCAATCGCGTTATTGCCTGGTGACGCTCGGCAAGGCGGGGCCGGCTCCGGAATGACGGCGCGCGCGCTTGCCAGCCTGGAGGCCCGGCCGGCGCCGCTCAACGCGCCCGAGTGCGACCTGGGCACCGCGGACAGCATGCCGGTCTACTTCCCCGAGTTGCTGGCGTCCGAGTTCTGGCTCAACGCGGACAATCACGAGCGCATCGCCGCTCTGCTGCTCTGGTGGGCGGCCTGGCGTCAGCGTCCCGCCGGTTCGCTGCCAAAGGGCGATGTCACGCTGGCGCGCATGGCGCGCTACGAGCACGACATGGGCGGCTGGCGCACCGCGCGCCCGCGGATCCTGCACGGCTTTGTCGAGTGCTCGGACGGGCGCCTGTACCACCCCTTCCTGTGCGATCTTGCCAAGCAAGCCGCACGCGAGCTCAAGCGGCGCGCCAATGATCGGGAGCGGTCTCGTCGCAAGCGGATGGCGCGACCCGGGACGCGACCCGGGAGCCGACCCGGGACGCGACCCGGGACGCGACCCGGGACGGAACCCGGGACGGAACCCGGGTTGCAGGTGCTGCCCACGATCCGCGATCGCGTTTGGCACGAGGGGGTGCCGATCGTCCGCGCCCTGTTCGGCAAGTCGGACCGCGCCAGCCGCGCCTTCCTGGGCAAGCTGCTCAAGCATGCCAAGGACGACTGTGCGCGCGTGCTGGCGGCGCTTAAAGAGGCGGCCGACCTCCAGCCGTTGGAGCCGGCCGCGTGGCTTGCGCGCGCCTGCACGGCGGCGCCGATCGAGGAGGAAAGCGCCGGCGAACGCAGCGTGCGCGAGGCGCTCGAGCGGCTGGATACGGACGCGCGCACGATCGAGGGGGTGCTGACGTGACCGCCCCGCACGAGCGCGAGGTGATGGCCAGGGTGCTCGTCTGGCTCGGCCAGCTCCGCGACATCACGGTGACCGGCAAGGACCCGGTGAGCACCAGCAAGCTCGAGCTGTATGCCCGCATGCTGGCCGCGGAATTCCCGCCCGACGAGTTCAGCGTCGCGTCGCTGCGCTTCGTAAGCCTCGGACAAACCTACTTTCCTGCCCTCGAGGTGGTGCGCGCGCGCCTGAACGATCTGCGCGGCCAGCGTGTCGGCCGGCTGGCGCTGCCGGACGCGTCACTCGGTCACCTGAGCCCGGAAGAGGCCGGCTGGGTGCGCCGGTATCGCCGCATGGTGGCCCCCGGCAGTGCCACCTCGGACGTCGCGGTGGATGTCTGGCTCGAGCAGAT
>CAXUCZ010000132.1:1063-7633 GCA_964249675.1 uncultured Acetobacteraceae bacterium | reverse complement strand
AGGTGCTGCACGCGCTGGTGGACCAGGGCAACACGGTGCTGGTCATCGAACACAACCTCGAGGTGATCAAGACCGCCGACTGGGTGCTCGATCTTGGGCCGGAAGGCGGCAGCGGCGGCGGCCGGATTGTCGCCGAGGGCACGCCGGAGGTGATTGCGGCGACGCCGGGCAGCCACACCGGGCGGTTCCTGGCGCCGCTGCTGCCGAAGGCGGCCCGGTCGCGCAAGCGGGCGTAGTCAGGCCGGGCAAGACAACACCAGGGCTCTACCCCGGACCCGCGGGCGCCCGAGCTTCCTGATCCCGACCGATGACGCCGCCTCTTTGTGTCTGCGATGCTGCAGTGCAGCAGACATGCATCGAAAGCATGACGAACACACGCACAGGTTGTGGTTTACACTTGCGCTCCATGTTGCGCTGCACCATTATGGTGGTGGGGAGAGAGCATCCGTCCTTACAAGGAGAGCACGATGAACCTAACCATGAGCTTCACCCCCGCGCGGGGCAGCTTGAACCTGGTCGAGCTTACCAGCCGCCTGCGTCGCTGGAATGTTCGGCGTCACGAGATCGCCCGCGTGCGGGTCGAGCTCGACAGCTACACCGACCGGCAGCTCGTCGACCTGGGCATCAGCCGTTCGGACATTCCCGCCGTTGCCGCCGGAGAGTGGCGCCGGGCCTGAGACCACCACGTGCCTGACTGAAACCGACTAGACCAAACGCCTGCCACTGGCCGGCCGTGACGTTGCAGCAAGCCTTGCCATTTGGTCGATCCCGCCACTGACGGCGCCGCCTCATTGGCGGCCTTGCTTGCCGCACCGCCGAACGCCCACTTCCGGCTCCTCGGACCCGCCTCGACGGCGGCCGATCCAGAGCGTCGGAACCGGCAGCCTCCTCCCATCCTTTGCCGGACCAAATCTGCGCCGCAGTTTACGCGGCCACCGCGAGGAGGGTGGCCACGTCGATGGTGAAGCTCCCATCCGGCGCCACCTCGAAATACCTCCGCACCTCGTCCGGAACCGCCGCCTGCAGCGAGCGGATCGCCTGCCGGTGCAGCGGCGCGGCGCCGGTGCGTGCCGTCCAGGCCGCGAACTCCAGCCGCAGCCGGCGCAGTGTCACACACTGCGTCGACAGCTTGGCCGCGGCGAGCAGGCCGGTCAGCTCGTCGACGGTGTAGTTGCGAACATGCGTCGCGTCGCGCAACAGCTCGATGGCCTGCAACACGCTGTCCAGCGTGCGGTCCGGCGGGGCGACGGTGTCGATCAACGCCATCGTGCCGCCCGGTGCGAGCACGCGACGCGCCTCGCGCAGGCCGGCGGCCAGGTCCTGCCAGTGATGCGCGCTGAAGCGGCAGAGCACGACGTCGAACGCGGCGTCGGCGAACGGCAGGCTTTCGGCGGCGGCGCATACGGTCGCGACATTGGACAGGCCACGCCGGGCCGCCTCGGAGGCGACCACCGCGAGCATGCCGATGGTGATGTCGCACGCCGTCACCGCGGCGGCGTGCGGCGCGGCGCGATAGCTGGCATGGCCGCCGCCGCAGCCGAGATCGAGCACGCGCGGCAGCGTCACGAACGATCGGAGCAGGGCCTCGACCTGGTCGAGGTCGGCGCCGGCGCTGTGCACGGCGCTGGCCAGGTAGGCCTGGGCGCGGGGCTCGTAGCGCTCGGCGACGAAGCTGTGCTGAGAGGTCATGGGGAGCCCTGGAGGAGGAAGGCCAGGGGCGTCGCCCCTGGACCGCATTAAAGACGGAGCCTTCAAAATCGCCCTGTTAGTTGTGTCGCACGGGCGGAAAACCTGGCCTCTGACAGAGCGGCTGAGCCGCCGCCCCGGCGGTGATCATGACTGGAGACGGATTTTAAAAGCTCCGCCTTTCATGGGCTTACCGGCGTTCACGGGCTTGTCATGCGTCCGTGTGCGGGCCGGCGCACTAGTCACAACGACGGAGTCAGCGACGGGAGAGTCAGCACGTGATGAGCGACAACTTACAATTCGTCCGTTTTGGTGATGGCGTCGAGAGCAGCACGCCGGAGGAGGCGGAGACGATCAGCGGCATCATCGAGACGATGACCAAGGAGAGCCAGACCGTCGCCGAGCGCGACGGCCGCACCGTGCGCGCCTCGCACGCCAAGGCCAGCGCGTTGCTGAAGGGCACGCTGGAGGTGCTGGCGGACCTGCGGCCGGCCTACCGGCAGGGGTTGTTCGGCGAGCCTGGACGCTACGACGCGCTGGTGCGGCTGGCGCAGGGGCCGGGCGAGGAGCTCTCCGACAGCGTCTCGACCCATCGCGGCCTGTCGATCAAGGTGCTGGGCGTCGAGGGCGAGAAGCTCGCGGGACACGGCGAGGCGACGCAGGACTTCGTGCTCGCCACCGGGCCGGCGTTCCCGCAGGCCAGCGCCGCCAAGTTCCTGACCGCGATCAAGGGCGTGCAGAAGAATACCGGGCTGCCGGAGGGCCTGAAGCAGGCGGTCTCCAGCACCGCGCGCGTGGCCAATGCGGCGCTGAACGCGGTCGGCGCCGACAGCGCCACCTTGGGCTTCTTCGGCCACACCAGGCGCAACCCGCTGGCCGACGCCTATTTCAGCCAGGCGGCGCTGCGCTACGGCAGCTTCGTCGCCAAGATCGGCGTGTTTCCGGTCTCGCCGGAGCTCGTCGCGAAGATCGGCGAGACGCTCGACACCGGCGCCGATCCGGACGCGTTCCGCCATGCGACGGTGGCGCATATCCGCGAGCATGGCGCGGTGTTCGAGCTGCGGGCGCAGCTCTGCACCGACCTCGAGCGGATGCCGGTCGAGGACGCCTCGACGGTGTGGCCGGAGGACGAGAGCCCGTATGTCGCGGTGGCGCGGCTGACGATCCCGGCGCAGGAGGCCTACAGCGCGGCGCGACAGGCCTATTTCGAAACGCTGTCGTTCCAGCCGGCGCACACGCTGGCGGCGCATCGGCCGCTCGGCTCGCTGATGCGGGCGCGGCTGCAGACCTACCAGGCGCTGAGCCGCTATCGGCACGCGCAGAACCAGCAATCGCAGCCGGAGCCGACGGCGATTGAGCAGGTGCCCGACTAGCCGCATCTCACGGGTGGCGCCGTTCCACCCGGCGTTGCGTCGGCGGCGCGCTCCGCCTCCAGCAGCGATCGCTTACGCGTCAGGCCCCATCGGTAGCCGGAGGGCGACGCGTCGGCGCGCAGTACGCGGTGGCAGGGGATGACGACGGCGAGCGGGTTGGCGGCGCAGGCGGCGGCGACGGCGCGACTGGCCGTTGGTGCTCCGATGGCGGCGGCGAGCGCCGCGTAGGTCGTGGTTTGCCCAGGCGGGATCGCTTGCAGGGCGGACCAGACGCGGTGCTGGAAGACTGTTCCGGCGACGTCGAGCGGCAGGGTCAGACCGGCTGCGGGACGATCGATCAGGGCGACGACGGCGGCCAGGGTGTCGGTGAAGCCGGCATTGGCGGGCTGGATTGTGGCGCGCGGAAAGCGGCGGCGGAGGTCGACGATCAGCGGCTCCGCAACGTCGCCGAGGAGGATGGCGCACAGGCCCTGCTCCGTGGCGGCGACGAGCACGATGCCGAGGACGCAGGGCGCGCAGGCGTAGCGGATGGTTCGGCCGGGAGCGCCGGCGCGATAGGCCGCGGGCGGCATGCCGAGGGTCGCCGGCGCGTCGGCGTAGAACCGGCTGCTGGCATTGTAGCCGGCGTCGTAGAGGGCGTCGGTGACGGTGGGGCTTGCCGGCAGCGCGGCCTGGAGACGGGCGCGGCGGCGGGCGGCGGCGTAGGCGGCGGGCGTGATGCCGGTGGCCTCGCGGAACAGGCGATGGAAGTGGAAGCGGCTGAGGCCGGCGTCGCGGGCGAGGGCGTGGAGCGGAGTCGGCGTCTCGGACGCATCGAGACGGCGGCAGGCGGCGGCGATCAGCGCGGCGCGGGCGGCGGCAGGCGCAAGGCCGTTCGGACTGCAGCGCAGGCAGGGGCGGAAGCCGGCGGCTTCGGCGGCGGCAGGCGTGTCGTGAAAGGCGACGTTGGCGCGGCGGGCGGCACGGGAGGGGCAGCTCGGGCGGCAGTATATCCCGGTGGTCGCGACGGAGTAGACGAAGGTTTCGTCGGCGGAGCGGTCGCGTTCGCTGACGGCGCGCCAAAATGCCTGTGTGTCGATCATGAGTGCTCTATGCGCCCGCTCGCGTGGAGGCGCCTCCCGCCGCTTGCTGCGCAATCAGGGTTCACGGACCTGGTGGGTCAGGGAAGGCCTGGCCTTCCTCCACTTGTCTGCGACGCCGCTGATCGCGGCCGCGTCGATGCTGTCGAGCGGCGCTAATTCGGCGAGCACGGCGGCGGCGCCATGGTGCTCGATGGCGTTGCGGTTGGACGGGTTGAGCGGGCCGTTGAGGACGACGCCGAGGATGGGGATGGCGCGGGCGCGGAGAGCGGCAAGCGTCAGCAGGGTGTGGTTGACGGTGCCGAGGGTGCTGCGGGCGACGACCACGACCGGCAGGCCCAGGCGGTCGATGAGGTCGATCATCAGGAAGTCTTGGGTAATCGGGACCAGGACGCCGCCGGCGCCTTCGACGACGAGGGGGGCGTCTGCGGCGGGCAGGGCGAGGCGGGCAGGATCGATGCGGATACCTTCGGCTTGGGCCGCGGCGGCGGGGGAAAGGCTGGCAGACAGGGCGTAGACGGGCTGGTGGACACGGCGGGGATTGGCGAGGCGGGTGATGGTGGCGGTGTCGCCGGGCTCGTCGGCGAGGCCGGTCTGCAGCGGCTTCCAGTAGGCGGCGTCAAGCACGCGGACGCAGATCGCGGCGACGACGGTCTTGCCGATGCCGGTGTCGGTGGCGGTGACGAACAGGCCGTTCATGCCGGACACTCGCGCCAGCCGCCGGCGACGGCGTCGACGAGGTGGTCGAGGTCAGAGGCGGTGTGGACGGCGGAGAGGGCGAGACGGAGGCGGCTGGTGCCGGGTGGGACGGTGGGCGGGCGGATGGCGACGGCGAGGATGCCGCGGCGCTCCAGGGCGGCGGCGAGCGCCAGGGCGCGGCCGGGGTCGCCGACCAGGGCCGGGACGATCTGGGTGGAGCCGGCAGTGGCGATGTCGAGTGCCGTCAAGGCGGCGCGGAGGCGGGTCGCCTGGGTCGCGAGATGGGCGCGGGCGGCGCCGAGCTCGGGCAGCAGGTCGAGCGCGGCGTCGACGGCGCCCAGCACGTTTGGCGGCAGGGCGGTGGTGTAGACGAAGCCGGAGCAGACGTTGACCAGCCAGTCGATCAGCGGGAGGGAGCCGGCGACGTAGGCGCCGAACGCGCCGAGGGCCTTGCTGAAGGTGCCGATCACCAGGTCGATGCCGGGGATGCCCGCGGCCAGGCCGGCGCCGGCTGGGCCGAGAACCCCGGTGGCGTGCGCCTCGTCGACGTAGAGGAAGGCGTCGTGGCGTGCGGCGAGGGCGGCGAGCGCGGGCAGGTCGGCGCGGTCGCCGTCCATGCTGAAGACGCTCTCGGTGAGGATGAAGCGCTGGGTGGCGGCGGGCGCGGCGGCGAGCAGCGTTTCGAGATGAGCCGGGTCGTTGTGGCGGAACAGCAGCGGCCGCAGACCGGCGGCGCGGACGCCGTGGTGCAGGCTGGCGTGCACCAGCTCGTCGGCGAACACGCTCGCGCCCGCCGCGGGTAGGCGCAGCAGCGCTGCCAGCACGGCGGCGTTGGCCTGCCATCCGGAGGCGAAGACCAAGGCAGCCTCCCTGCCCTTCAGCAGAGCGACTTTCGCCTCGACCCGCGCATGCGCCTCGAAGCTACCGCGCACCAGCCGGGAGGCGCCGGCGCCGGCGCCCCAGCGCTCCGCCCATTGGTCGGAGCGCTGCCGAAGTGCGGGATGACGAGACAGGCCCAGATAGTCGTTCGACGAGACATCGAGCAGCGAGCGCCCGGCGTGCTCCACCCGTCCCTGCGCCGCCGGCGTGACGACGCGCAGGACGCGACGTGTCTGGTCAGCGTCTCGACGACCGAGGGCGGCTTCAAACATCGGGTCTAGGCGGGACATCGGAGATCCAGAGAAGGCCAGAGGCTTCGCTCCTGGACCCCATTAAAGGCGGAGCCTTTAAAATCCATCTGTTTTCCGTGTGTCCACGGTGAGTCCGTGGCGTGCGGGGCAGGATCGAATGGCTTCGCCAAGCAAGAAAGAGCCCGGTGAGACCCCAAACAGAAGGGGGTCTGGGGCCTCAGGCCCCAGCGGAGTCCAGAGGCAGAGCCTCTGGCCTTGCTTCACTTAGCCCTTCGCGCAGAACCCGCATCAGGTGCTGCAGGTCGGCGGGCGAAATCGTCAGGGCCGGGGTGAGATAGGCGGTGCGGCCAAAGGGGCGCAGCCAGGCGCCGCGGGCGGCGCAGGCGGCGCCGAGGCCGCGCAGGCGGGTTGGGCTATCGAGCTCGACCACGCCGATGGCGCCGCGGACGCGCACGTCGCGGACGCCCGGCAGGCCGCGGCACCCGGCGAGGCCGGCTTGCAGCGCCTCGGCGATCACGGCGGCCTGGGCGAGGCGGTCCTCGCGCTCGAACAGGTCGAGCGAGGCGTTGGCAGCGGCGCAGGCGAGCGGGTTGGCCATGTAGG
>CAXUCZ010000132.1:0-1053 GCA_964249675.1 uncultured Acetobacteraceae bacterium | reverse complement strand
CAGCGCCTTGGACAGGGTGATGATGTCGGGAACGATGCCGGCGGCCTCGCAGGCGAACATGGCGCCCGTTCGACCGAAGCCGGTGAAGATCTCGTCGGCGATCAGCAGCAGGCCGTGGCGGTCGGCCGCGGCGCGGACGCGGCGCAGGGTCGCCGCGTCGTGGAACAGCATGCCGCCGGCGCCCTGCACCAGCGGCTCGACGATGACGCCGGCGAGACCCGCGGCGTGCGCCGCGAGGGCGGCGTCGAAGGCGGCGATGGAGACGGCGTCGCGCGGCAGGTCGACCAGCAGATGGTCGGCGAGCAGGCCGCGGAACAGGCGGTGCATGCCCTCCTCCGGGTCGCACACCGCCATGGTGGCGAAGGTGTCGCCGTGATAGGCGCCGTTGAAGGCGAGGAAGCGGGTGCGGCCGTGCTGCCCGGCGTTCAGCCAGTATTGCGCCGCCATCTTCATCGCCACCTCGACCGCGACCGAGCCGCTCTCGGCGAAAAAGACGTGGCGCAGGTCGCCGGGCAGCAGCGCGGCCAGGCGCTCGGCCAGGCGCTCGGCCGGAGCGTGGGTGAGGCCGCCGAACATCACGTGCGGCATGGCGATGAGCTGGGCGGCAACGGCGTCGCGGATATGCGGGTGGTTGTAGCCGTGGCAGGCGGTCCACCAGGAGGCGATGCCGTCGACCAGGACGCGGCCGTCTTCGAGGATGAGGCGCGAGCCCTCGGTGCGGGCGACCGCCAGGGGGGCGCTCGCGGTTTTCATTTGGGTGTAAGGGCGCCAGGGAAGGCCAGAGGCTCTGCCTCTGGACTCCGCTGGGGCCTGAGGCCCCAGGCCCCCTTTCGTCAGGAGTGAGGCCACCATTTAGACCTCGCCGTGGAAAGTAGATAATGAATGGATTTCAAAGGCTTCGCCGTCGTGCGCAGCACGCCTTCGCGTGACGATCGGGTCAAGGGGCGACGCCCCTTGCCTTACTTGCTCGCCGTAATGCCGAGCTTCTGAAACAGCGCAGAGTCCCGGTCCTCGCTGGAGTTCGCCGTGGTGAGCAGCTTGCTGCCGTAGAAG
>CAXUCZ010000131.1:5822-7643 GCA_964249675.1 uncultured Acetobacteraceae bacterium | reverse complement strand
GACGGGATCAGGAAGAACCACACCATCACCACGCCGTGGACGGTGAACAGCTTGTTGTAGGTGTCGTTGCTGAAGATCTGGCCGTTCGGCACCACCAGCGCGAGCCGGATGAGGCCGGCGGCGACGGCGCCGATGACGAAGAAGCCGGTGATCGAGGCCAGGTAAAGCAGCGCAATCCGCTTGTGGTCGATGGTGAAGAACCACGACGCCAGCGTCGACTTCTCGTGCAGATAGTCCTTCGGCCGACCGATCGTCGGCGTGGCCGTCGCGGCATCGCGAAACGTGGAGTCAAGCGGACTCATCGAGTGGCACTCCCAACTGTTCCGCCCGGCCCGCCGTCGCCGCCGATGGAGGCGCTCTGCTGACCGATGGACTTGATGTAGGCGACCAGCCGGACGAGGTCGTCCTCGGCGATGACGCCCTTGAAGGTCGGCATGACCTGCTTGTAGCCGGCGATCAGGTTGCCGTCCGGGTTCAGGATCTTGTCGCGCAGGTAGCTGTCGTCGGCGAGCACGGTGCCGCCGGCCTGCATCGGCACCGGATTGCCATAAAGCCCCGCCAGGCTGGGCGCCCGCACGTTCGAGCCCGCGGCGTGGCAGCCGGAGCAGCCATAGGTGCTGAACAGCGCCTTGCCGGCGGCGGCCAGCGAGGTGGACGTGCCTGCATGCGACAGCCATTGCGCATAGGCCGACGGTTCCATCACGGTGAGCAGACCGTCCATCGCCGAATGGTCGGTGCCGCAATACTCCGAGCAGAACAGCCGATAGACGCCGGGTCGGTCCGAGTTGAACCAGAGCGAGGTGTAGCGCCCCGGCAAGGTCTCCATCTGAATGCGCATGGCCGGAATGTAGAGCGCATGGATCACGTCCTGGCTGATCATGTTGATGACAATCGGCTGGCCGACCGGCACGTGCAGATCATTGATCTCCCACTGTCCGCCAGGATGCTGGAACTTCCACATCCATTGCCGCCCGATGGCGCTGATCTCCAGCGCATTGGCCGGCGCGTGCTTGTGGGTATGGAACATCTGAGCGCCCCACACGAAGAAGAACAAGGTCAGCACGAACGGGATGATCATCCACGCCATCTCGAGGCGGCTGTCGCGGATGTTGAGATGGTCGCGGTTCGCCTTCGTGCCCTCGCGGTAATAGAAGGCGAAAAAGGTGATCGCAATGAAGATGGGCACCGTGAGGAACAGCGTCAGCACGGTGAAGGAGATGATCAGGTGGTCCGCGCTGGCGGCGCTGACCGAGGCGGCCGGCGGCCAGAGCGCCAGCGGGTAATCGGATGGATTCATGGTGCGGGATGTCCGTCGACGGCCGGAGCGCCAAGGCTGCTCGGCCCAAGATCAAGGGAGCGGCCGGTGGAGAGCGTCATCGCACGGCCGATCGGAATGCGTGCTGCGGCGTGGCGCGCGCCGATCCAGGCATAGCCGGACAGCAACCCGTCTTCGTGCACGCGCTCGGCGTGCAGGTCCAGATAGGGTTGCGCCTGCAGGTGCGGCAGCGGCACCGCGATCGCGGCGGTCTGCTCCGGCGTTAGCCGCCGGTCGTCGCGAGCCGTGGTGGCGTCCAAGACGTTCACCAGGATGATCATCAAACTGATCATGGCGAGGGCGAAGCCGAGCAGCAGCCCTGCCCATTTGACGATGCTGACGGGATTGGCGTCGAGGAGCTCGTAGCCGTCGGCAATCGACTTCGGATTGGCGGGCGTCGACGGGGCGCCACGGCCGGCGCTCGGCGCATGTTTCGGATCCTGCTTGCGAAACAGCAGCATCGAGCCGCCGACGAGGGGATCAGACGATCCCGTCTGTGCCGAAAC
>CAXUCZ010000131.1:0-5812 GCA_964249675.1 uncultured Acetobacteraceae bacterium | reverse complement strand
GCCTACGATCCTTCGCCGGCGCCGCATTGCGGTCAGCTGCCGCCATGGCCCGCTCCTGTCAGGGCAAACCGGGCCGGGATCAGCGGCGGCTCACCGCGAGCACGGCCGCTGGTCACGCCGAACACCGCCACCATCACGCCGCCGATGCCGAGCAGCGCCATCGCGTCGGCCAGTCCCAGGCGCCAAGCGCCGGTATAGCTCGGCGTGATCGTCCAATACGTGGCGAGCGCCTGCAGCAGCACCACGAGGGCCGCAAGCGCCGCCACGAGGCCGCCGACGGCGGAGAGCCTGGTGGGCAGCATCAGGCTGCTGGAGACGACCAGCAGCGCCACGCCAAACCATGGCACGATGACGCCGGCGCCCATGCGCGCTTGATACCAGGCGATCTCGTGCGGCAGGTCGGCGGACCAGATCGTCAGATACTGCACGAACTGCAGGAACGCCGAGGCGGCGAGTACGGCAACCATGAGCCAGGCGGCCTTGCGCAAGGTCGGCGCGTTCAGGCCGCCCGCCGTCAGCATAAGGCCCGTCGCGACCGCGAGCGAGCATTGGCCGACGATGACGACAAGGCCGAACACCGCGGAGTTCAGCCCCGGCGTGATCGACATCGCCCAGTCGAGCGCGGCCAGCGAGCCGACGGAGAAGTGCACGATCAGGCCGAAGCCCGCCAGACCGCGCCGATCGCGGAAGCGATGAGGTCGCAGGAAGGCCAGCGCCAGCAGCGACCAGGCGACAAGGTAGACCAGGCTGCGCACGACGAAGAAGCCGGCGCTGTACCAGCCGCCGGCAAACCCCGGCGGCGGCGCCTGCACCCAGCCGTAAAGCGCCGGCAGGCGCACCAGCACGGGCAGCATGAACACCGCGCCAAGCGGCAACAGCACCAGCAGCGGACGCATGGCCGTCGCGGTGGCGGTCTCGCTGTAGCCAGCGAGCTCGAGCACCATGACGACGGCCAGGGCGCCGACGGGAACGGACAGCCAGAACAGCCAGGCCGCCAGGTAGGACGGCATCACGCGCACGCCGCCGGCCAGCCCCAGCAACAGCAGAACGACCAGGCCGGCAACGCCGACGCCAAGCGGCAGCAGCAACCACAGCAGGCGATCGCGCCCAGTCGAGGGCGAGCGCCCGGTCGGGCTCATGACCCTGCCCCGCGGGTCTCGTCGTCGTGGCCGCCCGGCTCCTGGCCGCCATCCTGCGGGTTTTGCGGCCCAGCGGCGCCTGGAACGGCCTCGGTAGGGGCCGAGGCAAGGTGCTCGCGGTCGGCGGCGCTGAGCGCCATGGCCGGGGCGTGCTGGCTGACCTGCAGCGCGCGGATATAGGCGATGATCGCCCAGCGATCGGCGGGCGGCACCCGGTCGGCATAGCTGTACATCACGCCATAGCCGTTCACGATCGCGTCGAGAAAGACCGAGGCGGCCGCCTGCTGCAGGCGCGCCTCGTGAAACGACGGCG
Source organism: uncultured Acetobacteraceae bacterium (assembly GCA_964249675.1). Lineage (GTDB taxonomy): Bacteria > Pseudomonadota > Alphaproteobacteria > Acetobacterales > Acetobacteraceae > CAXMMR01. The sequence goes on along the minus strand of CAXUCZ010000131.1, from coordinate 4,360 downwards.
GCTGCGGAAAACCGCGCTGGACGATCATGCCGCGCCCGTCGCCGGCGCGGCCGTGGCAGGGCGCGCAAAAGATGTCGAACCGCTCATGGCCACGCTCGAGCATGGCGACGTCGATGACGACCGGCTGCGGCACCGGCAAGTTGGCAGGGTTGCGCGCCACCGTCCCGGCCACCGGCTGACGCATCGCCCGATCATTGGAGAAGAAGCTGTCACGATCCCAGGTCTGCGAGCGGTCCTGAGTGTACATGTCCTCGCGCTTGCAGCCCGCGAGGCAGAGGCCTGCCAAGGCAACCAGAGCGACCTGCCTCATCGCTTCACCCGGGTGACCAGACGCGGCCGGGTCGCCAGGCGAGCCAGGGCGCGCTCGGCGAGGTCGGGGTCGAACGCGCCGCCGCGCGCCTCGATCACCAGGAAGTAGCGGTCCTGGGTGGAGCGGCTGAAGTTCGGGATGTTGAAGGCGGGATGGTTGAGCGTCGGCAAGCGGTTCAGCATCAACAGCCCGATATACACGGCGAAAGCGCCGCTCAGCGTCGCGAAGGACACCGTCGGCACGACGAAGGCCGGCCAGCTGTAGAGCGGCCGGCCGCCGATATTGAAGATGTAGTCATAGGCGGTGGCGTAAAGGCACATCGCCATCATCGCCGCCCCGCCGACCAGCGCGCCGAGGATGGCGACCACGTTCATCGGCGGGTGCCGGATACCGAGCGCATCGGCCACGGCCGGCAGAGGCACCGGGCTGTAGGTGTCGAGCCGGCCAAGATCGCGCGGGGCCAGGTCGGCGATGGCGTCCAGCAGAGACGTGGAATCGTCGAACTCGGCCGAGACGCCCCAGAGCGGAGCCTCGTTCTCGTGCCCGTCGGCAACCTGGTGCGCGGCATCGACGCCGGCATGTCCCTGCCCCGCACCCCTAGCCACGCCGGCGTGCCCCCCGAACCGCCGCCGGCGCCATCACCGAGCCATGCGCCAAGTCGTCGGCAACGCGCAGCGCCGACAGCCGCCGGGTCTCCATGATCGACACCACCGGGAAGTAGCGCAGGAACAGCAGCAGCAGCGCGAGAAACAGGCCGACCGAGCCGACGAAGGTCAGCAGGCCGGACCACGCGACGTGATACGGCGCGGCAACCGACGGCAGGAAGTCCTGCTGCAGAGTGACGACGATGACCATGAAGTGGTCGGCCCACAGGCCGAACGACACCAGCAGGCCGACGACGACCAACGCCGCTGCCGAGCCGCGCATGGCCGAAGACCAGAACAGCTGCACCGGCAGGATCGCGCCGATCACGATCGCCCAGAGGCTCCACGCGTGCGAGCCGCCGAACCGCCGCGCCGCAAGCTGCTTGTCGAAGCTGTCGCCGAACAGCGCGGTGACCAGGAACTCCTGCGCGTAGCAGTAAAGGAACAGCAGCCCCAGCATCAGCATCAGCCAGGCGAGCAGTTCGAAATGGTGCCGGGTGATCAGCGTTTCGAGCCCGAACACGGCGCGCAGCATGACGCCCAGCACCGCCATGGTCGCGATGCCCTGCAGCAGCGCGCCGACGATGAAGCTGACCGGCTGCATCGTGTCGTGCCAGCCGGGCTCGACGCTGCCGGCGAACATCACCGCCGCGCCCGTCTGCAACGCGATCACGACGAAGATGCCCATCAGCGCCAGTGCCCGGCACGACGCGTTCCAGCGCCGCCAATGCACCGCCGAGCCGCGCCAGCCCAGAGCGAGAATGCCGTAGACCTGCGCCCGGAACAGCGGCAGGCCGCGTCTGCGACCTGCCAGCGCCGTCTCGAACGCCCGGTCGCGCAGCGTCGCCAGGTCGGGCAGCATGCCGATATACCAGCTGCCGAGCGCCACGCCGAGAAAGCTGATGATGTCGACCGCGTCCCAGTACAGCGGCGAGCGAAACTGCGGCCAAAGCAGCAGGGTGTTCGGGTATGGCAGGTTCCAATAGAAGAACCAGGGGCGGCCAAGATGGATGATCGGGTAGATGCCTGCCGCAACGGCCGCCACCAGCGCGGCCGTCTGGGTGATGCGGTTCAAGGCCGAGCGCGCCGGCGCCTCGGAGAACAGCAGCACGGACGAGATGAACAAGGCGCCGCAGGCAACTCCCATCCACCAGTCGTAGCCGACGATGTCGAGCGCCCAGGTGACCGGGATGTTGTTGCCCCAGATCCCGACGCCGTCATAGAGCAGAAAAAACAGCACCAGCGCGAGCACGCCGAGCAAGCCCATGGCGCCCAGAAAGGCGAGCCACCAGCGCTTGTAGCCCGGATGGGTGAAGGCGATCGCCGTGACGTCCCGCCCGATCGAGATGAAGTCCTGGCGCGGGCCGATATAGCTCGCCGCCGCACGACGGTTGCTCGCGGCGAGGTCGCCGGCGGTGACGTCGCTCATGCGCCGCTCCTCTTGACGTCGCCAGTCTTGATGCCGCCAGTCCCGACGTCGCCAGTCTTGATGCCGCCAGTCTTAATGCCATCGGCAGCCGCCGGCGGCGCGAACTCGGCGAGGTAAGTGGTTCGCGGCCGGGCGTTCAACTCGCCGAGCAGCGCGTAATTGCGGCCATCCGCCCGCGCCCGCGTCACCGCGCTGGTGCGATCGCCCAGGTCGCCGAAGCTGATCGCCCGGGTCGGGCACGCTCCCTGGCAGGCGGTCACCACCTCGCCGTCACGGATCGGGCGCTCCTCCTTATCGGTGGTGATGCGCACCTCGGCGATCCGCTGAACGCAGTAGGTGCACTTCTCCATCACGCCCCGGCTGCGCACGGTGACCGAGGGATTGCGCTGCTCCTGCAGGCTGGGCGCCGCGCCGGCTGAATAATCGTAGTAGTTGAAGCGCCTGACCTTGTAGGGGCAGTAGCCCGAGCAGGCGCGAGTGCCGACGCAGCGGTTGTAGACCATCTGGTTGAGGCCCTGATGGTCATGCAGGGTGGCCTCCACCGGGCAGCCGACCTCGCAGGGCGCCTGCTCGCACATCATGCACGGCACCGGCTGGAAATGCGTCGCCGGCTCGTCCAACGCGCCGGAATAGTAGCGGTCGACGCGCAGCCAGTGCATCTCGCGCCCCAGCCGCACCTCGTCCGGACCGACCACGGCGATGTTGTTCTCGGACTGGCAGGCGGTGACGCAGGCGTTGCAGCCGATGCAGGCGTCCAGGTCGATGACCATGCCCCAGGCCACGCCGTCGCCATGCACGACCCGGCTCTGGTCGGGGCCGTCATACAGCGTTGGCTGCGTGAAGGCGGCGTTGTCGCCGACCGGCGTCGCGCCGATCTGCTGCACCCGCACCAGGTCGTGGCCCTCCATGCTGCTATGCGCCTGGGTGGTGGCAAGCCGGCCGTTCGGCTCGCCGACGCGCCTCAGCCCGACGTTGTCGGCCTGCCACGGCGAGCCGCTTTGGCGCACGGCGTAGGCGTTGTAGCCGGCATTGTCGGCCACCTCGCCGGCATCGGTGCGGCCATAGCCGAGGGTGACGCCGATCGCGTGCGGCGCCTGGCCCGGCATGATCCAGGCATGCCCGGTGATCACCCGGCCCTCGACGCCGACGGCCACCTGGTCCTCGTGGCCGATCTTCATCCGCTCGGCCAGCGCCGGCGCGATGGTGATCACGTTGTCCCAGACGATCTTGGTGAGCGGCCGCGGCAGCTCCTGCAGCCACGCATTGGCGGCGAACCGCCCGTCCCACAGCGAGGCGTCCGGCCGGAAGATCAGGCTGAGCCCGGAGCCGTCGGAGGCGGGCGGCGCCGCGGCGGCCTGGCCGGCCGCCAGCACCGGCGTGACCGGCGGCGACATGGTGTCGGCGACAAAACCCTGCTGCAGCGCCGCCGGCCAGCGGTCGCCCGGCAGATCAGCCTGCCAGAAGGCGGCCAACAGCGAGCGGCCGTCACGCGGCTCCGCCTCGGTCAGCAGCGACAGGATCTCCGCCGGGCTGCGGCCGCCGTAGAGCGGCGCGATCGTCGGCTGCATCAACCCGACCGTGCCGTCCGGCGAACGGGCGTCGCCCCAGCTCTCGAGCGCGTGGTTCAGCGGCAGGTGCCAGTCCGAGCGCAACGCCGTCTCGTCGACATGGCTGCCGGCATGAAGCTTCATCGCCACCTTGGCGAGACGAGCGGTGAAGTCGAAGTCGACGGGGGCGTCGTAGACCGGGTTGACGCCGAGCATCAGCAGCAGCCCGACCTCGCCGCGGTCGATGCCGGCGGCAAGCTCGGCGAGCCCGGCGCGCTCAGGCAGCACCGCAGGGATATGCAGCACCGTGCGGCCAAGATTGCCGAACTGGTCGTTGAGGCGATGCGCCGCCGCCTGCAAGGCCGGCGAGGCGGCGGCGCCGACGGTGACGATGCCGCGGCCCCGGGCGGCGGCGAGAGCGGCGGCGGCT
>CAXUCZ010000130.1:0-7666 GCA_964249675.1 uncultured Acetobacteraceae bacterium | reverse complement strand
TTCGCCCTCATCCTGCTTGGCTGGCTCGCCGGCCGCCGTCGCCTGCTCGGCATCAACGCGGTCGACGTCCTCAACCTCTTCGTCACCCAGCTCGCCCTTCCGGCCCTGCTGTTTCGCGCCATGGCGACCATCACCCGCGCCGACCTCGCCAACACCGGCTTCCTGGCTGCCTTCACCCTGCCGATGCTGGCCTGCTGCGCCGTATCCTTCCTGCTCGACCGCCAGCGCAGCCTGGCGGTCGCCGCGATCGACGCGCTGTCGGCGGGCTACGCCAACACCGCCTACATGGGCATCCCGATCTGCCTGCTGCTGCTCGGCCAGGGCGCGCTGCTGCCGGCGGTGCTGAGCAGCCTGCTGACCGTCTGCGCCCTGTTCGCGCTCGCCATCGTCCTGGTCGAGCTCGACCGCCAGGAGACGCCGAGCGTCGCCCGCACGCTCGGCCGCGTCGCCCTGTCGCTCGCCCGCAACCCGCTGGTGGCCGCCCCCATCCTCGGCGGCCTCTACGCCGCAACCGGGCTGCCCGTCCCCGCTACCCTGCTCAGCCTGTTGACCCTGCTCGGCAACACCGCAAGCCCGGTGGCGCTGGTCACCATCGGCCTGTTCCTGGCCGAGGCCGCCGCCACCCCGGTCCGCCCGGCGACGCTCGCCGGCCTGGTCGGCCTCAAGCTGCTGGTGCAGCCGGCGCTGACCGCCGCCCTCGCCTACGGCGCCTTCCGCATGGACCCGCTCTGGGCCCGCAGCGCGGTGCTGCTCGCCGCCATGCCGACCGGCACCGGCCCGTTCATGCTGGCGAAACTCTACCGCCGCGACGCCGGCCTGACCTCACGCACCATCCTGGTCTCGACCCTGCTGTCCGTGCTGACCGTCTCGCTGACGATCACGCTGCTGGGGCAATAAGAAGCAAGAAGCCAGGAGCTCTGCTCCTGGACCTCGCTGGGGCCCGCGGCCCCAGACCCCATTCATTGGAGTCTGGATAAGGACTGGATTTTAAAGGCTTCGCCTTTAATGGGGTCCAGGGGCAAAGCTCCTGGCCTTGCCTACCTTGGCCTTCCTTCGCTCACGCCGCCTTCGGCCGCACGCCCAGGATATGCGCGATGGCGTATGTCAGGTCCGCCCGGTTCAGGGTGTAGAAGTGGAACTCGTCCACGCCATTGGCCTGCAGCAGCCGCACCTGCTCCGCCGCCGCGTAGGCGGCCACCATGCGCCGCGTTTCCGGGTCGTCGTCCAGCCCATCGAACAGCCGCGCCATCGAGTCCGGGATTGTCGCCCCGCACATCGCCGAGAACTTCGCCGCCTGCTTGAAGTTGGACACCGGCATGATCCCCGGCACGATCGGCGCCGTGATCCCGGCCGCGAGGCACCGGTCGAGGAAGCGCAGGTAGGTTCCGGTGTCGAAGAAGTACTGCGTGATCGCCCGCGTCGCTCCGGCGTCCAGCTTGCGCTTGAGGTTGTCGAGGTCGTGCGCGGCGCTGGCCGCCGAGGGATGTCCCTCCGGAAAGGCCGCGACCGAGACCTCGAAGTCGGCCACCCGGCGCAGGCCCGCCACCAGGTCCGCCGCATAGGCATAGCCGTCCGGATGCGCGACGTAGTCCTCGCCCGGCACGGCGTCGCCGCGCAGGGCGACGATATGGCGCACCCCGGCTTGCCAATACTCTTGCGCCACCGCGTCCACCTCGGTCCGGCTTGCGCCGACGCAGGTGAGGTGCGCCGCCGGCGTGAGCGAGGTCTCGCCGACGATGCGCGCCACCGTCGCGTGGGTGCGCTGCTGCGTCGTCCCGCCGGCGCCGTAGGTCACGCTGACGAAGGAGGGGGCGAGCCGCTCCAGCCTGCGGATGCAGGTCCAGAGCTGCTGCTCCAGCGCCTCCGTGCGCGGCGGGAAGAACTCGAACGACAGGGTCGGCGGCTGCTGGCCCGCCGCCTGCGACGGCAGCTCGGCGATCCGGGGCCCGGTCAGCCAGCGCTCGAGCGTCGCGTCGGTAGACCGCCCGCCATTTGCGTCGGCCGGCCGCTCCATCGTCGCGTTGCTCGCCAGTGATCCTGCGGTCTGGTCCATCGCGCCGATGTTCTCCCGTGTGCCCCGCCCAGGCAAGCCGTTCCGTCGAAACCGTCGCATTCAGGCCGAGAGGCCGGCCCGTTGCGGCAACGCCGCTTGGCCAGCCCATCGCCGGGCGTCCGCCGGCCTCTGTCCTGCCTCGCTCAGTGTGGTAGCGAACCGCTGCGGCGCAACGCCGGCGCCGTCGCGCCGTCGATGCCCGCTCTCGCGCGTTAGTCGACGACAGCATCAGGCAGACGCTCGATCCCTATGCCACCTCCCGCCTCCTGCATCGCCTGCGCCGCGTCCCATCGAGCTCGTAGCGCCGGCCCCTGCTCGCTGCCATCCTCCCAGCCTCGAGTGAAAGATCCGACCCGATGATCAAGACGACCCGCCGGCTGGTGCTCGCGGCGCTGACCGGTGCGATGGCGCTCGCCATTCTCCCGCCCGCCGCGCGCGCCGATACCGCCGCCGACACCGCCATGGTGCGCGCCTTCGGCACCCAGCTCGTCGCCGTGGTCAATGGCCCCGGCACGCTGGCCCAGAAGCACGGTCAGCTGCAGCCGGTGATCAACGCCGCCGTCGACGTGCCCGGCGTCGCGCGCTTCTGCCTCGGCCAATTCTGGAATGTCGCCACCCCAGCCCAGCAGCAGCGCTTCGTCGGCCTGTTCCACCTGGTCCTGGTCACCTCCATCACCGGCCATCTCGGCGATTTCGCCGGCGTCAGCTTCTCCATGACCGGCACCGAGCAGCGCGGCTCGGACGCGTATGTCGGCACCACCGTCCGCCGCCCCGAGGCGCCGCCGGCCGAGGTCCAGTGGGTGGTGAGCGAGGCCTCCGGCGCGCCCCGGATCGTCGACGTCGTCGCCGAGGGCACCTCGCTGCGCCTCACCCAGCGCAGCGACTACCTCAGCTACATGAGCCAGCACGGCAACCAGGTCGAGGCGCTGCTGGCTGCTATCCAGCACCAGGTCTCGTCTCAGTAGACCGGGCCAGTCGTCGGCCTCCCGCCCGCCGCTTGGAACGCCGCCGGCCAGTCACCAGCTACCTCGTTGAGGCAATGGATCATGACGCCACCCGACTCGCATCACGACCGGGCTCCACCCGGCGAGCCGCGACCCGATACGCCGTCGGTGCGGCAGGCGGCTTTGCCTGATCCGAGCCTGGAGGAGGTTCGCGCCGCGGTGCGCACGCTCCTCCGCTTCGCCGGCGACGACCCCGACCGGGAAGGCCTGCGCGACACGCCCGACCGCGTAGCGCGCAGCTACGGCGAGCTGTTCGCTGGCTACCAGCACGACCCGGTGCTGCTGCTCGAGCGCACCTTCGAGGAGGTCGACGGCTATGACGAGATCGTCCTGCTGCGCGACATCCGCCTCGAGAGCACTTGCGAGCACCACATGGCGCCAATCATCGGCCGCGCCCATGTCGCCTACCTGCCGGGCCGCCGCGTCGTCGGCATCTCCAAGCTTGCCCGCCTCGTCGACGCCTACGCCAAGCGCCTGCAGATCCAGGAGCGCCTCACCGCCCAGATCGCCGACACCATCAACGACGTGCTGCAACCGCGCGGCGCCGCGGTGGTGATCGAGGCGGCCCACCAATGCATGTCCACCCGCGGCGTCCATAAGAGCGGCGTCACCATGGTCACCAGCCGCATGCTCGGCGCCTTCCGCACCAACCCCGAAACCCGCCGCGAGCTGATGGCCATGATCGGCAATCGTCCGCTCGGGGAGGCCGTCTAAGCAAGGCCAGGGCTTTGCCCTGGACCCACCAAGGGCCGGGAGGCCCTTGGATCCCGTTTGGAACAGCGCGTACGAGTGGGACGACGACGTGATCGTGCTAGCAATGACCTGAGGTCAGGCCAGTTCGTAATGGCCCTGAAACTCTTGCCTATAGGCAAGATTTTCGTAACCCATTGAAAAGTTAGTATTCACATCGACAAAAATGGGGCGGCTGGCACAAACTCTCTGGTAGCGGCCAGCCATAAATCTTGCCGTATTTCACCACGATAAGCGCTTGCAGCTTTGTTGAAGATGCTCCGGACCGTCGGCGGTCACGGCGGCCCGGGTGATTGCCGCACCGGCACGTCGGCGATGTCGGCCGGATCCAGCAGCCGCCCATTGATCGCCATCCGCGACTGGCCGGCATCGGTGTCCACCCAGTGCGTCACGCAGCCGCACGAGCGGCAGCGATGGAACTCGAGGTTCCGCTCGCCCCAGCCATAGGCCTCCGTCGCGCGGGGAGCGCTGAGGAGGCGCACCTGATCGCGGCTGTAATAGCCCCAGAGCGTCCCGTAGCGCCGGCACACCGAGCAGTGGCACTGGTTGAGGTAGGCTGGCGCCGCCTCCACCTCGAGCCGAACCGCCAGACAGTGGCAGCTAGCCTGCAACATCGCGCTCTCTCCCGAGATGGTGACATGATTGGGGTCCAGGGGCCGCGGCCCTTGGTGGGTCCAGAGCAAAGCCCCAGCCTTACTGGCCCGCCGGAAACCAGTTGCCATGAAATCCCGGCGGTATCCTGTGCGGCAGCCGCACCGTAGCGACCGGCGGCGCTTCGAACGCCCGCGCGTCGAGGATCGTGAAGTCCGTCGTCTCGCCCGCCGTGTCGATGACGAGGCCGACGAGCCAGCCCTCGTCCTCGCCCGCCCCGGCGCTCGCCGGCACGAAGATGAACTCGCCCGGCACATGCCCGTCGCCGAAATCGTGCGCCAGGCGGGTGCCGGTCTCCAGGTCGTGCTTGTACAACCGGGTGGCGCTGGCGAGCTGCGGGTCGCCGTCGGGCGGCACGGACACGGTGTAGACGATGCGGTAGCTCCGGCCGAAGCGGCGCTCGTCGATGCGGGGAAACTCCTGCGGCGTCGGGTCGATCACCTGGCGCACCACGCGGCGCGTCTCGGGGTCGATGGTCCAACGCTCGAACCGGCCCAGCGCGTCCAGCCCGGCGCCGCCCGAGGCGAACATCGTCGGATAGACGATGACGTCCAGCATCACCTGCCCGTCGTCGCGATCGAACGCGTTGGCCACGTGGAAGGCGAAGCACGGCTCGACGTCGCACCAGATGACGCTGCCGGCCTCGCCCCGCCGCGGCAGCAGGCCGACGCGGGCGCGATGCGCCGGGTTCCAGCGAAACGGAAACAGGTGCCCGCCAAGCACCGCGCGCATCGAGAAGGTCACGGGCAGGTCGAGGATGATGGCGAACCGCGCGGTGAGGCCGCTGTCATGGATGCAGGGGCCGTGCTCGACCGCGACCGGCACGTCGCGCACCACGCGGCCGACGGCCGAGACGACGACGTGGCGCACCGCATCCCAGATGCTGCCGTCATAGGCGATCGCATGGTGCTCGCCGGTGAGCGGGTCGCGATGCGGGTGGCCGGTGAAGGAGCCGCCGAGCGTGCCGTCGAACGGGTTATAGCGCTGCTCCTCCAGTGTTCCGGAGAGCTCGACCGGAAAGCTGCCCGCCTCCACCACCGCGAAGGCGCGGCCGCCGACATCGACGACGTTGGTGTTGACGGTGTCGTTGCGCCCCCGGCGCGGCCCCGGCGCCGCGGCCCGCCCGAGCGCCGCCGCCGCCGGGCGCGAGCCGATCCACCGATTGCGATACCACAGCGCCCGGCCATCCCGGATCGCAAGGCCATGCACCATGCCGTCGCCCAGGAACCAGTGGCCGGCCGGGTCGGGGACCACCGGGTTCGCGCCCATCTTGAGATAGCGCCCGTTCAGTCCGGACGGGATCGCGCCGGTGACAGTCAGGTCGTGCAAGGTCAGCTCGGAGCGCATCGGCCTGTGGATGCCGACGCTGAACGGGCTGTCGCCTTTCGGCAGCCGCCGCCGGTTGAACGCCGCCACGACCTCGACGCCGCCCTCGATCGCCGCGCGCATGGCTGACTGGAGGAGGTTCGGCATCGGGCGGCCTCCAGCAAAATCAGGAAGGCCAGGGCTCTGCCCTGGACCCGCTGGGGCCCGCGGCCCCAGACCCCAACCCTTGGAGGCCAATATCGTTCAGAGGCTCCGCCGTCATGTCAGAGGCAACACAACCGAGCACGCTACGTTGAGAGGCGAACACGTGCAGCGAGGGGCGCAACCATGCCGTCAGACACCAGCAAGCCGGGCCCTGCGCTTGGCGACACCATTCTCGAGGTGCAGGCGATCTTCCCGTCCGACGCAGCGCTGCAGACCGCCATCGCCGAGCTCACCCGGGCGGGCTTCGACCGCGCCGAGTTCAGCCTGCCGCACGTGACCAACGCCGCCGGCGACGCGACGCCGAACGAGAGCGCCGAAAACCCGGACACGGTGGACGACCGCACCCAGATCCGCAACATGAACACCTCGATGGCGGCGGCCGGCGCCGGCATGATCGGCGCCGGCATCGTGGTCGCGACCGGCGGGCTGGCCGCGGTCGCGGTCGCAGCCGCCGTAGGCGCCGCGGCGGTCGCCGGTGGCGGCGTGCACGCGCTGCACAGCGCCGAGCTCGGCAACCAGACCGACGACCGCAACGCAGCCGCCTCGCGCGGCGAGCTCGTGCTCGCCGTCCATACCCGCGACGCGGAGCGCCGCGCTCGCGCCGAGGCAATCCTGCAGGCTGCCGGCGCCAGCCGCGTCGCCGCCGTCTCGCGCACCAACGACGGCATTACCGCGGGCAGCTGACATGAGAAAGGCCGTTCCATGACCGGAGCGGCCTTTCATCCCCGTCAGACGTGTCGGTTCAGGCGAGCTTGAGGTTCGTCGCGGCCGCCTTGCCGCGCTCCATCGCCACGTCGTAGCTGACCTTCTGTCCGTCATTAAGGCCGCGCAGCCCGGCCGCCTGGACCGCGGTGATGTGCACGAACACGTCCTTGCCGCCATCCTGCGGCATGATGAAGCCAAATCCCTTCGTTGTATTGAACCACTTGACCGTGCCGACAGCCATTCGCCTCTCCCCTCGTCATGGCGCGCGAGAAGGATCGCGCCGCCGCTGACAACCGTGCCATTTGTCGACTTGGAGGCTCCGGTAGGGAGGCGCATCAAGGCAAGTCAAAGCGTCGATTGTTTCACAATGGATGCAGAAAGCAGGAGGGACTGTCAACGAATACCGCGCGCAACGGCACGCCCGGCGCCGCGCCCTAAGACGCAGAAAGGGCGGACCTTGCGGCCCGCCCTCCTGGTCTGTGCAAACGACGTTTGGTCGAAACGGACTAGAAGTCCATGTCGCCCATGCCGCCGCCCGGCGGGCCACCAGCTGGCGCCTTCTTCTCCGGCTTCTCGGCGATCATCGCCTCGGTGGTCACCAGCAGGCCGGCGACCGAGGCCGCATCCTGCAGCGCCGTGCGCACGACCTTGGTCGGATCGATGATGCCGGCCGCGACCATGTCCTTGTATTCGCCGGTCTGGGCGTCGTAGCCGAAGTTGTAGTCGCCGTTCTCCAGCACCTTGCCGGCGATCACGGCGCCATCCTCGCCCGCGTTCTCGGCAATCTGCCGCAGCGGGGTCTGGATCGCCTTGCGCACCAGTTCGATGCCGAACTTCTGGTCCTCGTTCTCCGGCGTCAGCTTGCTGAGCGCCACGGATGCCCGCGCCAGCGCCACGCCGCCGCCCGGAACGATGCCCTCCTCGACCGCGGCGCGGGTCGCATGCAGCGCGTCGTCGACGCGATCCTTGCGCT